>CAYGMB010000042.1:1751-6052 GCA_964350765.1 uncultured Flavobacteriaceae bacterium
ATAGAATTCATACTTGCTGCTGCTCCAATTACAACAAAAGTTAAAAATAATAGCTTATAAGTTAGGTCTGCTGCTTTACCTCTTCCAAAAAGAAACTTCCAAGATTGTAATCCATAGTATGACCATGATATCATAGTAGATACTGCGAATAAAACTACTGCAACTGTTAAAAACACTTTAGAGTATGGAATATATTCTGCAAATGCAATAGATGTTATTCCTGCCCCTTCATAAGCTATTCCATCAATAAGCACAGCTCCTGTACCATCTCCTCCATATTCAAAAGCTCCTCCAAAGTTAAAAATGATAATTACTAAGGCTGTCATAGTACAAATAACTACTGTGTCTATAAATGGCTCTAATAAAGCAACTAATCCTTCTGATGCAGAATATTTTGTTTTTACAGCAGAATGGGCAATTGATGCTGAACCTGCACCTGCTTCATTTGAAAATGCAGCTCTTTGAAATCCTACTAATAATACTCCAATAACTCCACCAACACCTATTGCTGTTGGGTTAAATGCCTCACTTACAATAAGTCCTATAGCGTCATCCACAAAAGAGAAATTACTAAATATTATATACAGACAACATAATATATATAGTACTGCCATAAAAGGCACTACTCTTTCTGTTACAGAAGCTATTCTTTTTATACCACCAATAATTATAATACCAACTAGAATTGCAAGTACTATACCTACAATTGCTCCTGCAGCAGTACTTTCCCAATTAAATAATTCTTTTAAAACTATTGTAGCTTGATTGGACTGAGCAGCATTACCTCCTCCAAAAGAACCACCAATACAGAAAACCGCAAAAAGACCTGCAGCAATCTTACCTAAAGTTTTAAAACCTTTTTGTTTAAGACCTTTACTTATGTAATACATTGGACCTCCATAAACAGTTCCATCTTCTCCAACATCTCTATATTGTACTCCTAATGTACACTCTACAAATTTTGTACTCATCCCTAGTAATCCACAGACAATCATCCAGAAAGTAGCTCCTGGTCCTCCTAATGCTATTGCAAGTGCTACACCAGCTATGTTACCATTACCAACAGTACCAGAAACCGCAGTTGCTAATGCTTGAAAATGAGAAACCTCTCCATCACTACTCTCATCTCTTATAGTGTCTACTATATCTCCATCTATTGCAAGCTCTTCGTTAGTAGTTAGTTTTTCTTCAACCTTATCTAGGTGCTCTTCTATATCAACTTTAGTTAAATCTTCTCCTTGAGCAATTCCTTCTTCACCATATAACTCATCTGCCCCATGCTTTTCAATATCTTCATACTTTCCTCTAACTGTATTAATTGCCTTACCAAAATATCTAATATTTGGAAAACCAAAATAAAGTGTAAAAAACAAAGCACTACCTACTAGTAAGATTAAAACAAAAGGAGTTCCCGCTATTTCAAAAAACACTATTGTTGTAGCTGCATCTGCAATGGGCTGGAACGCTTGGTCTATTTTTTGATCAAGACCAATTTCATCAGTTTCTTGTGCAAAAGTTAATAGTGGCGTTAAGATTGTAAGTAATGAGAGAAGAAATTTCTTCATAGTTAGTTTATTAATGAGACTTCGATTTTAAAGCTAAGCAATATGCTAAAAAATTTAGGGATTTCAAATTATTAGCCGTTAAATTGTTAACGATTTCTAAACATTGTATTGGTGTTTAAGACTTTCAATTTGATTAGGACGTCCAATTAATATAAGTTTTGAACCTTCTCTGAGCCTTAATGATGGTTCTGGATTGACAATATAATGGCCATTAGCATCCTTGTATCCAATAATTGAACAGCCTGTTAATTTTCGAAGATCTATTTCCTGTATAGTAAGTTCTTTTCCGTCTGGACAAATTTTTTCAAAAGATATTTGTTCTACATTAATGCTATCGTCATCACCAGAAACGGAAAGATTATCTAAAAATTCTACTAAATCTGGCACAACAACTAGAGACGCCATATGGTCACCTCCTATTTTATCTGGCATAATTACATTATCTGCTCCTGCTAGTTTTAGTTTTTGGTAGCTAGTTTCTTCTGTAGCTCTGCTTATAATTTTTAAGTTTGGCATGAGTTGGCGTGCCGATAATACTATAAAGAGGTTATCTGCATCGCTAGGTAGTGCACATATAAGGGTAGATGCTCTTTTTAATCCAGCTTCAATAAGTACCTCATCTTCCACAGCATTACCATTAACATATAAGAGGTTATGATCAGACAAACGCTCTATAGCTTCTTCTCCATTATCAATAACTACAAAGCTTTCATTATAATCTTGTAGTTTTTGGGTTGCTTGCTTACCATTTCTCCCAAAACCACAAACAATTACATGATTTTTTAAATTATCTATTTCTTTTTTCACCTTTTTGTACTTTATATTTCCAATATTATTCCTGCTTAAAATATATTCTGAAATTACTGTTATAGCATATCCTAAAATAAAAATACTGCATATAATTAAAAAAGAAGTAAAGATTTTTTCTACTTGATTTAGAGGCTCTACTTCTGCATATCCTACTGTTGAAATTGTTATTACAGTCATGTAAATAGCATCTATCCATGAGTATCCAGAATAAAATTTAAACCCAATTACACCTATTATAAAAACAAGAAGTACAAGTAATATTGCAAAAGTAATTTTTGATACAAAAATTTTTTTCATAAATCAAAAACAGATGTTCTTTTACTGTAAATTAAATCTTTAAGTTTTAGCCAAAAAGCTAAGGTCAAATAAATTGCAAACCCAGCTCCAAGTGTAGCGAAGGATACATATATAAAAAAGAGCCTTACACTTTTTGCTCGCATACCCAATCTATCTGCCAAACGAGAGCTAACATAAAAACCTCTCTTTTCAAAATAGTGGCGTATTTTATAGACAAATTGTAACATATTGCAAAATAGTTTATTTTGAGTAATCCGAAAGTTTAATAAAAATACTTTTTAAACTTCAAATTTCAAAAATCATCCAATTATTGTAGTACCTATAGCACAATTAAGACATTGCATTTTTTTACAATACTTACTATTTAACTGCAAGAGTCCTTGAGATTTTAATGCATTTGTCCCAACTTTTTTAAGCTTATTATATTTAGCAATAATTGTATTACTCTCCTTAGGTAGTTGTTCTACCAAAGTTAATAGTTCATTTACATTGTCGTCTCCAATATGTTTGGCGTAAGCAAACTTAATTGGTATGAGAGTATTAATTATTAATAATTCAATAAAACCTTTAGTTAGTTTTTTATTTCTGGTTGCAGAAAGCACTTCAAAATTATAATGTGTGTCCCAGTATTCACTAGCTGCTATATTAAATATTGAATAATAATTTTCTTTAGTTTTTGCTGTAATTACATCAGAGAACAAAGAGGTTCTTTCAAAAAAAAGAGAAGCCAATTGAGAAAGACGTATTGTTGGAAAATTAGGAGGACGTAACCTAAAAAACTTTGGAGTAGAGACTGAATTTTGAGACAACTGAAATTTCTGCTTTAAGAAATCGTATTCAAGTTTTAAACTCTCAAAATAGGTATCGTCATAATTTTCTAGTAGAAGCCCTGCTTGTCCATATAACAATGCTTCAAGACTTTTTCTGGAGCTTCTTGTTTTCTGTATTACCGAAAAATCTAAAGAGTTTGCAATGCTTAAAAAGGAATCTCCATTAACTTTAAGTCCAAAGTTTTTAAAAAGCATTTTGTACAAAACTGCCTCCCAATGATTATTATTTCGTTCCAGCTCATTAAGGATAATTAAAGATTTTTCTTCAAGACGTTCTATATAAAGCCGTTCTAACCAATTGTCAATTATAAAATCATCTACATCGGGAAAGTAGTTTTCACAAGCAATCCATTGTTTATTTTTTGTAAAGAGTTTTTTGTATTCTTTTAAATTTTGTTCTGCAACCAAATCTTTAATAACTAGGGTTGCAATTGGAGTATTATCATTTCTATAAACTTCTGTATCGTGCTCCCAAACAACATGAAGTATAACTGAATCATAGGCAGAATTCTTTTCATGTCCATGTGCATACCAATCACTAGACTTAATATGTATCTCTACATTACCAGCCCACAATTGTTCACCAATTTGTATAGAAGCATTAAAGAAGTCTGGCCCAGCATTAAAATTATGACTCCCAGGTTTAGATACTATTACATTTTCTCCCGAAGCTGTTTTAATTTTCTTTGCCGAAAACTTCTGAAATTTCCACACGTAATGCAGGAAATCTTCTTTCATTTAAAACTAAATTTGTTGGGGAGAAATGTAAATATAGTAAATAGAGATTAATCTATATATC
>CAYGMB010000042.1:6076-8066 GCA_964350765.1 uncultured Flavobacteriaceae bacterium
GCATCCAGTCATCATTAAACATTTTACCTACATAGCGACTTCCATGGTCATGAAACAGTACAACTACAACATCTTTATCTGTAAAATGCTCTTTTAACTGAAGAACTCCTTTCATAGCAGCACCTGCAGAATTTCCTAAAAACATACCCTCTTGCTTAGCTAGCTTTTGAGTATAAACTGCTGCATCTTTATCAGTCACTTTTGTAAACCCATCAATGATATCAAAATCTACATTCTCTGGTAAAATATCTTCACCTATACCTTCAGTTACATAAGGATAAATTTCTTTTTCATCAAATATTCCAGTTTCATGATATTTTTTAAATACACTTCCGTAGGTATCAATTCCCCATACTTTTATGTTTGGGTTTTGTTCTTTTAGATATTTCCCTACTCCACTAATAGTACCACCAGTACCAACACCTACAACAAAGTGTGTAACTTTTCCATTAGTTTGCTTCCAAATCTCTGGTCCAGTACTTTCGTAATGTGCTTTTGCATTACTTGGGTTGTCATATTGATTTACATACCAACTATTAGGAGTTTCTTCCGCAAGACGTTTTGAAGTTGAGTAATAGGACCTAGGATCATCGGGTTCTACATCTGTAGGACACACCACTACTTCACTTCCAACAGCCCGTAAAATGTCCATTTTCTCTTTACTTTGCTTGTCACTAATAACACAAACCATTTTATACCCTTTTACTATAGCAGCAAGGGCTAACCCCATTCCTGTATTACCGGAGGTTCCTTCTATAATTGTTCCGCCTGGTTGAAGACGTCCATCTTCTTCAGCATCCTCAATCATTTTAAGTGCCATACGGTCCTTAACAGAGTTTCCAGGATTAAATGTTTCATATTTTGCTAACAACAAACAAGGCAATTCTTCAGCAAGTTTATTAATTTTTACGAGTGGGGTATTCCCAATAGTCTCTAAGATGTTCTTTGCGTACTCCATAGTTTATTTTGAGATGGCAAAGGTAAAAATTAATAATACCAATCCTTAACAAGGGAGAAGTTTTTATCATATTGAAAAATATCTACGGGATAATAATGCAATGTATCCCTTCCCAAGAATTTTGAATGCAAAGATTTTAGCTTTTTTTTGTGAGGTTGAAAATCAAACCTTGTTTCATCCACTTCCATAAGAGCATTCACAATCATCTCCGAGCAATATAATTTATCTTCACCGTTTGTGTGCAAAAATGCCCTATCAAAAATTACATCAAGTCTAGTAAGCTTCTCCAATTCTTTTAGCAAATTATGTTTGTCTTTTTCAGAGAAATCATTAATGGAATATACACTTGCATATTTTATTTTTTTCTCGTTAACATCAAAAAATTCGCATATTCCAGTTTTAAGAAAGTCTGAATCTAGATGTTTAGAACGCATTACATGGTGTACAGTCCATTTACCAGAAGTATAAACTGCAAAACCCACATGTGATGCATTTTTGTTACGCATAGAGTATTCCTTTGATAGAATTCCTTCTTTAGAATCTGTACCCCTATATACTAGGTATATCTCATCTTTATCTAGTAAAGAAACATTTACATAACATCTATTTCGATCACAAGAAAAAAGGGTGGCCAAAATTAGCCACCCATAAAAAAATAATTTCATTACTAATATTAAAATTTAAAACCTACACCAATGTTAAATGCGTACAAGTTTTTTATTTCGATTAATTGTATTTCATCGTCAGATAAAATTTCAAACGTATCAGTCTGAGTTAAAAAACCTAAATTCATACTTAAGTTTTCTGTGAACTGATGCTTTACTCCAAAACCTGCTTGTATACCAAAATTTGACCCCAAACTATTTGTAGAATTTTCAATGTTTTCTTGAAAGTTCTCGACTTGAACACTAAAAAGATAACTGATATAAAAACCTGTTTCAACGTAAAAATTGGTTTTTGATTTTACATTACTATTTATCCTAGCTAATACAGGGAGTCTTAAATAATCATTGTTATAATACAACTGATTAT
>CAYGMB010000042.1:8076-11142 GCA_964350765.1 uncultured Flavobacteriaceae bacterium
AATAGATTCTTTACCTAATGAAATACCAGATGCATTAGCGTTAACTTTAAATACATCATTGGATTCAATAGTTGCAATACCAAAATAGTCTTGTATAAACCATTCTCCTGCTTCTGAAACCTCATCTTCTTGAGAAAAAATCACTTGACATGAAGCAATCAAAAAAATTAAAGTTATAACTGCTTTTTTCATAATAATAATTTCAATAGATTGTCTATCTACCTTTACCACCATCTACTTCACAACCAATCATTCCACCAACGACAGCTCCAGCTACTGCACCAAGAGGTCCAAATATACTTCCTAATGCAACTCCAATTAGAGCACCCATAGACGCTCCTCCTTGACATCCTCTGTTGTTATTTATATCATCTAAAAGTAAAGCATTTGCCATATCTAATATTTCTTTCTCATCAATATCAAGATTTTGATAATCAGGCATGCTAGAAAGGTCATCAATATAATTACCATCCTTAATTTGCTCAATAATATCTATTGTGAACTGTTGTAAGTCTAATTCTACAAGTGCAGCTTCAACACTATCGATTGAAGAAATTCCCAATCTTTCAATAACTTCTTCAACATCAGATACAGTAAATTCTCCAGGGTTATAACCCATAATTACCAAATAATCATCAATATATTCTTGTGTAAGTTCATTCGGTAAAGAATTTCTATTCATTTCAAAATGGTTATCAACTTTCCCTAATGCGGAAATAATTTCTTGCGTATTTATTCTCGATGTTAAATTTTCCTCAGCAATAGGTTGCACATTAGTATCCGGTGCACAAGAATGGAAAGAGACAAAGAACGTTAAAAAAGTAAAAACGTAAGCTAAAAAATTTTTCATATTAATTTTATTAAAAGTTAATAACTGTAAAGAAAGAAATAAAGGAAGAAATATAAAGCAGGGTTTTCCCCTTTTTTAACAGGGGGTTTTTCCCCTTTACTCAAACCTAATTGCCTTTACAGGGGATACTTTAGAAATAAGATAAGACGGAACCACTAAAAACAGTAAGCATAATAAGAAAGTGCCCAGATTAAGTAAAAGAATATGTCCCACATCAAAATATACTGGAGCCTCTGTAACATAATACGTACTTGGATCTAACGGGAATAACTTAAACTGTTTTTGAATAAGCAAGATACCTAGTCCAATCACATTGCCCCAAAACAGTCCAACACCAATTAAATACATGGCATTGTATAAAAATACTTTACGAACACTCCAATCACTACTCCCCAATGCTTTTAAAACTCCTATCATTTGAGTACGCTCTAAAATAAGTACTAATAAGGCCGTAATCATATTAATACTTGCCACCAAAATCATAATACCTATAATGAGCACGATGTTAAAATCGAACAAATCTAGCCATTCAAAAATAGAACCATATTTATCTCGTATAGTTTGGGTGTCTAGCGTGCTACCAATCTCATCATACACTTTATTTCCTGTCTCTCTTATAGTATCAAAATCTTCGACAAAAACTTCAAAACCACCAATTTGGTTATCGGTCCATTTATTTAGACGTTGTATCTGTTTGATATCTGCTATAATAAACTGCTCGTCAAACTCCAAAAAACCACTATTGTAAATACCCACTATAGTAAAGCCAATATTTCTTGGACGTTTACCCTCTTCAGCATTTAAGAAAAAGGTAGGAGCTTTATCACCAATTGTGAGCTGCAACCTGTTTGCTAGATATTCTGAAATTAAAAGTTCATCGTTAATGCCTCCAGAGTAATTGGGTAATCTTCCTTTAACTAAAAAGTCTTCAAAAAACTCCCAGTTATAATCATCTCCTACTCCCTTTACAACAACACCTTCAAAATCTGTTGCAGTCCTAATAACACCACCTTTTAATGCAGTAACTTGGATATGTTTAATTCCCTCAACACTTGTAAATTTTGGGTAAAAGTCTTGCTCTTTTGAAATAGGAATTTGAGAATCGTTAGAGAAATTGGTATCAAAATTAGTGATGATTATATCTCCATTAAACGCAGAAACTTTTTCTTTTATCTTTTTTTGTAGTCCTACTCCCGTGGCAATAGACACCAACATAACTACCATACCCAAGATAATAGCAGTAATAGCTATTTTTATTATTGGGGCCGAAACACTACTTTTATAATCCTTTGAGGAAATAATGCGTCGAGCAAGAAAAAACTCTAAATTCACGTACCTGTTTATGACTCTGTTACTTTACAAAAATACACTTATTTTAACCGTTTTAGGAATGCTCACCCTTCCTTTTTCCTGTGGGAATAATTTACAAACAAAAAACACTAGTGATTTTGCTGAAAGTGAAATAATACATGATAGTATTTCTATAACTACTGAAACGAAAGAGATTGTTGTTGGGGCATCACAAATTGAAAAGTACATTCCAATTCTTAAAGACAAAAAAGTTGGGATTGTGGGGAATCAGACTTCTATAATACCCAATGACTTAAATAACCTTAAATCAAGAAATAATGACTCGATTAATACTCATTTAGTTGATTACTTTATATCTTCAGCTAAAATTAATATCCAAAAAGTATTTGCTCCAGAGCACGGCTTTAGAGGTACTGCAGATGCTGGCGAAGTAGTGAAAGATGGTATCGACACCAAAACAGGTATTCCTATTGTATCTCTTTACGGAAAAAACAAAAAACCTACTCCTAAACAACTTGAGGGTATTGAAGTTATGGTCTTTGACATCCAAGATGTAGGAGCTCGTTTTTATACCTATATTTCTACCTTACATTATGTAATGGAAGCTTGTGCTGAAGCTGGAATACCGCTATTAATTTTAGATAGACCTAACCCAAATGGACATTATATTGACGGTCCTATGTTAGAACCTCAACACAGTAGTTTTGTTGGTATGCATCCTGTGCCTGTAGTACATGGAATGACCATTGCAGAATATGCTCAAATGATTAATGGGGAGGGCTGGCTTGCTAATGGTGTACAATGTGAGCTCAAAATTATTACTATGGAAAACTACAATCATGATATACCTTATAGCTTACCCATTAAACCTTCACCCAATTTACCTAATGATGTGGCTATAAACC
>CAYGMB010000043.1:0-776 GCA_964350765.1 uncultured Flavobacteriaceae bacterium
GATACACAATCCAATTGTACTATGGCGAGTTAAATAGAGCCAATAGTGTGATAAGAAAATATAGAGGCATATACGGTGCTTGGCCTGCTTCTATAGAATATGAAACACCAAATTACAAGGTTTGGGTCGGTAATTTTGCAACACGCCTTGAGGCTGACAGAGCACTTGTAGAAATACAAGATAATTTTTCATCTGCTTTTATTTTAAAACCTAATAAATAAGCTTTCAACACAGAATTCTATTCTGTTTCTAAGCAAGTAATAAAAAGTAAAAAAGCTCTAAGTTTTATGTAAACTTAGAGCTTTTTTATTGTGAAATATTGGCCTCTGTCTGAATATTGCCGCTAGCTACTATTTTAGCTTTTTCTTTACAGCTACTTCTTGGAAAGCTTCAATAATGTCTCCTTCTTGTATGTCGTTGTAATTTTTAATTTGCATACCACAATCGTATCCTTTAGATACTTCTTTAACATCATCTTTAAATCTCTTAAGAGACTCTAATTCTCCAGTAAATACAACAACTCCTTCACGTATAAGACGAATACCAGAGTTTCTATAAATTTTACCATTCATCACCATACAACCAGCTATGGTTCCAATTTTAGAAATTTTAAAGGTTTCTCTAATTTCTGCAGTACCTGTAACCTCTTCTTTCATTTCTGGAGATAACATTCCCTCCATAGCGTCTTTAAGATCGTTAATAGCATCGTAGATAATTGAGTATGTTCTAATATCAATTTCTTCTTTATCTGCTATTTGACGTGCATTCCCCATTGG
>CAYGMB010000043.1:786-7821 GCA_964350765.1 uncultured Flavobacteriaceae bacterium
AATAGGTCCAACTGCTTTGTGTATAATATTTACTTGAATTTCTTCGGTAGAAAGTTTTTGGAAACTATCAGTCAATGCTTCTACAGATCCATCCACATCTCCTTTAAGAATAATATTCAACTCTTTAAATTCTCCAAGTGCTATACGTCTTCCTATTTCATCAAGGGTGATATGTCTTTGTGTTCTTACAGATTGTTCACGCTGAAGTTGTGTACGGCGACTTGCAATATCTTTTGCTTCACGCTCATCATCAAACACATTAAATTTATCCCCTGCTTGTGGTGCTCCGTCCAGTCCTAAAATAGAAACAGGAGTTGAAGGACCTGCTTTTTTAATTTTCTTTCCTCGTTCATCATGCATTGCTTTTACTTTACCGCTATGCTGACCTGCTAACACATAATCTCCAATCTTTAAAGTTCCTCCTTGTACTAATATGGTAGAAACATACCCTCGACCTTTATCTAAGAATGCTTCCACTACTGTACCTGTTGCTAACTTATCTGGATTGGCTTTAAGTTCTAATAACTCTGCTTCAAGTAGTACTTTTTCGAGTAGCTCATTAACTCCTTGCCCTGTTTTTGCAGAGATATCATGCGATTGGATTTTACCTCCCCAATCCTCTACAAGAAGATTCATACTTGCTAGACCCTCTTTAATTTTGTCTGGGTTTGCAGTAGGCTTATCAATTTTATTGATGGCAAAAACAATAGGAACTCCAGCAGCTTGAGCGTGTGAGATTGCTTCTTTTGTTTGCGGCATAATGTCATCATCTGCAGCCACTACAATAATCGCTAAGTCTGTTACCTGTGCTCCTCTGGCACGCATCGCCGTAAAGGCCTCGTGACCAGGTGTATCTAAGAAGGCAATTTTTTGACCATTCTCTAATTCTACACCATAGGCACCAATATGCTGTGTGATTCCTCCAGACTCTCCCGCAATTACGTTCTCTTCACGAATGTGATCCAGCAACGATGTTTTACCATGATCTACGTGTCCCATAACAGTTACTATAGGAGCTCTAGGCACTAAATCTTCTGGATTATCTTCTTCTACTTGTATAGACTCTTCAATATCTGCTGTTACAAACTCAACTTCATATCCAAACTCGTCTGCAACAATTGAAAGTGTTTCGGCATCTAGACGTTGGTTCATTGTCACCATCATTCCAAGTGACATACATGCCGAAATGATATCGGTTACAGGAACATTCATCATAGTAGCAACTTCACTTACAGTAACAAATTCTGTAACTTTAAGTAGCTTACTAGCTGCTTCCTGTTGTGCAAGTTCATCCTCTGTTTTTTGACGATGACTATCTCGTTTCTCTCTACGGTATTTTGCTCCTTTACCTTTATTAGATTTACCTTGAAGTTTCTCTAATGTTTCACGTACTTGTTTTTGTACTTCTTCTTCACTAGGCTCTTCCTTAGGAACATTTGAACGTCCTCTTCCTTTATTTTGACCTCTGTAATTGTTTCCTCAACCATTTCCTTTTACAGGACCTTTGCTAATACGACGTCTTCTACTTTTACGCTCTGGCTTATTAGCATTTTCTTTTTTCTCTGTTTTTTTCTTTTCAGGTTTTTTAAACTGAGCTAAATCAATTTTTTTACCTGTGAAATTAGGACCGTCTAGTTTTTTGTAATTGGTTTCAACTACATCACTTCCTGGCTTAGCATCTTCTTTTGTTTCCTCTTTAGCTTCTTTAGAAGAAGTTTTTGGATCTTCTGGTTTTTTCTCTTTTTTAGCTTCTTCAGGTTTTTTCTTTGGCTCTGCCTTGACTTCTTTCTTAGCTTCTTTTTTAACTTCCTCTTTAGGTGTTTCTTTTTTAGCTACTAGTTCTTCCTTTTTAACTACCTTTTCTTCTTTCGGCTTTTCTTGTTTAGTTTCTTTAGAAGGTTTTTTTGCGTCAAGATCTATTTTACCAACCTGCTTTGGACCGTCTAGTTTGGCTTCGGCTTTAACTACTTTGCTTGCTTCACGTTGCTGTTTTTCTTCTAGCTCACGCTCACGCTCCAAACGAAGTTCTTCTTTTTCCTTACGTTTTTCTTCACCAACTTCTTTGGATTCAATTTTTTTCGACTTATCTGTTTGAAATTCGTCAAAAAGCACTTGGTACTCTTCATTAGAAATTTTGGTAGTAGGGCGTGCTTCTATCTCGAAACCTTTAGAACTTAAAAATTCCACGGCACGATCCAGCGAGATATTAAATTCACGCAATACTTTGTTAAGCCTCATTTTTTTTGCTTCAGCCATATAATGCTTCTCTATTTTCTTTGTTGTAATATAGGTTAAAGGTAATTATTATGCTAACTACTCTTCAAATTCTTCTTTTAGGATATTAACAACCTCGATAACTGTCTCTTCTTCGAGATCTGTTCTCTTTACTAAGTCACTAATATCATGTTCTAGAACACTTTTTGCGGTGTCTAGTCCTATTTTTTTGAACTCGTCAATTATCCACTCTTCTATTTCGTCAGAGAATTCTCTTAATTCTACATCTTCTTCTGCTCCTTCTCTTAGTACATCAATTTCGTATCCAGTAAGTTGTCCTGCAAGTCTAATGTTGTGACCTCCACGACCAATTGCTTTAGAGACTTCTTCAGGTTTTAAAATAACCTCAGCACGCTTAGTCTCTTCATTAATTTTTATAGAAGTTACTCTTGCTGGACTTAATGCTCTTGTAATAAATAATTGTAAGTTGTTAGTATAATTTATTACATCGATATTCTCATTTCCTAATTCACGAACAATTCCATGAATTCTAGACCCTTTCATCCCCACACAAGCACCAACAGGATCGATACGATCGTCGTAAGAATCAACTGCCACTTTAGCTTTTTCACCAGGAATACGCACTACTTTTTTCACATTAATTAATCCATCGAAAACTTCAGGAATTTCTTGTTCAAACAATTTTTCCAAAAACAACGGATTAGCTCGAGACATAATTATTGTTGGTTTGTTTCCTTTAAGCTCAACCGATTCAATAACCCCTCTTACATTATCTCCTTTTCTGAAAAAATCTGAAGGAATCTGCTTATCTTTTGGTAAGATAATTTCGTTTCCTTCATCGTCTAGTAATATAACAGCTCTATGACGGATGTGATGTACCTCTGCGGTATAAATATCACCTTCCATGTCTTTAAATTGCTTATATATTATAGTGTTATCGTGTTCATGTATTTTTGAAATTAGATTTTGGCGTAATGCTAAGATAGAACGACGTCCTAAATCTATTAACTTTACTTCTTCAGATACATCTTCTCCAACCTCAAAGTCATCTTCTATTTTTCGTGCTTCGGTTAATGAGATTTCTTCATTAGGTTCCTCTACTTCACCATCTGCTACAACAACACGATTTCTCCAAATCTCTAAGTCTCCCTTGTCTGGGTTTACAATTATATCAAAGTTATCATCACTACCATATTTTTTCTTTAGGGCACTTCTAAAAACTTCTTCCAGTATCGCCATAAGCGTTACTCTGTCAATTTGCTTATCGTCCTTAAATTCCGAAAAAGAATCGATTAACGCTAAATTTTCCATGTCATTTTTCTAATTAAATGTTACCATAACTTTTGCTTCTACAATCTCTTTATAAGGTAAAACAGCTTCTTTTTTTACTGTTACTTTTCCTTTACCTACAGGTTTGGGTTCTCTTGTTTTCCATGTAAGGGTAACTGCCTCTTCAGCTACATTAATCAATGCTCCTTCAACAGTTTTACCTGCTTCAGTTTTTACTTTAAGCTTTCTACCAATGTTCTTTTTATATTGTCTAGAAAGCGTTAAAGGCTCTGAAACCCCAGCAGACATAACCTCTAAAGAAAAATCTTGCTCTTCTCTATCAAGATTATGCTCAATTGCTCTACTTATTGCTATACAATCTTCTACCTTAACACCTTGATCTCCATCTATGATTACTCTAATTTGATTGGTTTCAGAAATACTTAAATCAATCAAAAAAAGCGATGGATGTTTCTCTAGCGCTTTAGAAAGCAAATTTTCTACCTTTTCCTGCATTATTTTTTGGCTATAAAAAGAGGGGACTTTTCGTCCCCTCCCTTTGTGCGTCTTAAATTCGGTGCAAATATATCACATTTTTTAGGATAAAAAAAACTGTTGTATAGCGATTTATTTTTTGTACCTTAATGCTACTTTATTTTAATCAAACCAAACACTTATGAATCGTATTTTAGTTCCAACAGATTTTTCCCCTCAAGCAGAAAACGCATTAAAAGTTGCTGCTCAAATTGCAAAGAGAAATAATAGCGAAATTTACCTTGAACATTCTCTTAATTTGCCAACACACATTAATGAAACTGCAAAAAAAGGACCTATGCCAGAATCTCTTGCATTTGTAAGACTTGCGGAGGAAAAGTTTGAAGAAATTTTAAAAAAACCTTACTTAGCCAAAGTTGCCGTTAAGACTGCCGTAGGCCATAGCGAAATCTATGAGGATATAAACCAAACCGTTAAAGAAAAAGACATTAATCTCATTGTCATGGGGTCTCATGGAGCAAGCGGATTTAAACAAATGTTTATAGGTAGTAATGCAGAAAAAGTTGTAAGAACAGCTTCTATCCCTGTTTTGGTTATTAAAAACGAGCATCCAAATTTTGAAGTAAACGATTTTGTATATGCTTCAGATTTTTCTGATGAAAATATTCCAAGTTTCAAAAAAGCTAGAGATTTTGCACATTCCATTGGTGCTACTCTAAATTTACTTCACGTAAATACACCAAGTGATTTTAAAACTTCTCAAGATGCAAATAAACTAATGCATCAATTTTTAAATAAAACAAAAACGAATAGTGCCGAGCTTCATATCTACAATGATTTAAGTGTTGAAAAAGGAATACTCAACTTTGCCAAAAACAATAAAATGCAATTAATTGGTATGAGTACACATGGCAGAAAAGGGTTGGCACATTTTTTTAATGGAAGCATAAGTGAAGATTTAGTTAATCATGCCAACATGCCTGTAATCACTTTTAAAATATAATGAGATATTTTTTATTTGGATTTATATTAATGTTTCTTTTGAAATGTGGTTCGAAAACAACAAACACCTCAAAAGACGTAATTAATAGTTCAAATACTGAAATCTCTGAAACAGACTCAACTACAAACGAGGTAATTGTCTCCGTGAAACCTACCTTACCTGCTGGTGCTATAATTGGCAATTATATTAATAAAGAAGCTTCTTTTTATGCTTATGTAAAAAAAGTAAATAAAAGTAAAGGAATTACAACCATTCAGTTTGAAAACAACAATACGCCGCCTATTTACATAAAAGACACCTATGGAGCTACTTTAGAAAGTCTTCGGTTTCCTGAATTTAAAAGCGATTTATTATTAGTAACAGCAAAACTTAAAGACCCCATTTTTAACAAGTACTATTTATATCAATTTAAAAATGGCAAATGGGTTTTGGTAGTAAATAGCTTTGCTATTCACAAAGACAATATTAATGAAGTATCAACACCCATTGAAGTAGACCCAAATAATCCTAATAACATGCTTCGGTTTTATTCGGTTTTTGACTTAGATAAAACTTCAGAGAAAGGATACACGTGGCGTTTATTACAAGAAAGTATTCCTATTATTAAATAATAAATGGCATTACAAGACAAAACCATATACAATTGTCACACACATATATTTACTATAGACCATGTACCCAATGAGTTTGCTAGAACTTTTGTACCTGGCTTTTTAGCAAAGATTTTAACTATAAAGTTAGTAAAATGGTATTACTCTAATCTTACCAGTAGAGGGAGCTATAAATACAAGAAGTTTAGGCATAACCTCAAAAAAATTAAGTTTGGAATCCTTCAATTTTGTAAATGGACTTTCGTTTTATATTGGGTATATGCAATTGTTGCGCTTGTTTTAAAATGGTGTTTTAAGGTAATAACAAATATCCTACGCGTTGAGTTTTTATTTAGCAAAGAATTTAAACAAATTAGAGACCGTTTTATGACACTTGGTCGTTATTCCCTTCAATATAAAACACAAGGTAGAATTTACGACTTGTTAGAAAAAACCTATGCACAAAACACCAAGTTTGTAGTATTATCTATGGACATGGATTATATGCAAGCAGGAAAAGCTCAAAAACCTTACTTACAACAACTTGATGAACTAAAAAAAGTCACAAAAACAAATCCAGATTTACTTCCTTTTATATTTATAGACCCTAGGAGGATTAAGGAGACCGCAAATAAAAATGGTTTTGAAAACTTTCAATATCGTATCAAGTCTGAATTAAGCAAAGGGATTTTTTCTGGTATAAAGTTGTATCCCGCTTTAGGCTACTATCCTTTTGATAAGGATTTAATTAAAAGTTACCTTTTTGCACAAGAGCATCAAATACCGATTATGACTCATTGTATTGAAGGAACAGTTTTTTATCGTGGTAAAAAAGAGGACAAATGGAATGAACACCCTATTTTAAAATACAATAAAAAAGGAACTAATAATCCACAACCTATCCCTTTACCACAGACAGGTAACTATCAATGGACCACAAATTTCACTCACCCTTTAAACTACCATTGTTTATTAGACAAACAACTGCTTTCTTCATACCTAGGCTACGAGTGCGATTTGAGCAAGCTTAAAATTTGTTTGGCACATTTTGGAGGCAGCAAAGAATGGTACAAGTATGAAGCAGACGGCTGGAACAATTACAATAAAAATATAAGTCATGCTTCTGTGGAGGACTACAACCGAGTAAAGAATACATTAAACCATAAGAGTATACGTACCATTTGGTGGAACGCAAGTTGGCTTTCTGTTATTTACGATTTAATGGTAAAATATGACAATGTATATGCAGATGTAAGTTTCATTTTATTTAATGAAGATTTGTTTCCAATGCTAAAATTTTTATTGAACGACTCAAAAGTTTCACACAAAATTCTTTACGGTACAGATTATTATGTTGTCGCTCAAAAAACTACCGAAAAATCCCTACATCAAAATTTACGCTCTTATATTGCAGAAGAGTTATTTTATAAAATTGCCCATGAT
>CAYGMB010000043.1:7917-10392 GCA_964350765.1 uncultured Flavobacteriaceae bacterium
CGTACCCCTTATGCATGCATAATAATTCAACTTTAAACAAAAATATATTTTGAAAAAATTAGCTTCTCAAGGCATCTCACTTCCTGTAGTTGCCGCACCCATGTTTTTAATTTCTGGTCCAGAATTAGTAATAGCTAGTTGTAAAGCTGGCATTGTTGGTACTTTTCCGGCTTTAAACCAACGTACAACCGAAGGTTTTGAAGAATGGGTTATCCAAATAAAACAAGAGCTTGCAGCTTGGGAAAAAGAAACTGGAAAAAAAGCAGCGCCTTTTGGAGTAAATATAATCGTACACCATACCAACCCACGCGTAGAAGCCGATTTAAGAATTTGTATAAAACACCAAGTCCCCTTAGTTATTACCTCACTTGGTGCTGTACAGCAAGTAGTGCAAGCCGTACATAGCTATGGCGGTGTTATATTTCATGATGTGGTAAAAAGACGTCATGCCGAAAAAGCTATAGAAGCTGGTGTAGATGGACTTATCTTGGTTTGCAATGGAGCTGGTGGACATGCAGGAATGTTACACCCTGTACCTTTTATAAATGAAATAAAATCTATATTTAATGGTACAATTTTGCTTTCAGGATGTTTAAGTACTGGACGTGATGTAGCTGCAGCCACGCAAATGGGAGCCGATTTTGCTTATATGGGAACACGTTTTATCAATACCAAAGAAAGCAAAGCAAGCGAAGAATATAAACAAATGATAATTGACTCTAGCGCAGATGACATTGTTTATACCGCAGCTATTTCTGGTGTACCTGCTAATTTTATGCGCAAAAGTCTAGAGGCTATGGGTATTACTAAAGAGCAATGGGAACGTAAAGCTAAAGTAGACTTCGGAAAAGAATTAGATAGCGAAGCAAAAGCATGGAAAACACTCTGGTCTGCAGGGCAAGGCGTTTCTACAATTCAAGACACGCTTCCTTTACAAGAGCTGGTATCATCTATGAAACAAGAGTTTAAAGAAGCAATTGAAGAACAAGCAAAACTATTAGATCAATATTATAGCTAAAAACAATATATACCAACTAACTAACTCAACTAAAAACTATGAAGACGAAAACAACCAAGATCTTTATGGTATTAGTAGTCTTAACTGCCTTTTTGCAGTCATGCTCTAATGATGACCTTAAATCTGACGATGAAACACAAGTAGAGAACCTAACCACAACGTTAATCACTCAATGGAATTCTCAATGGCTAACTATTGATAGGCATACGGAGAATATGAGGCCCAACACAATAGCGCGTGCACTAGCTTACATTCATTTAGCAGGATATGAGGCAGCTGTTGCGGATATGGATGGCTATATCTCTAATTCTAATAGACTGCAAGGTTTTACAATTGATTTTAGCAGAAGAGAAGCCAATGTAGATTTAAACTTAGCGCTTAACAAAACATACGCTCTAGTAGCAGAACACTTTATGTTTAGTGTAACTCAACAAAGTGCAATGGCAGAAATAAGCACACTATATGAAGAAAACAAAGTTGAATTCTCAATAGGCTTATCACAATCTGAAATAGACAACTCTATTAATTGGGGAACCTATGTTGCAGAAAGTGTAATTGCTTATAGCCAAACAGACTCTGAAGCCGAAACTCAAATAATAGACCCAAACCCAGCGTCTTATATCCCTCCTGTTGGAGACGGATTATGGATTGCAGGGGAAGACGAAAGTGCTTGGTTTCCGTATTGGGAAACCGTAAGAACATTTGTTATTACTCCTAGCGAAACTTCTAGCATTGCTCCAGAAGCCGAGTATAGCACAGATGCATCAAGTAGGTATTATGAAAAAATGGATGAAGTAAACGTAATTTGTACTACAGCACAGTTAGAGGATAATGAAGATTTATGGATTGCAGAATTTTGGTCGGACGATGTAGAAGGTTTAATGATGAGTCCTCCAGGAAGACAATTTTCTATCGCAAACCAATTAATTTTACAAGAAGAATTAAGCTACGAACAAAGTTTAGAACTCTTATTAAGACTAGGATTTGCCATAAATGATGCTGCAGTTTCAGCATGGGCAGATAAATACACCTATAACACGCAGCGTCCTAGCACTTATATTATTGAATATATTAACGAGGATTTTACAACTAATCTTGCAAGATTTATTTCTTCGCCAAATCCGGCATTTCCAAGTTATCCCTCTGGGCATGCCACTTTTGCTGGAGCAGCTGCAGGGGTTTTTAGCTCTCTTTTTGAAGGAGATAGCATTAATTTCACCGACAGAACACATGAAGCTAGAAGTGAATTTAGAGGGCTTCCAAGAAGTTATACTTCTTTTTCTGAAATGGCCGAAGAAAATGCATACTCTAGAGTACCACTAGGGGTACATGTGCAGGCAGATAGTGATGAAGGTCTACGTTTAGGTTATGAAATAGCCGAAGCTGTAAGCAACTATAATTTATTTAATTAGGTTTTTAAGGGTTTTACAAATTTGACCCATAAATTATATAAATTG
>CAYGMB010000043.1:10402-11019 GCA_964350765.1 uncultured Flavobacteriaceae bacterium
GTTTCAGGGTTTTCTGATGTCAGTCTTCCGTAAAATTGGATAGCATATTTGTTAGTCATTCCAGCGATAAAATCACATATGACTCTGGGTTTTTCAGAATCACTCGCTTTTACATAGACTTCTTGAAAATCTTTAGGCAACAGTTGATAACCGTCTTTTTTACTCAAAGTTTCAAAAATCTTTTTAACAATTTCTTTACCTCTTAATTCTGCAATTTTTAATTTTGGGGATAGTATTTGAGATTCGTAAGTTATAGTTTTTAGAACTTCAACTTCGATTTTGCATTCTTTCTTTAGAAATGCTTTTGAAAATAATGGTTGTTTTTTGTTTATTTTTAAATCAACTTGCCTAATAAATTTACCAACTAATCTTGATGTCATTTGAGTTCTCAGAGCACCATTTGAAGCAATATTTTTTGAGGTTTTATATGCATGACCTACATGAACATATACTATAGCATCTTTATTCTCTTTGTTTATTTTTATTTTCTCAATTTCCTCTGTAGAATTTAGAATTGCTCCATAAATTGAAATCAAAACTTCACTTATTTGATCAGCATTTAACTTAAGATTTGTTCTACTATTTACAGATTCTACAACTCTTTCTAATAGCTTTGG
>CAYGMB010000044.1:0-5792 GCA_964350765.1 uncultured Flavobacteriaceae bacterium
AGCAGAATCAAAATCCTTTGACCTGCTGTAAAGTTTACATTTATTCTTTAAAAATGTTTTAATACTATCATTGCTAGAAAGCTTACTTTTTTGTTTATTGATAAGCCTATTATTGGTACCTTCGACACATGCCGATACTGCTAATGTCAAAATAATTATTATGGCTATAAACCTCATTTACTGTAATTAAACAAGAAAAGTAACCATTTTACTCAATAAATAAAAAACCATTCTCAAAATTGAGAATGGTTTTACTATATATTCCATATCCTAATTACGCATCTGGATCAAAATGATCGTTATTATTCTCTCCATCTGTTGCATGTTCTCTTGATTGCTCAATAATAGCATCAGGTGTACAAGAGTATGTTAATGATAAAACAAACATAATTCCCATAAAAAATATTTTTTTCATGATTTCTTATTTAAAAATTGATAATAAAATGGCTGTTCGCATTCTTTGCGAAAACCTAGGCACGATGCCTTTTGAGGGGACCTGTATTAGGCCAATCTGGTGAGAAGCAGGAATTTAAACAGGCATTTTTAGAAGCTTCTCTATTTCTAAAGCAACCTGTTATGAGTTCCCATTGGGATAGAAATTTTATATTTGTTAATTCACTAACAATAATAAATAACCGCCCAGAGCAAAAGTATAGAGCATTTATCCCTTTATACATAGGTGTTACACCTGTTACGCCTATTACTTTTGGATTACACTAATTACACTTGAGTACAGAAGCACTAAAAGTTTATAGAGAAGAAATCAGAAAAGCTTTTAAAGAGTTTTGCAGTAATGAAAACTTGGTTTATGATATAGATACTATAAAAGAAAAAGATTTTCGAAATTTGTTATTTAATGTAGATTTTACTATCAACGACAAAAGGTTTTTAGAGAAAGAATTCGATATTGATTTTGAAAAGAATTTAGAAAATGAAATTCTAAGAGCGCCAAAAGACACGTTTAGAAGATGTGTTTCTTTCCTAAAAAATGATAAGTTAGAAACCACCTTAAAGTTTGTTGAAGCTACATCAATTGCAATAGGTTTTGAGCCACGTCCTTACAACAAGTTTGCTAAAGAGTTAAGAAAAGGAATTATAAAAGTTGAAAAAACAAAACATTTTGACTCTAAATTTCTGCCAAAAAAAAAACCAAAAATATCTTATAAAGAAACTAAAAGTGTCAAAGTAAAGAACCATTCCTTTTCAAAATTAGGATTGGTATTAGGAAGCGCTATTGTAATTGGAATATTATTTTGGCTAATTTTTTCAGAAAAACAAAACATTACAATACATAATGGTGACAATAATACCGTTACCATTAACCAAATAATCCCAAATAAAGATACCAAGTTTTATGACTCAAATAATAACCCTAAAGTATGGTATGGGAATAATCGTGAAGGGGTTCCAGAGTTTTTTACTACTGCGGGTAATCACCCTGAAACAGGAAATGTTTTAAAAAAGGTCCCACTAAAGCTTGTTGCCAGATATAAAGAAGGATATAGTAAGAAGAAAAAAGATACTCTTGAAGAATTAACCACTACATTTACTCCTGTTGTAAGCTTATATAACGATTCAATTAAAAAATCAAGTGATATAAAAACGTATACTATACTGGCTAGTATTAGTGACAAATGGTCGCCTATATTAACTCAAAAGGTAAAGGATTTATATGGTGAAAGCAAATATATTTCATTCTTCTATACTGAAAATTTTTCCAGTAAACTACTTAAGCAAACAGTAGTTGGAGATTTTAGCAATCTTATTGAAATTAAGCATTATCTAGATGAAGTTATTTGCACTTTAGGAACAGCAAGCTATAGTAACAGTACTTTAAACACTTCTAGAGTTGTATGTAAACTAACTGTTACCTTAAAAACATATAATACCATAAAACAACATGTTACCAACGAAAAAACAATTACAACAATTGGCAACGGAATAAACAAAGAGAAAGCACTTATCAATGCTATTCAAAAATTATCATTATGAAAAAAATAGTACTTCTTGTAGTAATAATAATTTCTAATTATAACAAAATAAATGCCCAGACATATGATGCTGCAATTGAAAAAGTATGCAATATGATGGCAAAAAAACTAAATACATTTTCCAATATAAAAGTTGCTGTATATCCATTTATTAATGAAATAAACAATAAGAGCCTTGCTAGTATTGCCATAACAGATGACTTTTGGAGTTATCTCACTAATGTCTCTAATAATTTTAGTGTTATGGATCGTGAGACACTAGATTATTATATGGAGGAGCATGAACTTAACGATAATGGACTCATAGACCCAAATACTGCAAAACAATTTGGAATGCTCATAGCAGCTGATGCTTACATTACTGGCAAAGTGCGCATTTTCCCAACCTATCTTAAAATTAATACTAAAGCTGTTAATACCCAAACAGGGACAATAATGGCTGCAGGAATTGGGCGAGTACCATTAGATTATGAAACTGCACAATATTTAGGCATCGATAACTGGCAAGAAAAGAAAACTGAGGCAGATAGAAACCGAAGCCCAGACCCTAATTGTGAAGTTGCTAAAACTGGAGATTATTGTATTACAAATAACACTCCTAATGTATACAAAGTTTCTTTTTATACTGTTGGCTCATTAATAAAGTTAGACTCAAACAGAGAGATAAGTCTACAGCCAGGCGAAACAAATTGTATGAGGCAAATATACAATGGCACTTATCAGGCTAGAATATACAAAGTACCTTCCTATATTGGAGACCCTTCTATTAAAGTTCCCATATATATTGAGGTATGCGGAGTGGGTAATTATACTATAGGAGACAAAAAAAATAAGACGAAGCAAAATAGTATAAAAAATACTTCTCAAAATACTGGCAGTATATGTTTTGAAAACAGAAATATGTATCCTAGAAACATTCAATTAACCAATAAAATCACAGGAACTACATTTAATCTCAAGGTTGAGCGTGCTGGTTGGGGTAAATCTGAAACTAGTTGTGAGTATGATCTACCAACAGGAAATTATAGTCTAGAAGTTTACACAGTTTTTACGGGTAAGCGCATTGAGAAAAAATCTATTTCTGTTGATGCCAAAAAATCTAGAACTGTAAGATTAGCCACTAATCATTATAATTAGGACCTAAACTATCATAAATTAAAAACGCCTTAAGAAGGCGTTTTTTTTTATGCAACAAATAGGCAATCCCCTAATACTACATAAGGGAAACATTATTGATATGAAGACTAAACATCTTTAATTTGATTATACAATTTATAATCCTGTACTGATGAAATATATTATTATTATAGCAACTACCTTACTTTTTAACTCTGGAATAGCACAATCTATAATTCCAGAACCAGAATTTTCTGGACGCCCTTATTTTCTTAAAAACGAAACACTTAAAAGTTTTGAGAAAATTGATGCCACAATAGATGTTAAGACCAAAGCGCTTGGGTATGGAGGGATGGATATGTATTTAACTGCTTTTGAAAAAAAGTCTAATGTAAGGTTCACACAAAGTGAAAAACCTAGAATTATTATTCTCGTTGAGGAAAAGAAAGACCCAGAAGAAGCTTTTAAAATACTACGACAAACGAAGAAAAAAAGAAAAAAAGATAGAAGGCGTTTCAAACTGAGTAGTATGGCTCTGGGTGGTAAAGCAAGAAATGTATCTGAAAATAAAATTGAATTTGAAGTTAAAAAAATTCGTGATGGTATTTATGAAATCATTATTAACGACACCCTTGAGCAAGACGAATATGCAATTGTACCAACAAATAATCAAGCATCTGGAGGCTCCTCTGGGTTTATGTCAATGGGTGGATCACAAAAAATCTATTGCTTTGGGATAGATTAAAAAAATAAAATCTACTACAATTAATACTAAATTTTAAAAATGAGAAATACAATTATAACCCTATGCTTATTATCAATTTTAAGCATTACTAAGGTTTACTCAAACTCTAACAATATAATAATAGATCCGTATGTGATAGTTAGAGTTATAGAATGTCAAGGCGGAGATACTGCTAATGAAAGCATGATTTTAATTGATAGAGGTATTAATGAAATAGAAAAAATAGAATTAGAAAAATTTCATAAGAACAATTTTGAATCAAACTTTAAGATTATTTCAAAAACACTTAACAATTTAAAAGCTGCTGGCTATAAACTAATAGCTACCTCTAGTGGTGGTGGGAATGATAATGCTATGATATTACAAAATTACATTTTTGAAAAACAAATAAACTAAATTAATAAGAATATGAAAATAAAAACAATTTTAAGCGTATTAGCAATAATTACAATAGCTAACTGTTTCAGTCAAGTTTCAGAAAACAATTCCATTTTCAACTTTGGGATAGGACTTGGCTCATACTATACTTCTGGTACTGGTTTTAAAACAGTAGTACCTCCCATAGAAGGATCTTACGAATATATGATAACTGAAGAAATTAGTATTGGAGGTTTTCTAGGTCTTTATAAATCTAGATTTAAGTTTGAAAGCCCTATATTTGAAGAAGATGAAGATGAAATAGATTTCAATTATTTTCACGCTGGGGCATTAGGTAATTACCACTTTGTAAATAACGAAACATTTAATGTATATGCTGGTGCTAGATTGGGCTACTTAAATGCAACTACAAAAGCTGAAGATGACCCAGACGATTTATTTTCTACTACACCAGATTTTAAAAGTTCAGGAGTTTTATTTGGAGTCCAGATAGGTGCAAGATACTTTGTTAGTCAAACATTTGCTATAAATGCGGAACTAGGATACGGTATATCAATTTTTAAAGTGGGAGCTAGTTTATTATTCTAAAAAAACTTTTAAAATCCTTTAGGTAGCACTAAAGGGTTTTTAGGTTTAGGGGAAACCCTAATGGTTTATGACGCTAAATCATTTTCTTCGTATTTATAATTTAAACTATTTAACTAATGCAATACAAAGTAGTCCCCTTTCCGCAATCCAAGAATATCAACCAAGCACTGCAGAACATAATAGACCAAAATTCTGCGGAAGGCTGGGAATACGTAAACCATAATTATTCTCATTATTTAAGACCAGGAAATAGTGGTTGTTTTGGGTTTGGCTCAAGACCAGATGAGATTTGGCACGTAGGAAATGTTGTATTCAAAAAATAATGAAGTGAAATACTTCATTCTATTTACTATAAAATTTTACTGGTTTATTATCCCTCCGCACAAAAGGAATAAATGTCTTTTTAAGGAGTCGTGTTCCCGTTTTGTCTATAGAAACACTAAAAATTTAGGACTAGTAGAAGGGTTAAAAGCACTAAACCATAGAATAAGAAGTTGTAAGCCTGGCTATTTTATAGTCGAGATTGATGGTGAAATAGGAATTATAGCAAGAGACAAACAATTTTATAAAAAAAATCAACTAAGAGATAATTTAATTTAAAAAAATGCCATATTCTAGACAATCTTATTTTAACCCAAGCTCAAGATATTTAAAAGCATGGGCTTTAACACCACAAGGACGGCAGTTAGGGATTTCAGGTCATAAAACCCGTTCTATGTACGACACTCTTTCTTTTGCAATACCTGTTTTCTATATTTTATTTTTCGCCGCGATTGCATTTGATATTTACTTAGGTTTCTCCATTTTAGCTAAATCTGGTGTAAGTATAGGTTTAATAACAGGTTCAGTAATATTAGACATTATATTAGCAATCGCACCCTTTCTCTTTGCTACATTTATAAGTTCATTTAATCACACTAATACTGAGAATAAAATTTTCCAATCAAAGTTAGAGTGTATGACAAAATTAAAAG
>CAYGMB010000044.1:5802-10964 GCA_964350765.1 uncultured Flavobacteriaceae bacterium
AAGAGTATTCAACTCGAAAAAATCAAATAATCAATGGTAAACTAGCTGAATATAAAAAGCATAAAATTCTTGGTAAAATAATTAGATATATAACTATTGCTGCAATATGGATAATTGCTGGTTGGAAAATTTATACATACTATAGTGTTCTACCTCCAGGTTTTAGCATATGGAGTTTAGCTAATGGAAAAATTGTTATCATTTTTTCTTTTTTATGTGCCGTTTGTCACATAATTGGCTCTGAAAAAGCCGTAGCTCATTTTGCTTTTTGGTCAATAAAGGGAAATGAATTCAAAAAACACAATGAATTACATAACGGAGAAATCCCCATAAAAGAAACTTTACCTATAGACTACGAGGGAATATTTAAAGATGCTTCCCACAAGAATACCTCTATAAAAGTTGACAAGGATGGGAATGCTAGTGTTGAATATATACATGTAATTTGGGATGATGAAATAAGCCAATTAATGCAACGACAAGGAGATGAAAGTGCAAAAAGAGCAGTTGCTATAGTTTGTAAAGAAAATCAAATAATTTAATAAATATGAGAATTTTTCCGATATTCCTTTTATTTTTTCCCTTATTACTTAATTCCTGTACTGGTTTTCCAAAAGAGGAAGTAGCACTTACCCTAGTTTTTGATGAGCCTCTTCAAGAAGGTAAATATCCTTCCTATTTTAAAGAATTCACAATGCCTTTTGAATTAGAAAATTGTGAGAAAGCCATCTTACTAAAGCCAATATATTATGTAAGAGGTGATATAAGCCGAACTGAAAAAGAAGCAAATGCATGGTATTTTAAGGATGTTGGAGAAAATACTGTTGAGTTCAGCACTAATTTTCTAAATCAATTTTATACAGATAGCATTGTTCCAAAATATCTTACTCAAAAATCTGAAAATAAAAAGTTGAATCTTGACAGCTACTTAGATAATGAAGAAGATATTGTAATAATATTTTCAGAAGAATCTTCCCTTAAAGAGTACAAAGGTTTTCCTATTTTAAATACAGCTAGAGATGTACAATTGAAAATTAAAGAGACTTCCTGCGATAATAAAGATAAAAAAATTGCAATAATTGTTAATCCCAAAGAACTATTAAAAGAAGAGCCAACCCCAGAAGAAGATGAGGACGAAATAACTATAATACTTGACAACCCCTGCAAACAAAACACAGTTGCAGATGGCCTAGACCTTAAAGATGATTTACTTGAAATAATAAACACAAACAAAAGCTACAAAGAAAGGGATAATCTAGCCAAGCAAGTATGGAAAAAATATTTTGATGAAATGGCAAGTGTAAAAATGTACGTAAAGCCCAATCAAAAATTCCCTGATTTCTGGGAGAGTGGCGATGGTTCTGGCTACTTGATTAATAGATTAGCTTTTATGAACTCTATTGTAGATATTAATATTCTAAGGATTGAAAGACACGTAGAAACTGGTAAAATCTCTGGTCTAGTGGTTATCGAGTGTCACAACGCAAGCGAAGTTTTATGAGAATATTAATCCTTATTTTATGCGTGATGTTTGCTAGAAACCTATATTCTCAAAAGTTGGAATTAACCCAACAAGACAAGCAAGAACTTGAGTATAGAGCAGGAAGAATGGTAAAACTATTCACTACTTCTCTTGAGACAATTCCAGGTTTTAGTGGAGAACCTATTTTAAAGGACAAAGCAATACAAAATACACTTGCCCTATTTGTAAAAGATGCCACAATTGAGTTATTACTTGCCTCTGGAGAAAGACTAACCAAAACAATGCCTGTTTATTTAAATAGTCTTAGAGAATATAAAAATAAAGGATCATTGGTAAACATTGAAGTAATTGACTTTACGGTAGATAAAATTAAAAAAGATCCAAAGAAGATGGGAAGATATATAGTCGAATTCAAGTTCGTACAAATCTTTAGAAAAAAAAAGAACTATACTCCAGATCCTTTAGCAACAGAAGGTGAACTTAGAGAGCTTGAATGGGATTATGTGGACAGAACAGAAAAAAGTGGAGTGGCATATGTAAAAAAAGTTACCACTAGACATGGTACAAAGCTACAGATGCTTTTAGGGAATGTAGAAGCAGATAATGTTGAAGTTTTAAAATGATTAAAAAAATCAAAATATTAGTACTGTTAATTTATTTGCCCTTACTATTGGGAAATAATTCTATAAATACCTATAGGTATGAACTTCCAAAAAATATTGAAGAACTTAATATCGCCTATGCAACCTTAGTAGAAGGTGCCACGGCAAAAAAATACAATAGATTTATTTCTGAAATTTCAATATTTATTGAGCCAAGCGAAAATGTACACTTCCCAGATTTATTAAATATCGAAAAACCCGATGCACAATTGTATTTTTTCGATATACAAGATATAGATACAATCGCTGGAGTCGAAATTGATAGCGAAAGTATGGAGATTCTAGATTGTACCTTTCAGGATCCAATGGATGGAGGAGCTTACAAAATAGTAAAATTCCAAAAAAACGTAATAGATAAAAAAGGGAAAGTAAAAACAACTTTTAACCAATATCTTAAGATTGGATACAGAAGTGGAGTTCCAAAAATTCAAGAAGTTTTTAACGATAGTGAAGAAAATCGTAACTACATTATTGAGCCTTGCCTTAAAACTAAAATTGATATTGAAAAAGCAGAAAAACTAAGGATTAAAATTGAAGCACTTCAACAACAAGCAGTAGATTATTATGAAAAATCAAATTATCTAAAAAGTTTACTGGTTTTAAACAATGCAAAAAAACTAAATCCAAATAATAACACTACAATAGAATACCTTGAATTTGCCAATAGTGCCATAAACTCATCCTACATAACACAACTCTTGAGGATTTACTTAAAAAGAAACCCAATGAGGCCAAAAATGCATTAGAGCTTTATAAAAATTTCAACTTACTAACATCTAATGATTACACAAATTGGCAGCAAAAAATAGATAAAAGAAAGATAGAAATTAAACAAAACTTGAAATATGAAGAAGCAATCTATTATCTGTCTGAAAATATGGCAACCCAAGCTTTAGAAATTTTTCAGAACCTAAAATTAAATGGTTTCACGCATAGAGAACTTAACAATAATATTACAAAAGCAAAAGAAGCAGATCCAAGATATGTACAAAAACAACTTAAACTAGCCTACAAAGCCGCAGTAGCTTCAAAGAAAAATGCTCCAAGTACATTTAAGACCTATTATAAATACGAAAACAGCGGATATTTAAATGGGGATAATTATCTGTTTATGTGTTACCAAATGGTAGGTAGTGGCAATAAAAGACTTTTGAAAGAAATGAATTTATCACCTAATCAGGCAAAAAACCTGGCTATAAAATACTTCTACAAAGCTAAAAACCTTGGAGAAGACGTAAGCAAAGTAGAAAACCAAGTATTTACAAGAAATTTTGACAAAAATCGTAAAAACTAATATCATGAAAACTTACCACCAAATATGCATTATACTCTCTTTAATCCCATTTCTTATGTTAGGACAAACAAAAGAAGGGGCTAGTGCGGGAATAACCAAAAAATTCTTTACTACAGAAAACTTTAGGCTAGCCACAGCTATTGGTTACGATGTCTCATGGGCGTCAGAAGAAGGGAGGTCTGGCTTAATAACTGCAAATGGCACACCAGATGGCAACCATTTTTTTTACCATACCCCAGCGAGCCAAACCATTAGTTTAATGTTGGATGCCTATTCTCCCACATCAGTAATAGGGTTTTACGGTGGCGCAGCAATAAACTTTCAAGAATATAACATTAATGATCAAAATAAAATTTTACAAGACAGTATAAAAACAACAAATATTGAATTTCCTCTATATGTTAAAGCTCGTATTGGAAATGCAATAGGTCGTTCTCATTTATGGATAGCTGCTGGAGGTGGATACAGTATAAATACACAAGCAAAGCTTTTTCAAAAAAATGTGGTTACAGGGCAATTAAGTGAAGATATAGATGCACAAAAACAATTTAATTCGCAACCTTTTTTATCTGGAATTATTGGATATGAATTTATGGCAGGAGGTGCCAACGAACCTATCAATAGAGATACTTTTAGATTCTTACTATATGGAAAAATAAATTACGACTTTGGAAACAGGATTGATCAAGATGGCATCATTACTAATTCTGCACTATCAACATATACAAATCCAGATTTTAAGTTTGTACGAATAAGCTTGGGAATAAAAGTATTATTAAGATTATCTAAGGCTGGGGAATTACTTACAAAAACAATTTTATAGCGCTTTATGATTTCAATTGGTCTTTCTGAAACACTAAAAAAATTAATTAAAAAAACCATAGAGGGTAACACAAAAAAATCAAGATTTTCCTATTAGATCCACTTCCAATAAATTTTATATTCAATTACTATAATAAACAAAAATAGCATAGCATTACCAGTAAAAGTAGAAGGTATTGAAAATATAAAATTCCTCAATTAAAACAAGAATTTTATTTAGTTGCGAAACCACACATAATTAATGGGGAGTTGGCAATTGTGTGGTTTCCTTAACTTTATAAAATTTACTATGCATGCATAGTAAATTTTATTTATATTGCGTATCTTTGCTAGCCATTATTTAAAGCTTTAAAATTTAAGTTTCAAATAATCTAAAATAGACGTTTAACTTTAAAAAAGATACCCGTTTTACGGGCAATGCTATGAAGATATTAGTATGTATAAGTCACGTACCCGACACTACATCAAAAATTAATTTTACAGATGGTGATACAAAGTTCGATACCAATGGGGTTCAATTTGTAATAAATCCAAATGACGAGTTTGGATTAACTAGAGCCATGTGGTTTAAAGAAAAGCAAGGAGCACAAGTACATGTTGTAAATGTGGGAGGCCCAGAAACAGAACCTACTCTACGTAAAGCATTAGCTATTGGAGCCGACGAGGCAATTAGAGTAAATACCGCTGCTACAGATGGTTTTTCGGTTGCTAAACAATTAGCTGCTGTTGTTAAAGATGGTGGATATGATTTAGTAATTGGAGGTCGTGAATCTATAGACTATAATGGAGGAATGGTTCCAGGTATGGTAGCAAAACTTACTGGAGCAAATTTTGTAAATACTTGTATTAACCTTGAGGTAGAAGGAACAAATGCAACAGCAATTAGAGAAATTGATGGTGG
>CAYGMB010000045.1:0-9666 GCA_964350765.1 uncultured Flavobacteriaceae bacterium
TAAATATATCACCATCTGCTACTTCTAAGAGCGTATTGGGTGTAGTTGTGTTAATCCCTACTCCTCCTACTCCAGAACCCGTTGTCCCTGCAACTGTTTCGCAATCGTCTCCAATACCATCACCATCTGTGTCTGTTTGAGAAGCATTTGCAACATTTGGACAATTATCACAAGGATTTCCTATACCATCGCCGTCTGTATCTAATTGATTAGGATTAGATTCGCTTGCACAGTTATCCGAACTATCTGGAACTCCATCATCATCTGAATCTGCATAGGTAGTATTACAATAAGCAATTACTTCTGGAATAGTTTCACAATTGGTGTCATTATTAATTATAAAGACACCCCCAGCTATATATCCATCACCACCCACAAAATTTTGAATTACACAGCATTCACTAAGAGAACTATTACTACCTATAACTAAATCCTCTCCTATAAATGTGGTACTATCTAATTGAGAAATATCAGTTAAAGCAGAATTACTTGTTATAGCTACTTCTCCAGTCACAGAAGTTAAATCTTCTAGACCTGCTAAATTTGTGACAGCAGTATTTACTATCTGTAAGTCTCCATTAATTGTTTGTAAACCGCTAAGCGTTGATATATCTGCTAAACTAGATACATTGTTTATCCTTAAACGTTGTAATTCATTATTAAAAGCTGTTATACCTCCTAAACTTGTAATTCCCAAATTTGCAAAATTAATACCCTCTACTGTACAGTTTATTGCTGAAAAATCTGTTAGACTTGTTGCATCATGAAAATAGACACTTCCGGCTTGAGTAAGATTACCTAATGCATCTACATTTGCTAGTGCAAAATTATTGTCAAAATAAATAGAACCAACCGATGTTAAGCCTTCTAGACCATCTAAACTAGTTAAGCCAGTATTAGTGTTTAAACTTAAATAAGAAGCAGAAGTAATACTACCTAGACCTGTTAAGTCCACTAATGCGTTACACGATCTAACTTCAATACTTATTGACGGAGAAGAAATATTTTGAAGTCCATTTAAAGATAAAAGATTGGTATTGAACTCTAAATTTATTGAACTCGCTTGTGTGATACCAATTAATCCAGCAATTGATGCCAGATTAGAATTGAAACGAAAATCTATACTGCTATTAAAAGTTGTAAGGTTTTGTAATCCATCAATATTTAGAAGGCTATAATTAGATCGCAAAGATAAAGATGTACCTAAAGTAGTTAAATTTTCTAGTCCAGTTAAGTCTGTTAAACTTGTACTTTGTATATATAAAAACCCTGTAATCTCTGTGATAAAGCTTAAGCCTGACAAATCGTTAATGGACCCTCCAGATATATATAAATCTCCATCTATTTGACTGCAACCTCCTCCACTATATGCAGTTACAAAATTGTCAATCTCAGTTTGAGTAGTCCAGCTATAATCTGTATGTCCACAGGCTTGACTGTATGTTTGCTGAGATAATAGTAAAACTGTAAGTAAAAGGTATAATTGCTTCAAAACTTTAAATTTTTTAAAGCATTAATAGGTTAAGCATCTTAAAATCTTGGGATTACAAAAATATAGATGCATCTTTTTTTAAAACTCTATGAAATCATAGATTTTACCTCCAGCAGAATTCTATGAAAGTACGGAAGTTACTGTTTTTGCTATCATTTGCGCTCGTTCTTCTACTTCATTTTTGGTTAATCCTATTTTAACCAAAGCCGAGATAGTTCGCCCCATCCACGCATCACTTTTAGAAAAGTCCTTACTATTTAAGTCCTGCATTTGTTGTTTAATTTCAACAGAAAGTGGTTGCATAGACTTTAAATTTCGTAAATGCTCCCAGCCGTTAATGTAGTGCCAGTTATTTTTAAACCAGTAAAAACAGGCCTCTACCCCTGCTTCACCTAAGGATTTATGCGCTTTTTCTGCTAGATCTTGCGTAGGTAAATAAAAGTTTACAAACGAGTAGTTTTCTACACCACCTTCTGGTACACGTCTAAAGGTAACACCATCTACTTGCGAAAGTGCCTCCCTAACTAATGTGTAATTACGTTTTTGTAACTCTAATATTTCATCTATTTTACCCAACTGAGCAATCCCAACAGCAGCATTTAATTCTGAAATACGAAAATTATACCCTAAATGTGGATGTGTTTCGGCACCTCTATCGTTACCAGCATGGTCGTGTCCATGATCTTGGTATTGGTCGGCATTAATAGCATATTGTTTATTATTTGTAATAATGCCTCCACCTTCGCCACAGGTAATGGTTTTTACGTAATCGAAAGAAAAACATCCCAAGTCTCCATAACTTCCTAAGGGTTTTCCTTCAAAGGTGCCACCAATAGCCTGACAGGCATCTTCTAGTAACACTAAGTTATGTTTATCACAAATAGCCTTTAACGCCTTTAAATCTGCCATAGAACCGCACATATGCACAGGCATTACACATTTTGTTTTTGAAGTTATCGCCGCCTCTACCGCTTTTGGGTCTAGCGTTAAGGTATCGTCTATATCTACAAGAACAGGAATAGCGCCCAGCATCATAATAGACTCAAAACTAGCTACAAAGGTAAACGTAGGCATAATCACCTCATCGCCTGCTCCAACTCCAGCTGATGCTAAGGCTACCGTTAAGGCAGATGTACCACTAGATACCAACTGGCAATAGTTAGATTGCATACGCTCTGCAAAAGCTGTCTCAAATTCTTTGGCTTTCCAATGGTTATTACGCATGCCATCAAAGCCATAGCGCATTAACACTCCTGTTTCTAATACATCGTTTACTTGTTTTCGCTCTTCGGCTCCAAAGACCTCAAATCCGGGCATAGGTAGTTGTTTTAAATTTTTAGTTTAGGGTTGCAATAGCGATTGCAAACCAGTTATTAGATTAAAAGCAAAGGTAAGGGTTGCGTTGGGGGTGTGCAATGATATTACACTTAGATTATTTTAGGTAACCTAGTGCCTTTTTAACAATACTATTAAGATACAATGTATGTTATTGTGATTTCTTGCTCTTATTTAGATTTGTGCACCTCAAGTTCTATTTCGACCATAAACTCTGGTAATGCTAATCCCTTTACCTCGAGCCAAGAACCCGTTGGAAATCCGTTTTTATATATTTCAGCTCGATATGCCGATTTTTCTAGCATTTGTGCCATATCTGTTGTAAAAATATCTTCTTTTACAACATCATCAAAAGTGCAATTGTAGTGTTTTAATATTTTTTCTAAATCTGCATAGCAGTTTTTAAGTTGCTGCTCTATATCGCCAACCGCAGTTGGATTTCCGTTATCGTCCATACTTACGGCTCTAGAAATTTTAATGGTATTTCCAATTTTTACAGCATGAGAATATCCGTAGGCTTTTTCTACTTCTGGTCGTAACAAAAAATAGTCTGGTTTATCAATCTCGACTACTACTTCTTTTTCTACTTCTTTTGTTTCTTCTTTTTGCTTTTATTCACAACTGTATAATGCAACGATTACCATACAAAGTGTGACACTAGGAGTTACTAGATTAGTTAGTTTTTTCATAATTGTATTAGGTTAGTGACTACTTGGGTCGGGTTTCGGCTATCCCGTTTTTGTTATGGGCTTGGTTACTATCACTACAATCGAAATTAATTATATACGTTGTTGTGCATAGTGCTTTTCACGTTCTGCTTTGTTTTCAGATGTTTATTTTAGAACCGAATTGAGCGTTGGCAAGACATACTCTTTTACAGTTTTGGTGGTGCGCTGGCTTGAGCGACTGTAAATGTGTGTGGCTTACAGCGTTGGCATTACAATCCAGAAAATAATATTCCATCCGAAATTAATTTTGGATTTACCGTTTTAATATCAGATAAATCAGATTTGAATTTCACTTCACTTACTTTACTTGGAATGTTTATTCTTTCAATCTTTGAAACTGTTGAACTATCATAGAAATTGATTGAATCTTTCCCCAATTCATAATCGAAACTTACTGCTAAACCTTGTTCAAGTGCATTTCCCAAAGTTCCGCCTACGAGTCTCAATAGTTTTTGAATGAGCACTTGACTTTGAACTCTATTCTTGATTAATTCAATCAAATCAGCAATGCTTTTGCCATTTGATGATTGTCTAGCAAAAATAGAACAGATAATAACTGTCGCACCATCTTCTGCATTGAGCTGTTCGGAAGTAAATATGTGTTTACGTTCCAGCGTGCTTGAACTTTTTACTTCAATTTTTTCTTGGTCGGCATTGAAGTCAAATTTTTCTTCAGGATTATTGTGCCAAAATTCTAATAGTATTTGAGGCTTCAAGCTTGTTTCAATAAGCAATAATTCACACCACAAACCTTGAACAGTCGTTTTAGGTGGACTTGATATAGCTTTAAAAATTTCAATAAAGTCATTGAATATATTATAAATCTCTTTTTGGCTTGGATTTTTGGAAAGTTCACTTAGTAGATTATCCGCGATACCCAGAAAATACTTTTGTAATGTGAACTCCTTACTCTTGAATAAAATGATTGTGTAGTTCTCAAATTGAGTTTTGTACTCTTCTGTTACTTTGCATTCCAGATTATGTAATAGTTCTAGATATTCAAGACGAATATTTTTTTGGTTCAGAAATGTTTTATCACTTGTGGAATCAATAAGAATAGATGGAAATCCAGATTGATTGATGCCAATTTTGGCAAAAGGGTATCTATCTAATCTTTTTGCATTAAAAACAGAACCATTTTTTGAAGGAATTTCAAGCGAAGTAAATTCTTTAATCATCAGTACTAAAGAGAATTGGTTGGTTGTCGAATAATGTCTTTTCCAATACTCTCTGGAATCCAAATTGTAATACTTGGCACATCTTCATACACGATTTGACCATCTGAATCTGTAATCGGATTATCGTTTTCATCGGTTAATTCCAACCTATGTATTTGTATTGAGAGACGTTCGGTATCTCTAATGCTTCTATCGCCAGCATATATTTCTCCACGAGCAAATCCTTGTCTTGCGGGATTTGGACCTTGGAAATATTGCTGTACTTCATCATTTGCTTTCAATCTACGTTTCCTGATAGGTTGAATAATTTCGTCTCCAACTTTTTCTGCACTCATAACATAAACCAGACAGTTCTCATTAGAATTTTCATGACAATAAGTGGTTAATAGTCCTTGCAAACTTGAAAATGTCTGACTGTCTGTTTCTTTTGTGAATTTTAGTTTACTTAATAAGTGCTCTAAAGTCGATTCAATTGGCAATTCGGCGAAAAGATGCTTCTGATTTGATGTTCTGTTTTCGTGTCCTTCATTAATTTGAAATTCGTGTATGTTTCTACTTGTAAACTCCGATATCACAGTTTTGTTCTCTTCAATATATCTGTCAGTATCGTGTGGTGCTTTGATATAAAACCATTCAGAACCGAGATAGTCACGGTTTAAATCGTCAAAAATGATATTTGGTCTCGTCAATCTTAGCATTCTATGTTTTACTACTTGTCGTTCCCAGTCATTTAAATGTCGATTGTTATTGGCATATTCGACTAATCTACGTCTAACATCTTCTTCGTGCTCAATAATCTCTTGGAAAGCTAAAATGTTTTGTGAATCCAGCCAAACTCTACAAAAACCAATATACTCTCCTTTATAACCAAAAAACCGAGCTCTTTGCAATGTAGTATCAATTTGACCAGTTGCCAAGCTACGTGGCATATAGGTAACTGTAAGCCCTTCGACTGTAAAACCTCTGTCCATAGCTTGCCCACCTACAAGAATCCAAGAGTATTCCTCTCGCCAAGGAATTTGCGGTGTTCTACCACGAGATGCATTTACCTCCATTGTCCTCGTATATTTAATAGCGTGAAGCAATTGATTACCTTGAATTAATTCTTCAAATTGAGGTAAATCAGAAACTGTCAAGCCCAAATTATCATAAGCTAATCTAAAATCTGAGTACAATTGCTCTTTCTCTTCTTCGTCACTACTTTCGAGTAATCTTGTCCAGCTACCTATCACGTCATTTATCCAATTGAAATAATCAGTGTGGTCAGCTGTAAGGCGTGATGGATGTACAAGCATTGTTCTATTGAACTGGTCATCTCTTATTCTTCCCACAACTACTCCTAAAAAAAAGATTCTTAAAGCACTTAGTAAGCTATTTGGGATTTGAGTAATTTGGTTCTGATTGGATGGTATTTCATTATTTGGAATTTGTTGAACTAAGTTTGGATTATCAATAAAAAAAGTTTTTCCACCTGTGTAACCAGAACCTGGTGTTAAGAGTTTAATAAAATTTGGTGATAAGCGGTCCCAAATATTGATAAATAAATTTGCTTGAGGCGTTGCAGTATATTGTAATAGTGTATGGTGCGGAAAAACTTCTCTTAGGCTATTGATTCTTCTATAAATAGTAGAAGCATCTCCCTCATTTACATTCTCTCCAGCTCTTGCATTAGCTCTTGCTCTTGTATTCAAACTTGCTTGGTCACTTTCGTCATCTATTATTAATGTAGGTATATTTGACAAATCAAGAGTACGCATAACATTAGTTAAATTTTGTAAGCGATGTGTCTGCTTCATAACTGTAATTAGTACTGTTGAACATCTTTCGCGAGGTAGAGTAGGATCTTGCCATTTTTCAAGACTTTGTCGGATAGAACTGGCGTGATTTTGATTTTCAGGATTTTTTATAATTTTCCATTTTCTATCCCTACGCTCTTCAATTCTTAGGTCTTTAAGCATTCTTTTGTAGGATTGCTCGGATAAAGGTGTTGATGTACCAGCAATAATTATGACTATCTGATAATTGTTGTCTCTTGCCATCGCAGTAAGCGTCGTAAAAGATAAGGTTTTACCGCTTTGCACATATCCAAGAACTAAACCTGTTTCAATGACATTACTTTCATTAGGATTTCCACACATTTCAAGAATTTTATGTGTTTCATCGATGATTTTGTTTCCTGCTTCATCAATTTGATTGTTTGCATCTGTAAACCCTTTTAACTCTATTAATTTATGCACTTCTGTGCCTACAAAAGGATTCCATTTCGCATTATTATTGCTTTCTTGATTGCCAGTTATTTCTATAGTCTCTGCCATACTTCGTTAACTTGATAATTTCGTAATTAATTCATTGAAATTTCTGCGGATTTCTCCAGTTGTTGTTGCTCTGCTTTCTTTCGCAATCAATTCTGCCAAACCTAATGCAGCTGCCATTCTCAAAATAGGTTCAATTTTTTGATTATCCGTTCCAGCAAACTGTACCATAAAGGGATGTGTTAAAGACAATCTTATTCCAATATTTCTTGAATCTGCGGCTTTCTTATTTTCTGGAATCAAATGACGACCAACTTGTATCATTTCATTTAATGATGGGTCATAAGAGAGTTCAATATAAATTTTCCAGTTCGCATTATTGAAGTTTACCTCAAACTCCTTTTGAATTGCCTTTTCGGTTTCAATTAATTCTTCATCTGCGTCTTCATCATCCTTCTCACTATCAAATGTTTCTTGAATTGCTTTTGGTGCTTTCTCTTCAAAATCTTTTACGGTGTTATCAAGAGCTTTTGTTCCTGACTTTTCATAGTCTTTATCTTTTGCTCGAACACGATACTCTTCAGCTTGTTTGAGCAATGGAAATTCGTCGGTACTGAGTTCATCTTTTAAAAGTTGAAGAAAAATGTCAAGATTTTCGTCCCATTGAATACCTTTCTTGGTAAAGGATACATCGAAGCCTTCTAAATGCAATTCACCAAATACTCTTTGATAACGATAACTGTTTGGTGCACCAAAAATAAATTGCGGTCTAAAGCCATTATCAAAACTTCCCTCAATAACTCTTCCTCTTCGGAATAATGCAAAACCAGCTTCTTTGGTTGACCCTTTATCTCGAATGGCTACGAAACCTCTAACACTTAAGCCATCTTCTATGGGGAAATCGATTTCTCTTTTCCACAGTATTGGCTTGCTCTCTGGTTTTGTATAAATCGGTACTTTTAGAATCTTTGGCTCTCGAAATTTTTGTTCTTCATTGTTAATAAACAATTTCAGAGTTCCGTTTCTAATAAATTCCCTGTAAATACTTGTCAAATGCGATTTGACTTTTCCAATGCCTTTTCTTCTTGGTATTTTATTGACATTAGTTAATTCAATAACTGTATAATGATGATTCGACTTAACCGGCTTGGAAGAAAATTCAAGTTCCTCAATTTTATCTTCAAAAATCTTGTCCATATCAAAACTGATAGTTTTCTCAGTTTTCTCTCCAATTGCAGTTGTTCTTACAGTCCAGTAGTCAGAAAACCAGCACGAAGCGGACTTCATTCCCATACCAAATTCAGATAAACCTGAAGTGTCTGCTGGGATTTCAGCAGCTCTGAAGGCTCTCGAGTAGTTTTCCTCTTCGATTCCAGCTGCGTTATCTCTTATTATGATTTTATTGTTTGGGTCGTCGATTTCGATATATACTTCGAGTTGGTATCCGTCGCCGTGAAGTTCCTTTAATTCAATTTCGTTATTTAAATAACTGGCAATCGAATTATCGACAAATTCAGCTAAGGCAAACCAAGTTTCGTATTCAAGGTATCTGAGAACCGATAGCATAGATACGTTTGGTCGTATGTTGACTTTGTTGCTCATATTTGGATTTGGGAAGTGGTAGTTACGCATTGAGGTTTTTGTCTTTCAATGATATTGTTTTCATCTCCTTCATCTAAAACCTCTTGAATCAGCTCAGTAGCAATAAGTCTAACAATTAATGAATTGACAGCATTTCCTAAAGCTTTGAAAGCTGCATTATCGTTTTCAGGTAATCTAATACCTTCCAAAGATTGCAATCTTAGAGCCTCATTTTGTGAAATATATCTTTTTTCCCATCCTATTATCGGTTTTTGTGTATTTGTACAAACCAATGATGGAAAAAAATTAGGGTGTTTTATTCTTATTCCAGAAGCTCTAAACTGAAGAAAATAATTATAGATATTTCGTTCACTATCTCCCACATTCCATTCCAACTTTTGCCAACTTTGTGAAGGTAGATTTGAAATTTTGCTAACCGACTTATCGATGTATTTTTTGTTCTCTTTGTAGAATTCTCTGTTCTTTCTAATGTATTTCTTTTTCCATTCAGGGAATTTTTTGGTAACTCTTGCATAACTCGGTAGGTTTTGCATTTGTTGCTTGACAGGCATATTATCTAATGAAACACCAAAGTTCCCTTTGTATTGAGCTAACTCTTTTTTAGTCATTCGATGAGGATATGTGTCTTCGAAAGGATAAGTTGCTCCAAATTCCATACTCCAAATAGGGAATCCTGGAATTTTTATTTCAGTTGGAATATCGGATAGAAATTCTTGCCATATATCAAGACATTGAATATTTACTTCCGGAAGTCGTTTACCGTCATTTGAATTATTGTCTATGAAATTTGATATATTAATTTCATTAACCTTTTGGGTATCAACTGATTCAAAACTAAAGTGCGCGAGTCCATTTAAAGACCCAACTATAAAGATTCGCTGTCTATGTTGTGGGATTCCAAAATCCTGCGGTGAATATATTTCGTGTCTTACTTCATATCCTAATTCCTCCAATCGAGATTTCATATATTCCCAAGTTTCTTCATTATCGTGTTTGGCTATAAAAGGAACATTTTCAAGAATGAAATAAGTCGGCTCTCTATACTCTAAAATTTTTGCGATTTCGTCGAACAAAGTACC
>CAYGMB010000045.1:9676-10883 GCA_964350765.1 uncultured Flavobacteriaceae bacterium
TGTTTTCCAGCTTTAGAAAATGGTTGACAAGGGAATCCAGCACAAAGGATATCGTGCGGTGGTATGGTCTCAATTTCTTCTTCTACTATTTTTTTTATATCGCCATGCACTTTGATATTCCAGTTGTCTTCATAAACTTGTCTAAGATTATGTTTAAGTTCGCTGGCAAATACACATTTGTGTCCAAGTTCATGAAGTGCTTTGTGAAAGCCTCCAAGACCTGCGAACAAGTCAATAAATCTCATCTATATTTTCTGGTTTTATCATTTAAATTTTAATTTCTTTTAGGTTGTCAAAATAAAAATAATAATCGTTATTTCATTACGGTTTTTCTCATTTTCAGTTTAGCGCAAAGACAGAAAACAGCTCTTCTGGTTTTTCAGCGTTGGCTTATGTGTTGGCGAAAAACCAAATGTGCTGTTTGTGCGGTTGGCTTTTTAAGCTCAAATGTTCAATTTCAGCACGATTTTCGCATTATGCACAACTTGTTATATAATTATATTTATTAAAGTTATCCCGTAATCATTAAAGCATAACAATATATTTTTATATACTTTATCCCGTAGCACTTACAATGCATAGTACCTAGAATAAACCTTCAATGTACAAAAAAATAACCCAAGGCCAGGTAGGGTTTTTCCCCTAATGCCTTGAGGTGTTTTCCCCTTTTTTTCTTACAAATTAGTGTAGGAAATTAGATTGTTGAATTTTTATAGGCTTCTTGTTTTAGTCGTTATAATAACTGGGTTACAGGTATTAAAAAAGCCCTAACGTTGCTGTTAGGGCTTTTACTATTTAGTATATAATGTGCTAAATACTTATTTCACTTCTTCGAAGTCTACGTCTTCTACGTCTGCGTTTTCATCTTTATTTGCACTCGCACCTGCGTCGCCTGTAGGTTCTCCTGTTGGAGCTCCTTGTTGTTGTGCTTCAGCTTGTGCTTTGTACATTTCTTCAGACGCTGTTTTCCATACTTCATTCATTTTATCTAATGCTGGTTGTATGGTTTCAACATCCTTCGTTTCAAACGCTTTTTTCAGTTCTTCTAGCGCATCTTCAATAGGCTTCTTTTTATCGTCACTTAGCTTATCTCCAAACTCTTTTAATTGCTTTTCTGTTTGGAAAATCATCGCATCAGCTTCATTAATCTTATCTGCCTTTTCTTTTACCGCTTTATCTGCTTCAGCATTTGCTTCTGCTTCTTGCT
>CAYGMB010000046.1:0-10484 GCA_964350765.1 uncultured Flavobacteriaceae bacterium
TGCTGCCTTGTCAATTTTTGCTTGTTTATTTTTCTCTTTGGCAATTTTCTTGTCTAAAGCTTCTTGTTTTTTTTGTTTATCCTCTTCAATTATCCTCTTTTTTTCCTCAATCTCTTCTTCGTTTATCCCTTGCTCTTCCGCTTTTGCCATTTGAAGGTCGTAAGTTTCCTCAATAGCGTCTTTCTCATCCTCTAATTTATCAATCTTACCTTGTGTAATTGCATAACTTAAATCCGCACTAGCTCCAACTATATCACTCACGCCTTGAAGTATTAGCATAGTTTTTTCTAAAGCTTCTTGTCTTTTTTGTTCATTTAAAATAGCTTGTTGTGCTGCGTATGCCTCTGCTTTTTGCCTTTTCACAATCAAATCTAGCATATCATTCATAGACTTTTCAGTCTCTTCTATTCCCTCTAAAGTAACAGCATCCCCATTTCTAATTTCTTTTATTTGCTCTTGTTTTGCTTTCTTTTGATTTTCAAGTCCTGCAATAATTCTAGGGTCATTCTCTAACTGGATAACTTTTTCTAAAAGTTTTATTTGCTCTTCTAATTGTGGAATAATACCCTTAGCGGTATTACCATCTATTGCGGTTGCTTTAGATTCCGTTTTTCTGTCATCTCCTTTTGGCTCGTCTTTTCCACTATCTAAGTCATTTGCTTTTTTTAATAATTTAATTCTATTTCTTAATTCATCACTTCCTAATTTTTGAAATTCAAGTGTTCTAATATGAATTAACTGCTCCCTTGAAATTGCTTTATTTAATTTTAATTGTTCTTTTTCATTATCTACGATTAACTCTGCAAGTTCTTTTGATAAGGTATTAATCTGTTTTTGCTCTCTTTTCATAAAAGCAAGTGTTTGAACTGCTGCTGCCCCTCCAGGATTACCAGAAGCCATTAAGTTTCCTAAAAATTCAGCGAAATTATCAGAAGCTGTAACTATATTGGTAAATTGAGAACCAATATCCGCTAAACCATTAGAAAAGGAAATAAAGAATTTAGATATTACACCATTACCAGTTTCTATTTCATCAATAAATAATACCCATGTATTAGACAATCTAGTAGTAGCAGAATTTAATGTGTCAACTCTATTGGTAGTTTCTAATCCAAATGTTTTTTCTAATTCTTTAGCAAAATTAGGGAGTACCTCGTCTGCGATAACTTCTCCTTTTTTCAGCATATCGTTTAACTCCTCAACTGTAACTCCAATTGATCGAGCCATAATATTAAACGCTCCTGGTAATCTATCTCCTAACTGTCCTCTTAACTCCTCCGCTTGTACCGTACCTTTGGATATGATTTGTGTAAAGGCATTTAATACACCGTTAGTCTCGTCTTGACTTCTACCTAAAGCTGCTGAAACTTTAATTACTTTATCAAAAATTTCAGTTCCTTTTTCTCCCTCTAAGTTCGTGCCTTTTAAACCAGCTAAAAACTTAGTATATTCTTTGGTAGTTGCGTTAATAGCTACACCGTAACGCTCTGTTAAATCTGTTAAAAATGCTTTATTTTGCGTATATTCTGCTTCTGTTTCCGATACTTTCAGTAAAGCCTTGTTTAGTCCATCTAACTCTTTTACTGTGTCAAATACTGCTTTTCCTAACTCAACAAACGTATAAATACCTCCTGAAACACCTAAAGCACCTACCAATTGAGTGAATACCTGTGTAGTTCCTTTTAATGCGCTTGAATAATTACCAACATTTCTTTGTGAGTTTTTAAGCGTTTTATCAATTGCATCTATTTTAGCACGATATTTTAACGCCTCTGCACTTGCTTTTTTAAATTGTGTTGATTGCACCCCAAACTTAGCCCCTGCTTCTTGTGCTAATTTGTTTAGTCTTGCGTATTTAGAATTTAACTTTTGATAGGTTTTATCTAAGGCATTGGCAATTTTATCGTTTTTCCTTAACTCTGCATTGGTTCTGTTAAGTTCTCCACGTTGTTTGATTAACTCCTTGTTGGTGCTTTCAGTTGCTAAATTCTTTCGCTCAATTGTGGTTATTAAGGCTTTTTCTGCTTTTAGTTGCTCCTTATACGCAACATCCACCTGCTCTGTTGCTGTAGCTAGTTTCTTTTGGTTTTCGGCTAATTTAGCGGTTGTTTCTTGTAGTTTCTTGGGAGAGTCCACCTCAAAAGAAAAAATAGACTTGCCTTTTGACGCATTGAATAAAGCAATCACATCTTTCGCAAGTTTATTAACCTCGATTTGTGCAGCTCTTACCTGCTCAATCGCTTCTTTCTCAATTAACTCTACTCTTTCTGCCATCTTTTATTTTTTTATCTACTTGATTTAAGTAGCTAACCCATCTGGAAACTGTTACTTTTTTTGTATCAATGAAGTTTTTGTTTAACATCATCTCCACATCTGCCACATCTTGCTCGTAATTTCTTTTTACTTGCTTTTTTTCTTTGTTAAATATGTCTTTTCGGTCTGACTTTTTTCTATTTATATTGGTTTGTATGGCTTTTTGATGCCTTATTAATCTCTCGTATTCCTTTTGTTTTGGTTTTCTTGGGTCTATTGGAAAACCTAAAGAACTCAAAGCTTTTATAAGTTCCATCATTGTATCATTATCACTCACTACACTAAACAAATACGTTAATGTTTTCAAGTTCTGTAACTTCGCTTCAAGCGTTAAAACATCTGCCCTCACTCTGTAATGCTCCTTGCTTTGTTCGTTGTTTCGTAAAGTGATATACTCATCAAAAATGTTTACCCAAACAGCTTTTAACTGTAATACCTCATCTTTGGTTAACTCTTTAGGTTTTTTTAGTAAAAACCCAACATCATTATTCTCAATTATCTCAAAGAAATTGTATAAGGGTAATTCTTTACTATTTGCGAAATAAAGCATAGTTTAAATCTTCTATCAGTTCTGGCATTAACATACCATAGTTTAAAATTTCTGTGTTTTTAATAGTTAAACCGAAAATGGATTTAGGGTCAACTCTACCCTCTTTTTCTATTCTATCGAATATTTCGTCTAACTTGTTGTCAGTAGAGAATAAGTCAAGTGTTCCGTTTTTGTAGTCAAACGTAAACTTCTTGTAAAAGTCGCCTGTATCGAAGAGATTATAAGGCTGACCTGCTTTTTTCTTGCCTCCACTAAGAACTTCCGTTAAAGGCTTGTAGATTCCAATAACTGTTCCCTCATTGTTTTCTCCTTTCTCAAAGAGTTGGTCTTTTCTATTTAAGTCAAGTATCTTTTGCTCTAATTCGCTCAAAATACCTATTAACTCCTTTCTTACATCAAATTTATTTAGCCTACTTTGTAAGTCGAAAACATCCATAAAAAAGAGTTAAAACCCTCCCGAAAGAGGGTTGTTAATTATACTACTGTCGCCTCTGCTGTAGAACCTCTATACAACGCATCTGCTAAATTAATAGCAGTTGTGTTTAAAGTTCCGTCAAAAGTACCTACAGTAATCTTATCACTCGCTGTAATTGCATCTGTCAAAGTAAGTGCGTAAACTCCTGTGCTTCCTGTTTCGGATGCTGCTGTAATTACATTATCTGCACCATCAACTGTTGCAAAGAAATTAGTTTCATCTAATCCAGAAACAGCGTTATGACCGTCTGCTAATAAAACTTTTACATTTACGGTTGTCCCTGCTGCTGGTGCAGTAGAGAAACTCATTTTAACAGGATTTACCCCATCAATATCACGAACACTCCACCCTAAGTTTACAGAAGTGATAATCTCGTAATCTTGATCGTATTGTGTTCTATCTAACAACTGGAAAGTAATAGACTTCATTTCTTTTGCTCCTGCTGCTTTTAAAGTAGTTTGTGAAGCTGTTAAATGACCTCCCTCAAAACCTCCAATCTCATCTCCATAATCTGCAAAGGCTAAACTACCTTTTACATCTCCTAAAATGTAATCAAAGTTTTTATTACTGGTAAGTTTTGCAATCTCTCTATAGAAAACATGACCGTCAGAATAATTTAACTTAAATTCTGGAAGTCCTGCTATATCTAACGATTTTACACCTCCATCGTCTGTGATGAAACTATCTTCTGCTGATAAATCCTCTAAATTATCAGCCTTTGTTAAAGGAATGATATTACCTTTTTGTACTTCTTGCAAAAAGAAATCCTTTGTTAAGTCTTCCGTTTTAGCAATTCGATACCCTTTAACAACTGCGAAAGCGTGTATAATTCTGTCAAGCTCGATTTTACAACCAGCTCTACCAGTATTTGCACTTGTTCCTCCGCAATTGTTAGATACCCCTAAAATATCTGCTAATATTGCCATTATTTTAATTTTTTAATTGATTTATAATTCTCTATTGCTTCTTTTGAAGTGCTGTAAAATCTCTCTCCAATAGCGTAAAAACCGCCTTTTTTCTTGGTAAAGAAGTTTTTAACTTGCACAATTCCGCTGTATCTTTTTTTAGTACCCATAATAAATAGGATTAAAACAATTGTCGTTAAATGTTACGTTTATTTTTAGTGTCAATGCATCCCATAAGTCTATAGTTGCATTTTTATCTGATTCTGAATAATTAGGATATTTTTCAATTTCCCAATCTTCTGGAGACTCTGTTGTACTCGATAAAATAAAACCATCGGTTAAATAAGTAGCTAATGGATTTAAAACAACGTCGAAAGATTTTATATACCTCTCTTCGTTAAATAAGTCCTTTTTTGCTTCTCTTGTGGCTATAATCAAAGTACATTCTTTTGTTAAAAGTTTACCCGAATTACTATAATCATCTTTGCTAGGCATCAACCAGATTAAAGGATATGCAGCATCTTTTTTTTCTTGCAGCCATCTGTTTAACTCTTTTTTGCTTCCCCAACTAAATTGAGGTTTTAGCGTAAAATCATCATTCAAACGAATTGCAGGAATCGAAGCAACTATTTCTTTAATTCTATGCTCTGCTACTATCATATACCAAAAGAATTATAACTTTCGTACAATGTAAACTCAAAGTCTGGAAAAGCTGTGTCGTCTAACGTGTTTTGGTCTGCCAAATATTGATACAAAGAAACTGTTTTGCTTTTATTACCGTAGTAATCTAAACCAACGCTTCCAGAACTATTATAAATAATTCTAGGTGCGCGATTCAAACCACCTTGATACTGCTTTAAAAAACTATTCCACGCTTTAATGTACTTTCTCGTAGGGTCGTAATTTTCTGCATTATTAGCATCATTTTGAACTACTCCTGTAGTGGTAAATGTTGTTTCTTTATCTCTTAAATATTGACAATAAACAAAATAAGCTATTAAACTCTGCTTTTCTCTTCCGTTTAAACCATCCCATCGACGAGTTAACCCATCGATGGTATAGTCTACTCCATTTATTAAATCTTTCCACTTTTGAGCTGCATTTGGCAAATCGCTATTTGCTGTTTCCAACTCATCATAAAGCGTAACACCAAAAGCATTTAATAATAATTCTGGCTCATATTTCTCAATAAAGAAGTCTACGTCGCTCTTCGTGGAGGGCGAACCTACAGGCTGTGCGCTTAAATCTCTATTGTTAGGAATGTATAATTCCCCTTTCTCAAAATATGAACTGTCTATTATCATTTTTTAGCTTTTGCTTTCTTACTTTTCAAGGCATCCCAGTTTTTTTTATCTGCTTTAGATATTCTAACTTTTTTACCTTTTAAAGTTACTTCTACTGTTGTTTCTTTAAAAAATCCCATCTTATGAATCTGCTACGTCTGGATCAAGTAATGGTAAAGCTGCTGCAAATGTTCCTGTAACAAATGCTCCATAGTGATTTGACTTCACTCTGTGAACCAATCTAGCTTCTGCCAGAATTGTAACAAAGTTTTTAGTAAAATCATCATTCTCATAACCTACATCAATAGTTAAACCCTCTCTGAATCTAACTGCTGACTTAGTAAAGTCTCCTACTAAGAATGACCCTGCCGCCATTCCTGTATTAGCAACAACACTTATACCGCTTATATCCATCCCATTCGCTGTTCTAAAAGGAGGCATAATGTAGTGTCCGTCTGTTCCTTTCTCTAATTCCATAGAGGTAACATCGCTAGGGTGTAACACAATGTAATTAGGTTGGAATTGTGCAACCTGTACCTGATTAATAGCTGTTTTTAAAACATCACTTTTATTTGCCGAAGTAACAGTGTTGGCAAATGCTCCTGCTGCCCATGCAGTTGCGTTTTCTAAAATACCTGCAAGGTTTTGCCCTGTATCATCACCCGATAGAATTTGAGCATCAATTTTTAACTGGATAACCTCTTTTAATTCTTGGTTAATTTCAGCCTCCATCAATGGCACATCGTCTAACATTTCTTTAGAAATTTTGATAAATGCCGTTACCTTACGCACTTGGGCAGAAGCTAAAGCTAAGTCAAAATCAACTTGCGCCTTTTTAACACCCTCTGCGGTCATTGCAGCATCTCCATCAGGATTTACTTGTTGTACCCATTCCCATAAATTAGAGCTGATTGTACCTACTGATACTAAGTCTAAAATAAAAGGATTTCTACGCACTACTCTAGTAATACCATCTTCTCTTTCTGCTTGTGGGATTTGAGCACTTGATACAACGTTTGTTGAGATAAGCATATTTCCAGCAGCTTTTAACTCAATTTTCACGTTGGACTTATTATCCCCTGCTTTTAACGCTTTTAAGGCTTCTGCCTTTTCTGTTAAAGCGTTTTTTACTAATGTTTCAAAAGATTTAGGAGTGCTTTCCCCTTTCTCTTTCATTTTAGATAAAACAGTTCCTTGCTCTTTCAATGCAGCTTCTAACTTATCGTTAGATTCTTTCATTGCCTCAATGTTTTTTTGTAGTTGCTCTGAATTTTCAACAACCGTTTTTAAAACATCTGGATTCATTTCCTTGAAAGCATCTTTTAATTTTGCTTCCATTTTTTCGCCAATAGAAGATTCAATCTTCTTGATTAACGCTTCAAATTCTTGTTCGTTCATTTTCTTAAATTTTTAAATTTTCAATTGCGTTTAGTACATTGAAAGTGCTATTAGCGGCTTCCTTATTCGAGTGATTGCTCGGCTCGTAATTTTTTACATATAGTGTAGGTGTTATGCTGTTGCTTCCGAATACAACTGCACTACCCTCTCTTTTCTTTGCTTCGTTAATTACCCATACATACCCTCTTTCCTCTGCCACTTCTGGGTTTATTGCGTTTTTTATAGCTTCGTTGAAAAAATCCATTTCTTTTTGGCTTTCTTCATCGTAATAAGCTAAATCCAAACTAACATACATCATTCCTACACTGTGTTGTTCTACGTCTCCATTTTTGTAAGCGTCGAACATAAAAGGTATTCTCTTTCTCTCTAAAGTGAATTGGTTAATATTAGCTACTGTTTTAAAATCAATATTTAAGCCTAAATCTTTAAAATTCATTTCCTCGTTAAAACTCTTTGCTCTTTTAGATATTACGCTTTCAAATGTGTTTTCGTGCTGCTTTAAATGATGAGAATAAGGATTGTCTGCTACTGTTTTATTCCAAATTTTAGGCATATGTAAGTCCATATGCGAATCAATAACATTAGTAGTGTTTATCACTGATTTAACCTCTATAAAATCGCTTGTAATATCCTCAATAATTGGCTGAAATTCTTTTGCAAACAATTCTGATTTTAAAATAGGCTCTGACTTTGTTTTGTACTCTGATTTTTTAATAGCCATTAAATCGGACAAATTCTTTTTAATGAATCTGGTTTGATCCATTTTCTCCGTAAATTTTTTGTCTGGAAACTGTTTTAAAGTGTAAATCATTTCTTTACTATTTTATTGTTCTTAACAATATCTAACCTCTTAGCAATTGACTTTTTAACCTCCTTGCTAATGTTTTTCAGTTCATTTACTTTAATATCATTTGCTTTCATTGCTGTTTATTCCGTTAGAAGTTAATAGTTCGTCTACCTGTTCTAAAGTAAGTCCAGATCGTGTCAATTTCTCGTAAGAAGTAGCTATTTTCAACATTCTATCCGCTTTCTGCTCTTCTACTTCTGTCATACATGGCAGGTGTGTTAAACTTGCTTTTATTGGGTTTTTAATATTAAAAAAAGCATTCCAACTATTACATAAATCGTCCGCTGTCGGTTGTGTTTCGTTTTGAAAGAAATTAACAGATGCTTTACCTTGATTCTCAAAAGTATCTCCTTTTTTAAATGCTTTATAAATTTCGTTAGGCACTCCAAATGCCTGTGAAACTATATTCGCATTATTAGTGATACTCTCATGCAACCCTAATTCTAATAACTTTATATGTAAAGATTGCCACGTTACAGGCTTATTAGTAGTTATCCCTCTTCTTCTTCCTTTACCAAAACCGTATTTATTAATCAATTTAGAATCTATATTGTTTTGGTCGTCTGCATCCATTGGTAGGCTTACCCCTAAATTACCTCCTTTTACATCTTGACTAAATAACTCCCTGCCATTAGATTGAATCATTACATTTTCTGCTTCCAACGCTAAATCAATATTAGATACCGATTTAATAACAGCATCTAATCTACTTGGAGAAGTGATTGCAGAATTTTTACTAGACTTTAAACCATTTGAAACGTCATAAAATGGAATAACACTCTTTAATTCATAAGAACTTTTAAATCCATTCTCTTCATAAATAAATTTCTGGTCGTAATAATCTGCAATATCTTTCTTTTCCCATATAAAAGGATTTTTTAAGTCTTTAGGAAATTCGATACAACTAGAACGTAAATTATAAATAGCATCTGGAGAGAATCCAACGCTTCCAAAAGGTTTTTGATATACCCATCCATAAACTAATCTATACCATTCATATTGCTTTAAAAAGTCCTGTTTAGATTGGTGGGGGTTTGGGTTATTTATAAAGTCTAGTTCTTTGCTTTCAAATACTTTCTCCCCTTTTCCATTCTCTTGATAGAACTCAACTTTTGAAAGTGCGGTTGCTCTGATATTTATACAAGCTTCTATTACTGGGTTTTCAAGTGCTATTTTTAATTTATCCTTACCACTTAAGAAATTAGCATTACTCTTAAGTAAACGATAAAAGTTATCGCCGTTAGAGTATCTTATGTAACCAAAATTTGACAGTACATTGTCAACTAAACCCATCTACAAAGCTTTTTAAAAAGTATTAACCACTTAGTTATCAGTAACCAAATACCATAATTTCACAAATATAGTAAAAAATCCTTATTTAGAATCATTCTAAATAACAAATATTTAAAATTTACTTATAGTTTAATTTTTGGGGTTTATCCGTATGGTGTAGAAAGTAGACTAACTTATTAGTTATTAGTAGTTTATTAAATCCATCTTCTAGGGTTTAAATCGTTCGCTAGAAGCCATAATCCTGTTATACTATCTGGAGCATCGTCATTGTATTGTGTTTGTTTTCTGTTTTCTTTGTCATTTTTGTTGTATGCAAATAGTTCCCTCATAGCCTTATCGTACATACTTCCTGCTTCATAATCGTTTCTAAAGACAAAATAAAGCCTTACAAACCCAGAGTTTGATATAATCCTACTATGTTTGTTTGTTTGCTGCGAAATAGGTAATAGAGAGCATCCTAACACGTTGCTTAGTTTCTCTGCATAACCACCTCCAACTCCATTAATTTCAATTGCAACCGTTTCTATTTTATTTCTACGTTGAAAGAATGATATTTCTGGAATGGTAACTTCGGCATTTGCTTGACTGAAATACCAATCAGTTATGTAAATTCTATCTCCTACAATACAACCTACTGGCATACTTAAAGAGTCCGTACCTCTATCGGCAGGGTCATTGAAAGAAATTACACTTTCTACGTTATCGTAGTTAAAATCTTTTAGGCTGAATCTTTCTAGTTCGTTTTTTAAGTAAACTGCGCCCTCTTTGTTTAAAAGCCACCCCCCTATGTATTTATAATTAAAAAGCTCCCAATCTTTTAAAGCAATATCATCCCATTGTTTTAATTTATCTTCGTCAATATTTTCTCTATTATCTAAATAGGTAGTGTGTATGCTTTCAACGTTTGGGTGTGTAGTTGTTATGTAGTTAAAATCAACCCCTAAATGTGTTAACGTATGCGTTTGCTCGTGCCCGTCAAAGAATCTCTTATAAAAAAAGCTCTCGTCTGCATAACTAGGATTTTGAATCCAAATAACTCTATTTTGAAAACCTTTCTTTCTTATGGAATCGTCTATATCTCTAAAACTTTGAGCATCTTTGTAATCTTCCCCCTCTTCTATTACCCATGTAGTAATACCTGGCAAAGATTTTAGGTTTGCTGTTTGGTCTCCAGAACTGGTTTTAATACCGCTAAAGAAAATAAAAGAGCCTGTACGTTTATTGTAAACGTGTGTTTTTGTTATATGAAAGTCTTGAGATATTTCTAGTCTTTGAAGTGTGGCTAAAAACTCTGGTATAATTGATTTTTCAGCTGTTACCATTGTGTAACGAGTGAACAGAATACCATGCCCTTTCTCGTAAGTCAATCGTGCTATAAACTCATGTACCGCGTATGTTTTACCAGAACCACGTCCGCCTG
>CAYGMB010000047.1:0-10277 GCA_964350765.1 uncultured Flavobacteriaceae bacterium
CCTATTGACTAATATGGTAACAACAGATCAACTCCAAGACCTTAGAAATCGCCTTGAGGCACTAAGGCAGTATCTTTGACATTGCTGGCAAAGAAATAGAAATACAAAACGAAGAAGAAAAAACCTTTGACCCTAATTTTTGGAACAATCCTCAAGAAGCAGAAGCTTTTATGAAGCAGCTTCGGAATAAGAAAAAATGGGTGGAAGATTACCAAAAAGCAGTAACACTTACCGATGATGCTGAAGTTATTTACGAATTCTTTAAAGAAGGAGAAGGCAAGGCAGAAAATGTAGAGATACGTTTTGGTAAAGCTCAAGAAGCTATTGAGTCTCTAGAGTTTAGAAATATGCTAAGTGACGAAGGAGATAGTATGAGTGCTGTGCTACAAATAACGGCTGGTGCTGGAGGTACCGAGAGTTGTGATTGGGCACAAATGCTCATGCGTATGTATCTTATGTGGTCTGAAAAAAACGGTTTTAAAGTAAAAGAACTTAACTACCAAGAAGGAGATGTAGCAGGTATTAAAACAGTTACGATAGAGATTGATGGTGAATACGCATTTGGCTGGTTAAAAAGTGAAAATGGATTACACCGTTTGGTTCGTATTTCTCCTTTTGACAGCAATGCTAAACGCCATACAAGTTTTGCAAGTGTTTATGTATATCCGCTAGCAGATGACACCATTGAAATAGATATAAATCCAGCAGATATCTCTTGGGATTTTGCACGTAGTTCTGGAGCAGGTGGACAAAATGTTAACAAAGTTGAAACTAAAGCTATTTTAACCCACCACCCTAGTGGCATTGTAATACATAACAGCGAAACGAGAAGTCAGTTAGAAAATAGAGAAAAAGCCATGCAAATGCTTAAATCTCAATTATATGAAATTGAACTTAGAAAACAACAAGCGCAACGTGCCGAAATAGAAGATAGTAAAATGGCAATTGAGTGGGGCTCTCAAATACGCAATTATGTACTACATCCGTATAAGCTCATTAAAGATGTACGAACTCAACACGAAACAGGAAATGTAGAGGCAGTATTAGATGGAGACCTAGATGCTTTTTTGAAAGCATATTTAATGATGACAGGACAAGGAGAAAAAAGTGATCAATTATAATGCTATGGTAAAATTTAAAATAGTAATACTTGTATTTTTCTCATTGGTGAGCTGTGTTTTATCGGCACAGGAAGAAATTATGACAGATTCTATAAAGAAAGAATCGTATGCATTAATTAATATTACTACCCCTATAGATTTTATAGCACCCAGATATCGAATAGGTTATATCCATCAATTAGCGCCTAAATGGAGATTAGGATTAGCAGTAGGCTTTAATGACAATTCTATAAATATTTCAAATAATTATAACATAGAAGAAAATTATAGATTTTGGGAAGTAAGACCTCAATTATATTATATGTTTGATCCAATTAACAAGCATAGACCGTATTTTTCTACCGAAATATATTACATAAATCATACTGATACTTTTGAAAATAGCAGTTATTTTCAAGATAACGATCAAGGTTCCATAAGATTTAATAGAGCCGATTACAAAAGAGAAAAATATGGAGTAAACTTTTCGTATGGTTTTATGTTTAAAATTATTGGTGATTTTGGTTTAAACACCTATGTAGGTCTTGGGGTTAGAGTTAGGGATGTCTCTTTTTCAAATGTTGATAGAATCCCTCCATACACAACAATAACTAATGAAGATTTTTACGACGATGACGAAATCGATTTCTTTGGCACAAATAGCTATAAAAATGAAGAAGGGTCTGTGTTTGGAGTTAATTTTACATTTGGAGTAAATCTATTCTACAGGTTTTAAAAACTACTATGAAAACTGCTACCATTGCACAACTTAAAAAAGAAATAAAATATCTTTCTTCTCAAGAATTAGAAAGTTTGTGTCTTAGGTTAGCACGATTTAAAAAAGATAATAAGGAGCTATTAACATATTTGCTTTTTGAAGCCGATAATGAAGAGCGTTACATTAACAACATTCAATTGCACATAGATTCTGGTTTTGAATCCATAAACACTAAATCATATTTCTACATAAAAAAAAGCGTTAGAAAAATATTGAGAGAAACAAAAAAGTTTATACGTTACTCTGGAAATAAAGAAACAGAAGTTGCTATCCTACTCTACTTTTGCAAAAAATTAAAAGCACTAAAACCTTCCATTAAGAATAACAAAGTTTTAACTAACCTCTATGAAAGACAACTTATTTTTATAGAAAAAAAGATTGAAGCACTTCACGAAGATCTTCAGTACGATTACACTATAGAATTAGAAAATTTAACAGCATGATTACAATTTATCACAACCCTAGATGTTCAAAGTCAAGACAAACACTTCAGCTTTTAGAAAGTAAAACAGATGATTTTAAAATAGTAAAATACCTAGAAAATACACCTTCAGAAAAAGAACTTTCAGAAATTATAGATAAGCTAGGAATATCTCCTATCGAATTAGTTAGAAAAAATGAAGCAATCTGGAAAGAAGAATTTAAGGGTAAAGACATGAGTGATAAAGAATTAATTTCAGCAATGATTACTTATCCCAAATTAATAGAACGACCCATTGTAATAAAAGGTAAGAAAGCAATTATTGGACGCCCACCAGAGAAGGTTTTAGCATTGATTTAAATTTTAAGAAGTAATTAACCTTATATAGGATATTTGGTTATTTTCTTAACAAAAGTTTGGCAAAAAGAGGTTAAACCCCACACTAATTTCGCTGTCAAATTGCAAAAAAACTATAGTTAATGAAAATAATTACATTCCTATCGGTGCTATGTATAACCACCTTAGCATTCCCGCAAAAAACTAATCAATCTCAAAAGAAAAATTTTGAAGTTTCTGGTAAAATTATAGAAGAGGGCACAAATGCTCCCTTAGAGTACGCTACAATTTCATTTTTAGATGCTACTAACAATGTTATTACTGGTGGAATTACAGGTATAGATGGAACATATTCTATTGAAGTACCAGAAGGTATTTATACAATTAGATATGACTTTATTTCTTATAAATCCGAAATACGTACTAACCAAAATATAACTAAAGAAACTACACTACCTACTGTAACTATGGCACTAGATGCCGCTAGCCTAGATGAAGTAGTTGTAAGAGCCGAGACTACCGAGGTGCAGGTAAGACTTGACAAAAAAATATATAATATTGGAAAAGATCTTACAACAAGTGGTGCTACTGTTAGTGATGCTTTAAACAATGTACCCTCTGTAACTGTTGACATAGATGGAGCAATTTCATTAAGAGGAAATGAAAATGTAAGAATTCTTATAAATGGAAAACCATCGGCAATTGCTGGTTTTGGATCTACAGATGCATTACAGCAACTACCGGCAGAAGCCATTGAACGTGTGGAAGTTATTACTTCACCCTCGGCAAGATATGATGCAGAAGGTACAGCAGGTATTTTAAATATTATTTTAAGAAAAGAAAAAACTTTAGGACTAAACGGTTCTATACAAACTAACGTTGGTGTGCCAACAACAAGTGGACTAACTGGAAACATAAATTTACGAACAGATAAGTTTAATATTTTTAATACTACAGGAATACGCTACAGGGATTCTCCAGGTAATGCTTTTTTTGAAAACAGCTTTTTTGCAAGAGATAACGAGGGCAATATTATACCAAATGAGATAGGTTTAATCTCACGAGAAACTAGAGACTATCAAAGATTAAATAGAGGATTTAATACCAATCTAGGAATTGAATACTTCTTAACTGAAAAATCTTCAATCACAGCAGCAGGTTTTTTAAGATTAGGCGATGATAAAGACACCACAGAAAACCTAACAAACGATTTTGATTCTTCTAATAACTTAGTTGAATCAAGAACCCGAATTGAAACTGAAACAGAAGATGACACCAACTATCAACTCTCATTAAATTATACCAATAATTTTAATAACGAAGGACATAAATTAACTGCAGATTTTCAGTATGATATAAGTGATGAAACTGAAAAAAACTTAATAACCGAAAATAATACATTTCCATCACAAGTAGTATTACCTTCTGAAGTTGTGACTACAATAGAAGACCAAACCGAATATCTTCTACAAGCGGATTATGTATTACCTATTGGCGAAAATGCACAATTTGAAGCTGGTTTTAGAGTAAACCTTGAAGAAACTCGAACAGATTTTGAGTTAAAAGAACAGCTAGTGGCAAATGGAGATTTTATTAGAAATGATAGCCTTTCTAATATTTTTACATACAACGAAGATGTATTTGCTGCATATTCACAATACGGAAATAAGTTTGGAAAGTTTTCATTTCTATTAGGACTTAGATTAGAAAATACCCGACTTCAAGGTAATGTGGAAGCAGAAGATGTAACTAATGACAACAACCAAAATTTAACTATAGATTTTGACAATAACTTTTTAGGGTTATTCCCAACTGTAAATCTTATTTATGAACTTAATGAAAAAGAAAACATTACATTAGGCTATAATAGAAGAATTAACAGACCTAGAGGTTTCTTCGTAAATCCATTTCCATCTAGATCTAGTGAGGCCAATGTTTTTCAAGGAAATCCTAATCTTAATCCCGCATATTCAAACGCCTTTGATCTAGGATACTTAAAACGTTGGAAAAACTTGACTCTTACTTCATCTGTATATTTTCAAAGAGAAACAGACTCTTTTGAGCGAATTCAAGAAGATACTGGGCAGCTAACACCCAATGGTATTCCAATTATTAGAACTATTCCTATTAACTTATCAAGTAATGACAGATATGGTTTTGAAGCTGGAGTACTTTATAATCCATTAAAATGGTTACGTCTTAATGGAAGCTTTAATTACTTTAAATTTAAATCTGAAGGTTCTTTTAATGGTATTGACTACGGAACAGAAAATGACAGTTGGTTTGCAAGAGGAAGTGCAAAAATATCACTACCTGCAAAAATAGACTGGCAAACTAATGCCTTTTATAGAGGTCCAAGAAACAATGCTCAAACTGAAACTGAGGGATTATTATCTGTAAATTTAGCATTTAGTAAAGATATAATGGATGATAACGGAACAATTGGTTTTAATGTGAGTGATTTGTTTAATTCTAGAAAGAGGCGATCATTTACTACTACAGATACTTTTATAAGCAATAGTGAGTTTCAATGGCGCGAACGACAGTTTGTCTTATCATTTACCTATAGATTTAATCAGAAAAAACAAAGACAACGACAAGATAGAAATGGTGGTGATGACGATGGAGAATTTGAAGGGTAATATCTATTAGTATAAATTTAAAGAAAGCCTTAGCTATTTATTGCTAAGGCTTTTTTAGTTATAAATGAATGTTTCTTTTTAGGGATATTCACTATTAATATTTACTGTATGTTTCATACACATATAACCTATACTATATTAAGCAAATACAATACCAAAAAAAAGCCTTTTCAAATTGAAAAGGCTTTTTAAAAATATTAAACTATTAATTATCTCTTGATAATTCTTTTAACAACAGTACCTTTCTTAGTTTTAACTCTAACAAAGTAAGTACCAGAACTAGGAGCTCTTAAATCAACATCAATAGCTTCTAGGTTATTTGTATTAAACAAAGTAGAAACTATTCTTCCTGTTATATCAATTACCTCAACAGTAGTTATAACTTGTCCACTATTGTTTTGTAAGGTAAAGATTCCGCTAGTTGGATTTGGGAACATTACCAAACCTAATGAAAGTTCATTATCTTGAGAACCAAGTGTATTGCTTACAGTTAAAACAAATGAACAGGTACCTGTATTCCCAGAACTATCTTCAGTTTCCATAGTAATAGTATAAGTACCTTCACCTACTTCTGTTCCAGCGGCTAGATCTTGTTCTATTGTTACCGAAGTATCACAATTATCTGTTGCTGTAGTTTGCCCTGTATAATCTGGAATAGTATAAGTTGCTCCTGTAATTTCTACATTTTGATTTTCAGGACACACCATTTGCGGAGCAATATCATCAGTTAAGATAACTTCTGTTCTCTCTCCTAAACATCCAACAAAGCCAAATCCTAAATCTGCATTAGGAGATCCAAAATCTGAAGTTTGACAACTATTAGCCCAGTTAGCAGCATTATCTGTTTCGTTTATTCTTCTGTATGAAGTTCCTGAACAAACTTGTGTAAAGGTTGCTCCATTCCCTGTCCAATCAAGGTCTGCTGCTGTGATATTAAATCCATTAATAGTAACATTAAAATTCGCTATCTCTCCTGCTGTAGTATTCCAGAAAAGAGAATCTACAACATTACCATCTGCATCTATAACTAATATCCATCCTGGATCTGAAGCATCCCAAAAAATATTATCACCCCAATCATTAGGACCACCACCATCTGTCCAAGTTATTGCTTCATCAGAACCCATAGCACCAAGTGTTTTTGTTACAGGGTTAACAGCATTAATATTTGCATAAGGCTCATCACTTACTGCAACGGTATATCCAGAATAATCTGCAGCCACACCAACATTTTGTATTTCAAATTGATCAGGTATCTGCAAGGTAGCTTCAGTAATCTTTAATTGAGAGAGTACTTCATCTGGGACTTCACCAGCATATAAATCTTCGGTTCCTGATGGTGTGAAATTGTATGTTTCACCAGTAAATACAATATTACCACCCGTAGGTGCATCATACCAATTAATAATATTATTAGGGTCATTTAACGTTGCAACTAATGTTACACTATCACCAGGGCAATAGTCATCCGCACCAGTTACAGTTGGTGCAGGACCAACTGCTAAAACTTCTATTGTGTCTGAATCTGAAGAAGCAGGAGCACAATTTGAAGCAGGTAAATTATATGTAATAGTTTGAACTCCAGTACCAGCAGCGGCTGGGTCAAATGTATAGGTCATACCATTTCCATCATCAGTAACACCAGGGCCACTATAAACTCCACCTTGAGGTGATCCACCTCCAAGGCCAGTTAATGGTGCTTCTGTTGCACAAACATCTTGTGGTGCAACAAAAGTAGCTCCTGCCGATGGCGTCTCAAAAGACTCCGTACCATCGCTTCTGTCGTTTGAAGATCCTTGATCTGCATTAATACCTAATCCTCTTTTAGCAAATGCATCCCACAGGAAGCACTCGTTAGCGCCTCCATAAAGTGCTTGATCTGCAGCGAAAATTGCATCTCTACCATCAACAAATCCTGGACTACAAGGTTGTAATTTCATACCTTCAGTAACTAAAGCTAGTGCCATTACATTTCCTGCATCTTGATTTACATCTCCCGTAAAGTTATATGGGTCTGGATCATATCCATATTCGTCTATTAGCTCCCAAGTCATTTCCCATAACATTGTAGCCCATACAGATCCAACTCCATGTGGAATTGATTCCGTCTTAATATCATCGTACGTTTGAGGGTTTGTAGCTAAATCTGTACTGTAAGGAAATGAACGTATTCCACCTCCATTTATACCTTGACCAAATAAATAAGTTCCAACTCCTCTAGCATCTGTTGCGACATCTCCAGGTTGTATAGTTAGTACAGCACCAATATAATCACTCCATCCCTCTCCCATTTGTTCTGTATTACCTAAACATCCAGCAGCGGCTGGTCCACCTGTTAATCTGTTAGAAATACCATGTCCATACTCATGGAATACTACTAAAGTGTCAAAATTTCCATCTTTATCGTTACAAACAAACATATTCATACTTGGTCGAGAACCATCTGGGGGTGTTCCAAAAGTTGCATTACAATTTTGTGCTATCTGTGAAAAAGCATTAACTGGATCGTTCCCTGCTCCTCCGTTTCCATAATTATTTTGTTGAAAATTACCAGAAACCTCATCAAAACCATATTGATACATAATATCATGTAATATGTTATTTGAGTAAAATAACTGAGTTATAGCTGCATCTTCATATTGATTGCTATTAGTATATACTTGATCAAAAGGAAAATCAGAAAAATCCAAATCAGTTCCTCCATCTGGTCTATACCCAGGGTTGTCCCCATCATCACGAGCATCTACGTTATTTCCACGAGTATCTGTAAATTCTGCACCTGCAGCCCCGTTTGTATCATGCCATCCAAAAGGTGATGCTATATTATTTGCTGGGTTTATTTCTTCTTCACGTGGTCCATAATAAGGACTCTCTAGAGGAAGTGGAAAAACTTCATAACATTCTACACAAACAGCATCTGCAAGGTTATTAGCTTTGTAGTTAGGTATATCAAATAGATTTGCGTTATAGTCTAATGGTTTTTCATGTTCGCTATGGTCATGCTCAAAAGAACAACTTAACATCCAGTTAATTTGATCTACTATTTGACCAGAATTAGCATCTAGACGAACATTCCACCAATTATCTTTTGTGATTTCTTCTATAGAAATATCCCAAGCAAGACTTAAAGATCCATCACTTAGTACTTGATATACCAACTTTGCAGGAATATTACTCAAAGAAATTCCAGCCTTAGATAAAAGTGTCTCTTGAGATTCATTAGACTTTCTTTCTAAAATAGTTAAAGACTCAGAAATTGAATACCCTAATTGTGAAGCAGCAGCCTCAACAGCTTGTTGAGCTGTAAGACTAGCTGTATTTGTAACAGACCTGTTTGAAATATTACTTACAAATCTGTTATTTGAAGTAATCATTTTACCATTTGGTAATAGGTGAATACTAGAATCTGTTCCATAAACTTGAATTCCATCAATAACTTGACGGAAATAAATATGATGGATTCCACTAGTTCTACTCACGTGATCACTAGTTATTTCCCATTGAACATCTTGAGGGGTGATATTCCCTTTTTCTAGTAGTTGCTCAAAGTGTGCATTCATAGCATTTTGCATACTTTGTGCAGTACTATCTAGACTACAAAACAACAGAAGTGCAGTAGCTAGATAAAGTAAACTCTTTTTCATAGTAATTAAATATAAGTTAAAGAATGATGTGATTTTCATCAAAAATATCAAAAAATTAGATAAAAATAAAAGAGATTTTAAGAATTATTTAATGTTTTGTCAATTATTTGTTGATAACCTTACAATGCTTTCATTTAATTTTTTAAAAGATTTATTTGTACATTAGCTTATAACAAAACTTAACGTATGAAACAACCTGACGCACTTATTGTAGAGATGCAAAATGGTAATGAAATTGCCTTTTCAAAATTGTATTCTATGTATTCTGAAGCTATATATGGAGTAATGTATAGTGTTGTACTAGATAGTGAAGTAGCACAAGAAATCCTTCAAGATGTTTTTATTAAAATTTGGGATAAAAGCAGTTCTTACAACATAAAAAAAGGACGTTTTTTTACTTGGATTTTAAATATAGCCAGAAATGCTGCAATTGATGAAACACGTTCTAAGCGCTTTAAGAATTCTAGAAAAAACCTAAGTACGACAAATTTCGTAGATATATTGTCATCAAGTGATAGCCTAAATAGTAGAGTTAATACAATTGGCATTAAAAAATTTATAAAAGCTCTCAAACCTGCATGTATAAAAATTATAGAGCTTTTATACTTTAAAGGTTTTACTCAGGCTGATGCCTCAAAAGAATTAGAAATTCCTCTAGGCACATTGAAGACAAGAAACAGAACTTGTATGAATGAATTAAGAACAATTGTTCTAGGTTAAAAGAAAATTATGAATGCACAAGAAGCAATAGAAAGTGGAATTTTACAATTGTATGTTTGTGGTGCACTTACTGAAAAGGAAAATGAAGAAGTTGAAGAAGCTATAGAAAACTATCCAGAAGTTAAGGAAGAAGTTGAAAATATAGAGTCTTCACTTATAGAATTATCAAAAAATGTAGCACCTACCTTACCTGCTATGGTATGGTCTCAAATATTATCCTCTATTCGAAAAATAAAAACATTAAATCCTACAGAATCTACTACAAACTGGAGTGCTATTGTAGGATGGGCAGCAGCTATTGCATGTATTGGTGGAATATTCTGGATGCTAAATCAAAATAATAAATTAGAAGATAATTTAGAAATAACTACTACAGAAAAAGAACAGTTATTGAATGACTTAACAGTTACAGAAGCAGATCTTGCAGAAACTAATGAAGTACTAAACATTCTTAGATCGAAAGAATATAACGCCTATACATTACCTGGAAATCAAGCAGTAGCTCCGCAAGCATATGCTAAAGTATATTTTAATAAGAATACAAACGTAGCTTATATTGATGCGCAAGGTCTACCTGAAGCACCCGAAGGAAAGGTTTATCAAGTGTGGTCTTTAAAAATGCAAAACCCAGCAAAA
>CAYGMB010000048.1:0-2356 GCA_964350765.1 uncultured Flavobacteriaceae bacterium
CCGAAGGTAAACTTTCTAATGTTGAAGCTTTAGGGGGTGAAGTTAATACTGCTTACCATGAATCTTCTACTGCATTTACTAAAGATGGGACTACTGTTTACTTTACACGAAACAATTTTATTGACGGTAAAAAAGGAAAAGATAAGTCCAAAACAATCCGATTAAAGCTTTATAAGGCAACCCTTGGTGGAGAGAACTATTGGACTAATATTGTAGAGCTCCCATTTAATAGTAGAGAATATTCTGTAGCGCACCCTACATTGAGTCAGGACGAAAAACGCTTGTATTTTTCATCGGATATGGAAGGGACTTTTGGGATGTCAGACCTATGGTATGTAGATATCCTTGGAGAAGATAGTTATGGGGAACCTGTAAACTTGGGTCCTTCAATAAATACAGAAGCAAGGGAATCATTCCCATTTATTAGTCAAGCAAATAATTTATACTACTCTACAGATGGTAGAGCTGGATTGGGAGGCTATGACATTTATGTTACGCCATTAGATGAAAATGGGCTACCGGGAGAGATTACAAATCTTGGAGAGCCAGTAAATAGTAATCAAGATGATTTTGGTTTTATAATTAAAGAAGATAAGCGTATTGGTTATTTATCTTCAAATAGAGATGGTAAGCAAGGTAGTGTAAATGATGATATTTATGTAGTTGAGGAGAAGTGTGAAATTACCATTGTTGGAGTTGTAACAGATGTTGACTCAGGTGTATTACTTCCTGGAGCAGAAGTTTCCTTGCTAGATGCCAATAACAATGAGCTAGTTGAGAAAGTAATAGTTGGTGAGGATGCTAGCTATAGCTTTATGGCTGATTGTGAGTCGCAATATTTAGTAAGAGGAACAAAAGAAGGCTATAGACCAGAAGAGAAAGTTGTTGAAACACCAGATATTACAGGAACTATAGAAGTGCCTTTAGCTCTTAAATGGCTTGACCCTTGTCCTCCTAATGATTTAGGATGTAGATTAAATCTACAACCAATATATTTTGATTTTGACAGATACAATATTAGACCTGATGCTGCAATAGAATTAGAGAAAATAGCAGCAGCAATGCGCCTTTATCCAGAGTTAATAATAAAAATTGAGTCTCATACAGATTCTAGAGGTAACGATGCTTACAATGAAGCACTTTCAGACAAACGTGCTAAGTCAACATTAGACTACCTAGTAAATAATAGAGGAATTGATAGAAGTAGATTTACTGAAGCTACTGGTTATGGTGAATATCAGTTGGTAAATCAATGCTCTAATGGAGTTGAGTGTACCGAAGAAGAACATCAATTAAATAGAAGATCTATGTTCTTAATAATGAACTAGGTTATCTATCATAAATACTTTTTTTGAAAAGCACCCATATCGGGTGCTTTTTGTTTTTAATACCCTTGCTATTTCGTATTTTTGAGAAAAAAGCAAATTGAATGAATAAAGAACTTGTAATTCTTGTTAATGAGCAAGATGAGCAAATTGGTCTCATGGAAAAAATAGAGGCACATGAAAAAGCCTTATTACATAGAGCTTTTTCTGTTTTTATATTTAATGATAATAACGAATTAATGCTCCAACAGCGTGCCTTGCATAAATATCACTCACCAGGTCTCTGGACTAATACATGTTGTAGTCATCAACGTGAAGGAGAAACAAACTTACAAGCAGGTAAAAGACGTTTACGAGAAGAGATGGGTTTTATAACAGATCTTAAAGAAACTACATCTTTTATATATAAAGCTCCTTTTGATAACGGACTTACAGAACATGAGTTTGACCACATACTAGTTGGTAGCTATAAAAACGATCCAGTAATTAATAAAGACGAAGTTGCAGATTGGAAATGGATGGCACTAGAAGATGTAAAAACAAATATTAAAGACCAACCTGAGTTATACACAGAATGGTTTAAAATAATTTTTGATAAATTTTATAAGTATTTAAAAGCATGAGTTTAACAATTTATAGAAAAGCTCATTTTAATGCAGCACATAGGCTTTTTCGTGAAGACTGGTCTGACGAAAAAAATCTCGAAGTCTTTGGAAAATGTAGTAACCCAAATTATCACGGACATAACTATGAGCTTGAAGTGGGGCTAACAGGGAGTATAGATGCAGAGACAGGATATTTAATAGACTTAAAATTCTTAAAAGACATTATTAAGTTTGAAGTTGAAGATGCTTTCGATCATAAAAATTTAAATATCGAAGTACCAGAGTTTAAAAATTTAAACCCAACTGTAGAGAACATCGCAATTGTAATTTGGAATAAGTTACGTGCCAAATTAGATGCTAAATACTCAATAACTGTAAAGTTATTTGAAACTCCTCGTAATTTCGTAGTTTATACAGGTTAATTAT
>CAYGMB010000048.1:2366-10213 GCA_964350765.1 uncultured Flavobacteriaceae bacterium
AAATTGAATGATCAATTTGGTAATACCTTTTATAGTAAAGAATACTTAGGGAAGCAGCCCCTTGTAATCTACTTTTACCCAAAAAATTTTACACCGGGATGTACTAAAGAAGCATGTAGTTTTAGAGATAAATATGAAGATTTTGAAAAACTTAATGCAAAAGTAGTTGGAATTAGTAAAGATTCTGAAACATCCCATAAAAAGTTTGCTAATAAATATAATTTGCCCTTTACATTACTTGCAGATCCACAGGGTAAGGTGAAGAAAATGTTTGGTGTAAAAAATAACTTTCTTGGTTTACTACCTGGAAGAGTAACGTATGTCTTTGATTATGACGGAAAGTTAAGATATACTTTCGATTCTGTAAATGCTACGCCACATATTGAAAAGTCACTTAAATATCTTCAAAAATTAGTATGAGTTTTTCAGCATTATACCCTCTTAAATTTAAACCTATCCTTAAAGAAAAAGTTTGGGGTGGTTCAAAATTAAAAACACTTTACAACAAAGAGGGTGGTGAAACCTTAGGAGAAAGTTGGGAACTTTCTGGTGTAACAGGAAATATTTCAGAGGTAAATAACGGAAAATTAAAAGGAAAAAAATTAAATGAATTAATAGAACACTACACCGCAGATTTGCTTGGTAACAAAGTGTATAAAGCCTACGGCACTAATTTTCCTTTATTATTCAAGTTTATTGATGCAAAACAAGACCTTTCAGTTCAATTACATCCTAATGATACCTTAGCGAAAGAGCGCCACAATTCTTTTGGAAAAACTGAAATGTGGTACATCATGAACGCTGAAGAAAATTCTCGCCTTATTTTAGGATTCAATAGAGAGATGAATCAAGCTACTTATGAAAAATTCCTTCAGAATAATGATATTATTGAAATTTTACATTCAGAAAAAGTAAAAGAAGGAGACAGTTTTTTTATAGCTCCTGGAACAGTTCATGCTATTGGTGCTGGAGTTGTTTTGGCTGAAATCCAACAAACGAGTGATATTACTTATAGAATTTATGATTGGGATAGGCCAGATGCAAATGGAAATATGCGAGAATTACATACTCAAGAAGCAATAGCTGCTATAAATTTTAATCAACCTACTACAAATCTGGTGTACCAAAACAAAACTAATGAACCTGTTTTGTTAAAAAAATCTGCTTATTTCGAAACAAACAGACTGTATCTAACAAAAGATTTTAAAAGAGATTTAAGTATTGTAGATTCCTTTATAGTTTATATGTGTGTTGCCGGCAAGGCAATTATTGAAGTCCTTAATTTTTCAGAAACTATTTCTACAGGAGAAACCATACTCATACCGGCATGCTTTAAAGAACTTACAGTAAAAACTCAAAATGCTACGCTATTAGAAGTTTATATTCCATAATTTTGCAACAAATTATAAACCAATATTGTTATGGCAAGTGTAAGAGATTTAAAAAAAGATATTAATTACGTTTTAGGAGATATTATAGAGGCTGTTTATATATGGGAGCTTACAAACCCTAAAAAAGATGATACAAAGGCAGAAGCTATTATTGATGATGCAATTAACGTTTTTGATGAACTAATAACCAAGGTAAACGCTAAAGATGTTGAAAATAAAAAAGAACACTTTAAAGCAGTTAACACAGAACTAGAAACAAAAGGAAGAGCACTTATTGATAGAATAAATAAGCTTTCTTAGTTTTCTAGGCTTTTACGAATTTTAATCAAGGACTCTAAATCTTTTCCGTATTTAGAGTCTTTTATTTTTGGTGTCAATACATTATAAATAGTGTCTAAATACTTACTATTAATATTTGGAGTTTCATTAATAAGTAAATAAGGTGACAACTCAATATCTGGATTATTTTTTGCAAAATTTATAGTAGCTAAATAAGAACTTCGCTGCAATGAATTTTGCTGTTTTTGCAATGCAATAGCAAGTGAATCCTTACCCTCTTTTTTTGCTTTAAATTCATTTTCAATAAGTTCAAGATTTTTGTTACGGTAGCGTTGCATTAATTTGTTATACTCTTTGCTTTTGTCTTGGTTTAGGGAACCATTTATTTCTGCATCAACTGCAAATGACTTCAAAGAAGTAGTAATATTAATTTCTGAAGGTTCAGCAAAGAAAGGGATACGCTCATCTAGTAAAGAACCATCTTTTAAACGTAAATACAAGTAGTACACCTCTGGGCTAATTATTTCCTCTTTAAAAGTGAAATTTGCGTCACCGTTTATAGTAATACTATCTACAGATACGAGTAAGGTATCTTCAACTTTTTGCAACAAAACAGTACCTTTTTTAAGACCTTTGATGTTTCCAGTAAGTGTCATGGTATTTTCTGAAGAACTCTCGCAACTACTTAAAATAAGTGCAAATAGTATTAAAGATAGTAGATGTTTCATGTATTTTATTTAGGCTCGCAAATATGATAAATTTTAAATTGCAAACAAAGTTTTTATCCAGCCGAAACTACTTGCATCATAAATGTACAAAGTACAGCCCCTAAGGTACCAATAGCATACCCAAAAACAGCCAACAATACACCTACAGTTGCTAGTGAAGGATGAAACGCAGATGCAACAATTGGTGCAGAAGCAGCCCCACCAACATTTGCTTGGCTACCTACCGCCATAAAGAAGTAAGGAGCTCTAATTAACTTTGCAATTAAAATAAGTAACCCTGCGTGAATACCCATCCATAGGAATCCTATAGCTAGTAAACCAGGGTTGTCAAAAATTTGAGTGATATCTATTTTCATTCCAATACTAGCAACTAGAATATAAATAAAAATACTCCCTATTTTACTAGCACCAGCGCCTTCAAAGTTTTTAGCTTTTGTATAAGATAACAAAATACCAATAATTGTAGTTATGGATACCATCCAGAAAAAACTGGAAGACAAAAAGGTAAGCGAATTTTTAGCAAGTCCTTTTTCCATTCCTCCAATTATTCCGTCAAAAGCAGCACTAATATATCCCGCGCCAAAATGAGCTAAACTTACAGTACCAAAAGTAATACCGGCAAGTACCATATAATCTGTTAGTGTGGGGTTTCGCTCCATTTTTTTAGAATACGAAGAAACTTTCTCTTTTAAGGCTTCAATCGCAGAGGTGTCAGATTTTAACCATTTATCTATTTTGGCTGCTTTTCCAATTCCAATTAATAAAATAGCCATCCATACATTAGCTACCACAATATCTACAAACACCATTTTTCCATAGGATTGCGGATTGTATTCATAAATTTCTAACATGGCAGCTTGATTTGCTCCTCCTCCAATCCAACTTCCAGAAAGTGTTGAAAGCCCTCTCCAAACTGCATCTGCTCCTTCACCACCAACAGTTTCTGGAGAAACTAATCCAATTAGAAGAACAGCTATAGGACCCCCTAGAATGATTCCTACAGTTCCTGTAAAAAACATTATTAACGCTTTAGATCCTAGATTAAATACAGCTTTTAAATCCATACTCAGGGTCATTAATACCAATGCTGCGGGTAATAAATATCTACTAGACATATAATAGAGACTAGTACTACCTTCGGTAACAGAACCATCTTGGTTAATAGTTGTCCATTCTGGTGCTATTAAACCAATAGAAGTTAAAATAGCAGGTAAAAAATATGCTAAAAATAAAGCAGGAATTATTTTATAAAACTTGTGCCAAAACCCATCTTTTTTTGAAGAAGTGTAAAATATAACAGCAAGAACTGCCATTAATACACCAAAAACAATGGTGTCATTAGTTAAAAAAGGGGTAGTGTCTTTAAGTACTTGAGTAGTATCCTGCATAATAAACTATTTACTGCAAAATACAATTATTTAGTAAAATGAAAACTACTTAAGAAGCTCTTTAATTTTTAATAAAATTACTTATTGTTTCAATTAACTCAGGCATTACAGGTAAGTTAGGGTCTCCGTACGATTTTTGATTTTCAAGATCATTTCCCTCAATTTTTTTGAAGAGATGATTCATGTTTTCAATAATTTTATAGGAAGCCTCTGGTTTTGCTTCTTTAAGTAAAACTGCTTCACTTTCTTTAGTTTGAAGGTCTTTGGTTCCATTTACAATCAATACTGGTATGTCTAGTTTTGTTATTTCTTCAGCGGGATTGTATTGCATCCATTGTAACATAAAAGATTGTATTTGAGGTCCAAGTATAGAAGCTAGTGCAGGATCGTAATTTGTAGTACTTCCACGTTCTCTTAACTCTTTAAAAGCAGTTGCAGCACTTTTGTCTAATCCAGGTTGTTGTAATGCTATTTGTGTAACAATTACATCATCTATAGGCTGCCCTGGACCTGCTAATGATGTAAAACTTTTTGCGGTATCCTGTGCTATTACCATACCAATTAAGGAGCCTTGACTATGACCTACAATATGTATTTCTGGAAATTGTTCACTTCTTTTAAAGTAATTTACCACGGTTTCTGCATCCGTAATAAAATCATTAAACTGAATGTTAGACATATTTGGGTCTCTGTTTTTAAGCATTTTTACAGAGCGTTTATCGTATCTAAAAACTGCTAACCCTTTATTTGCTAATCCTTCTGCTAGAAATTTTAATGAGTTATTTCTAGACATACTTGAATTGCCATTCCTATCGGTAGGTCCAGAACCTGCAATAATAATGACCAATTTTGGGTTTTCTGCAGGAGGCAATAAGAGGGTTCCGTCAATATATTTTGAAACGCTTAACTCTTTTTCAGTATAGTTTTTTTCTTGAGCCAATGCACTAGAAAAAACAAAAATTATAAGTAATGGGAATAGGAACTTTTTCATTATTTAGGTTTAAAGCTATTTTTGAAACGTTAAAGTAGCATTTTAAATTGTTATAATTTACAATAACCAAATTTAATGCCAGTAAACAATGGAATAGTATCTTTGTAATAAACTCTTTAAAACAATGAAAAAGATCTATTTATTATTTGTTGCTTTTATATTAATTTCAAGTACTTCCCTAGCTTCAGATGATTGGGGTAAAACTGGACACAGAGTAACTGGTGAAATTGCTGAACAATATTTATCCAAAACTGCAAAAAAAGCTATTGAATCTTTGTTGAGTGGAGAATCCCTAGCTTTTGTTTCTACTTATGGGGATGAAATTAAAAGTGATGATTCCTATAGGAAGTATGGCCCTTGGCATTATGTAAATTTCCCTTTTGATAGCACATACGAAACACATCCTAAAAGTGATAGAGGTGATATTATAGTAGCAATTAATACTTGTATTAATATATTAAAAAGTAAAACTGAAAGTAAAGAAAATAAAGCATTTCATTTACGATTATTAGTACACTTTATTGGCGATTTACATCAGCCATTACATATTGGTTTAGCTGAAGACAAAGGAGGTAATGATTTTCAAGTACGATGGTTTAATGAGGGAACAAACTTACATACTGTTTGGGATACCAAAATGATTGAACATTACAATATGTCCTATACAGAATTAGCTCGTAACACAAAAAATCTCTCACAACAAGAACTGTCTGCAATTAAGTCTGGTTCTATTATTGATTGGATGAATGAAAGTAGGACTATTTGTAAAGATGTTTATGAAAATACTAAAGTAGGAGAGAAGTTAGGCTATCGTTATATGTATGATTATTTTACAACTGTACGTTCACAATTACAAAAGGGAGGCATTCGTCTTGCAGCTATACTAAATGAAATCTTCGAATAGATTATCTCTTTGAGATTTTATTATGAGTAATATGTTTTTGTCTTGAAGACTTGAATGTTTTTATATCGTTATCACGCAGTTTACTGTGTTTTGTCTTTCTACCCTGTACTCGCTCACGCCACATTCTAAAACTCGATGGTTTCATTTCTCGTCGCATGATCTCTATAGTCTCTTGTTCGCTTATTCCAAACTGAAAGGTTATTGCATCAAAAGGGGTGCGGTCCTCCCATGCCATTTCAATAATACGATCTAATTCTCTGTTGGTAAATTCTCTACTTGCTTCTTTCATACTACAAAATTAAAGATTTGCTATTTTATAATTCTAAAAGTTAGGTTAATCCTTGGGGTAACAACTTTTTTGGTTTTTGGGATTTGATGCTTCCAGTAATGCTGTGTTGTCTCGCTCATAACTAATAGACTGCCATGAGAAAGAGCTATTTTTTCTTTCAATTCTTTATTTTTTTTGTGCTGTAAATTAAACTGTCTTGTTGCTCCAAAACTCACAGAAGCAATTATAGGATTGTTACCTAATTCTTTTTCATCATCACTATGCCAGCCATTGCTGTCATTTCCATCACGATAAAGATTTAGCAATACAGTTGTAAAATTTGCATCAACTGCAGTTTCAATTTTATTTTTAATTTCTATTAATTCTTGTGTAAACGGCTTAGGGTACATTGTAATGCCGGAGTAGGAGTAGGAGTTTTTATTTTGTGCATATAGAGCTGTTAATCTTGGTTGTGGGTAAGTCTTTCCAAAAATTGTTATAGTATCTTCTTGCCAATCAGTCTTTTTTAATAGAATATTGTAAAAAGAATTTGCTTCCTTTTCTGAAAAAAAAGAGTCGTAATACACTATAGAGGCATCTTTAAGTTGATATCTTTTTAAAGTAGTTTCTTTTTCTGAAGAAAATAAATCCATTTCTACACATATTGATACGCCCAATACATCAATCCAAATTGAAGAGGAATTCTAATAATCAAAATCCATTTAGGTAGTTTTAATGCCGCTTTTTTATTTTGAAGCATGTAAATATGTACAGGAATAAAGTGTATTAACATAACAATGATACTCCAAGCAGCAATAGTTTGTGTTTCAGGATTTAAAAGCATAAAACCTGCAATCATTTCAGCTATTCCAGAAAGTAACACAATAGTGTCGTGCGCGGGTATATACGGAGGAATAATTCGCTTGTATATTTTTGGAGTTCTAAAATGATTGGCGCCTGCCAACACAAATAATACCCCTAGTAAATATTGATGCCATGGTAACATAAAACAAAGGTAATGTAATAAAATAAAACCCCAGCACTAATTACTAGCTGGGGTTATTGTGGATAATGGTTAGTTAGCCCTCTTTACTTATTTTATAATCAACTGTTTTGTTGTTATACCTTCTTTACCTTTAATGAGTATCATATAAGTTGCACTTTGAAGAAGTGATACATCAATTGTTTTCTCAGTACCCATATCCATAAGGTTGATAGTGTTTACTAACCGTCCCATAAGGTCATAAATAGCCACTTCCTGTAAGTCTAAGTTATTAGGATTACTTAAAGTCACCCTATCACTTGCAGGATTAGGATATAAACTTAAGCTAGTAAAATTTGTATCTTCCACTCCTAATATAGGATTTACTGTAAGCTCAAAGACAAACTCACTTTGGTTTCCTAAATCATCTACTGCCATTAAGGTAATATCGTACATTCCAACCCCTAATGCAGTTCCTGGCTCTGGGTCTTGCCCAATAACAATAGGTAACAAAGGTTCACTACAATTGTCTGAGGCAGCTACCCCAACAGTAAAGTCTTCTAAGGTATAAATACCATTAGCCTCTGGGTCTCTAGTAATATCCTCAGGAAGTGTTCCTTGGTCAAAAACAGGTCCAAAACTATCTTCGATAGTAAGTATTGTTTCACACGATGTGATATTACCATTTACGTCCACAGCAAATACAGTAACAGTTATCGTACTACCTACATCACTACAATCTAAAGTACCCGCATTAGTAGCTAGACTATCAATAGTACAGTTGTCCAGCGGAATAGTTTGGTCTATTAATAGTAATGGATCTACCGTAGCAGTTCCATCAGGTCCTATAGTAATAGTAGCTGGTTGGCACACTAAGGTAGGAGCAATAGTGTCTACTACAGTTACCACAGCAGTA
>CAYGMB010000049.1:0-3408 GCA_964350765.1 uncultured Flavobacteriaceae bacterium
TTTACCTCTGTAAATAGTGCCAATAATTTTTCTTCTACTTGTTTTAAGTCTCTTATTTGATTAAAACGAAGTCCTTTGTGTCCATTTTTAACGTGCTTATAACTCTTAGCGCTAATTTTACTTAGCGATTGTACAATGTCTTCTAAAGAGTCTTGGATAAGTAGATAAAAGCGACTTGCTGCAGTAGAGGTTTCATCAACATTTTTCATGTAATAGAAAACGTGATTGTTTAACTCATCTATTTCGTCACTTAATTTGTCACTTTGTTTTATAGCTTTTTTGAGCCCATTTAGGTTTTGTCTTCCAAGACTATCAATTGTGTAACTTAATAGCTTTGAACCACGTTTCATTACGGTAGAAACGTTTGAAGAGCTTTCTTCAATAACCCCTACAATGGATGAGCTTTCAGCTTTTTTAAGTTTTAACTCTTCTTTAATTTCTGTAGCCTTCTTTTTGCTTTGTAGATAGTTTCTAACAATAAGAACTATAGCCAAAAGGAATAAACCAATGAGTGCTATTTCTCTAAATTGATATAGTAAGAATGCTAAAATAGCTGCTGCAGTAAATGCACTAATGGCAGTCATAAACCATCCACCTATTACATTAATTACACCAGACACACGGTATACTGCGCTATCACTACCCCATGCTTTATCTGCTAGTGAGGTACCCATAGCTACCATAAAGGTAACGTAGGTTGTAGATAACGGTAATTTCATACCAGTAGCTATAGAAATTAAAACACTTGCAACCATTAAATTTACGGCAGCTCTAACCATGTCAAAAGCCGGAGCATCTGCAGATAGTATTTTTCTACTTGTAGATAATGTAAAACGTTCTGTAATACTTTGATTTAGATTTTTAGGCATTATTTTAATAAGCCCATTATTAATGCTTATTACACCACGCACAAGATTTTGTGATAACCAGTTAGGCTTAAAACGTTCTTTAACTTCATCTTGTCTAGATAAATCAACCGATGTTTTTACTACACGCCTTGCCTTTTCACTAAACCAAAGAGTAAGTACCATGATAAGACCTGCAAGTAATAACAAAAGAGGCTTAGTAGGAACTTTTTCGGCTAGTACTTCCATGCTAAAGGCAGAGGCATCTACTCCAGAGGCAATCCACGCCTCATACGAGTTATAAGCTGCCATAGGGACCCCAATAAAATTCACTAAGTCGTTACCTGCAAACGCCATTGCGAGTGCAAAGGTTCCAAGAATAATAATTAAACGGTAGATATTTAAATTAAAAAGTTTAGCAAGTAAAAAGGATATGATTGTCCATATTCCAGCATTAATACCTAAAAATGCCCATAGGTTTTCTCCTGCCCACGAGCTAAAGTTTGGAGGTAAAATCGCAGCTCCTTTTAATCCTTTAATTATTATAAAATAAGCAATTGCCGTTGTTGCTAGTCCCCCAAAAACAGCAGCTGTCCAAGTAGCTTTTTTGTGAAAATTAAAGGTTAGTAAATATCTGGATATAAACTGAACTACAGCTCCTATGGTAAAAGCAATAACTACAGAAAGTAGAATGCCCGTTATTATCTCAATAGCCTTGTCTGAGTTAATATACTCGCCCAACTGTAATAGACTGTCGTCATTTCCCATTATCTTAATAATAGAAACACAAACAGCTGCTCCCAATAATTCAAAAACAATAGATACGGTTGTTGAGGTGGGAAGTCCTAAACTATTAAAGAAATCTAGTAATAAGATATCTGTAATCATTACCGCCATAAATATGATCATGATCTCATCAAAAAAGAATTTTTCTGGTAGAAAAATTCCTTTTCTTGCAACTTCCATCATGCCACTTGAGGAAAGTGCTCCAAAGGCAATCCCCACACTAGCCACTATCATAATTGTTCTAAAAGAAATCGCTTTAGACCCTATAGCAGAATTCAAAAAGTTAACAGCATCGTTACTAACACCAACTACAAGATCTGCAATAGCTAGGATAGCAAGTGCTATCAACATAATAAGGTAAATGGAATCCATAAAGAACAATATGATTATTTGGCAAAATTCATATTATTTTTTAAACCATATGTTATGTAATTGTTATGAGTTAGCCCTATTAAGACTATCCTGAAGCCTTTACATTAGTAATTGTAGGATTAAATGGGACCACTGTGATAAATATTTTAAATGTTAAAAATTAAAATTAAAACACTAAAAAACAAGTAGTTAAAGATTCAATGTTAATTTAATGTTATGTAAATGTTTCTTTATAGTGAATTATTATTTATATTTGTAAAGTAATTATTAAATAGTCCCATTATGAAAAAAGTAATTTTAAGTATTGTAGTTGTGTTTTTTGTATCAGCTGGTTTTGCACAAGAAGTTGTTCAAAACAAATATAAAGTTAAAGGAGATTTAATTGAAGCAACGTTGTATCATGATAATGGAGAAATTGCTCAAACAGGATTTTACACAAAAGAGAACAAGTTGCAAGGCGAATGGTTTAGCTATGATGTTAATGGAGCTAAGACAGCTGTTGCTTACTATGAGAATGGTAAAAAAGTAGGCACATGGAAGTTTTTTACTGGGGATATCATTAAGGAAGTAACTTATACGGATGCTGCTATTGCCAAAGTTACTACTATGGAAATTAAGAACACACAAGTAGTATCCAATAAATAATTAATTTTGAATTTTATAAAAAAAGCCTGCGATATTAATATCGCAGGCTTTTTTTTATTTTTAGTATTGGCTTACTAAATTCAAATAATATTTAGATTACTGAAGTCTAGTCCAACCTGCTCCCCATGTAGCAAAGTCTGTACCAGTACCATTTCCGTCACCAGAAATAAAGTCTGCTTCAGTAAATGGTGTTGCAGAGTCTGAAGTGTCTACTTTTTCATCAACATTATTAAAAGTTACATCTACAACTTGTAATAATCCATCAAGTACACCTTGTCCTGTTGGGTTATCTCCAGCATCACCATCAACATCAAAACCTTCAGCAAAATCTGATATTAATACATTTGTAAAAATACCTTGTGTTCCGGCACGAAGTCTTATAGCTTCACCACCATCATTGGCACCAACAATAGTTACATTTGTTACGTTGGGAGCAGAGAAATATCCACCTTCGTTTGAGAAGTCTGTGTTATACCCATCACACTCAAAAGCTTTATCGTGAGATGCAGTATGTTGAACATATATGTCTGTAAGGTTTCCAATATATCCTTCAGTCCAGTCGATAGAGTCATCTTCAGATCCAACAACTGCTAAAAATCTTGCATTTACAGTTCCTCCAAAGAATTCGAAACCATCATCAGATCCAATAAATACTTGTACATACTCTACAGTAGTTGTATTTCCAACAGCGTAAAGTGAAACTCCATTAAGTTCTGCGTTACCATCAATAGCACCACCTGCGTATTCTAAACGTACATAT
>CAYGMB010000049.1:3418-9065 GCA_964350765.1 uncultured Flavobacteriaceae bacterium
ATAGTTATCTTTTGGTTCGTTACCACCGTAAGATAATCCACCAACTTCTGTTGTAGATGTTTCTGTAGAACCGTCTGCAGTAGAGTTAATAGGAGCTCTTCCGCATATTACTATACCACCCCAGTCTCCAGAACCTGGAGTGTCTGCGTTAGATGTAAATACGATTGGGTTGTTTGCATTTCCATTAGCATTAATTTGTGCACCTTGCTGGATAGCTATGTATGCATTAACTCCAACAGGAGCTACTCTTACAGTTGTTCCTGCAGCAACGTTAAGAGAGGTTCCAGCAGTCATGATAACAGGTCCATTAATTAAATACTCTTGGTCTGCTGTTAAATTTAAGTCTGAAGTATAAACTCCACTTAAAATAATTGCACTATCATCACCGCCATTATCACCACCACCGTTATTGTTGATTGTTGTAATGCTGTTATCTTCGATAATAATGTCTGCAGTATCGTCGCTCTCACATGAAGCGAATGCAAAGGCTATAGCGCCTATTAATAAAATAAATTTGGTTTTCATCATTTTAAAGTTTAAATAAATAATTGTTTTTACAGTTTATATTTTAATGTTAATCCTACATTAATTCCCCTTTTGTATTCACGTAGCGTTACATCGCCATCACTATTAACCAAGTCAAACCTGTTTAATAGTGGGTTTTCTGAAGTATTAGTATTTTCTCTAACTCTTGTTACGTCTGGGTTAAGTATATTTTTTACACTTAGATTAGCTTCAAAATGATCTCCAAAGCTGTTTCTCCATATAAGATTTAGTGTAGGTACCGATTTTTCAACAATATCACCAAGACCTCCACTTCCTAGTGCAGCTATTCTATCTGAGAAGTAAGAGAAAGTTGTTGTTATTCTTGGTTTATAGTTTCCAAATGTTGGTGTGTAGTTAAGATCTGCATTTGCAATAAACTCTGAAGCTCCTTGTAATTCTGCTTCAGTTCTATCACCAAATGCTGTACCAAATGCAAACCCATCTGCAGTTGATATTGTTTTTAAATCTTGATTTGTATTAGTATATGCAAAATTTCCACCTAAACTAAACAAAGGATTTTCATCTGCATCTAAGACAAGGTTTTTTCTAAACTCAATCTCTGCACCAAAAACATCTGCTTGGTCACCTGTTCTAAAGTATCTTTGGTTACCAGTTGCGTCTGTTGCAACAACTAAGTTTATAGGGTCCTTAATAGTTTTAGAAAATACACTAACAGCAATTAGCTCATTTCTGCCAGGAAACCATTCGTATTTAAGGTCTGCGTTAAAGATTTCAGAGTAACTTGCACCTGTTCCATCTGCTTTTCCAAGTACATCAGGATTACCACCAATACGTTGAGTTACTTCTTCATATACAAAGTTTGCTGCCTCTTTAAATTCCGGATAAGATGCTGTTAAGCTACCTGCAAGACGTAAGTTCATATCCTCATTTAAAGCGTATTTAATATTTAAACTAGGAAAGAAGAGGTTTTCTTGCACACTACGAAAGCCTGGGTCTGTTGGTACTGGATTAATAACATCATACTCAATAAACTGCGACCAGTTTTCAACTCTTACACCAGGGACAAATAAGAAGTTTCCAGCTGTAATGTTTGCCTCAAATAACCCAGCGTGAATATCTAGATTACCTTGGTATGTATTTTCATAAAGTTGTGGTACATTAGTTAGTCCAAGTACAGCATCTAGACCTTGAGGGTTTCTAGCAACTTGCAAGTTCCATAAGGTGCTAAAGTTAGTTGGGCTAAAAAATTCATTAAGACTAAGAGGGTCTAAAACAGGGTTTGCATTTTTGTCTAATATTTCATACCCATAACGCCAGTTATTAAATCTACGCTCTTTTGTACGGCCATTATACCCTACTGTAAAGTTTATGTTTTCTGAAACTTTATAGTTAACATTTAAATAGCTGTTTAACTCATCATCTTCAATACTTTGGAAATATCGTTGATTGTCAAAAGCAATATTATCGTAAAATATAGCATTTGTAGCTGGGTCGTCATCTAAGAAAAATTGATAATCCTCTAATGATAGACGTTTTCTGTCTGGTTGATCTGAAAATACTTTATTAAATCCAACTCCCCAATCTACTAACCAATCTTCATTAATTGTATGAGTTCCATTTAATTGGTTAACAAAAATCATATCTTGATCAAACTGTACATTGGATTGGTAAAAACCTCCGTCTCCATTTCCACTAAAACCATCTCTGTTAAAACCATTTCCTTCAATTCCAAAAAAGCTAGCCTCATCTTTTGATGTATTAGAAAAAAGTGAGGTAAACTTAAGTTTGTGTCCATCTTTGTGGTTGTATATAATAGACCCTAACGCAGAAGTATTAGTGCCATATCTGTATTCTTCAACTGCTGGGAAACGTAGTTTTACATCGTTGGTAAAATCTACAGCAGGACCTTCTCTATATTCGTATGAGTTTCCAAAGATTGCTGTTCCAAAAAAGCTTAATCGTTGGTTATCGTCAATGTTAAAAGAGTATCCACCTTCAATACTTCCGTTAAAAGGAATCGCAGTACCTGCTTCATCCGGGTCTGGGCCGTGAGATAGTATTACCGCAAAAGGATTGTTATCGTATCTATTGTAGTAACCAAAGTAGCTTGTACCTTCACTTCTTAAAAAGTCTTCTCCAATAGCAGCACTATTAAAACCAGAATTTACAGATACAGCTAGGTAGCCAGGTCCAGTATATTCTTTTGAAACTATATTTACATTACCAGCACTAAAATCTCCAAAATATTTACTTGTGTAAGCTTTACTTACACCAACACTCTCAATAATTTCTGAAGGAAATAAATCTAAATCAATGTTTTTTCTGTTTACATTGTTTGATGGTAAAAACAATCCATTAATCGTAGTGTTTTGATAACGGTCACCAAGTCCTCTTACATACACCTCGCTACTTCCTTGCTGTTGGGATATACCAGAAATTTGGGATACAGCAGCCGCTGCATTATCAACCCCTTTTCTTGATAATTCTTCAGCACCAATATTTTGTGTAATTGTAGCAGCTTTTTTCTGTTCTATTAATAATGCTACCTCACTATTTCTACGTGCCGTTGTTTTAATTATAACTTCATCAAGTGCAGCTGCACTTGCTCCCATAGGTACATTAATTGTAGTAACTTTATTAGCCTCTACAGTTGCAGCTAATTCCACAGTTTCATACCCTACAAAACTAAACACTATAGTATAATCACCTACAGGAACATTTTCAAGAGCATATAAACCATCGATGTCTGATGTAGTACCAGTTGAAGTTCCTTTGATAATTACATTTGCAAAAGGAAGCGGTTCGTTGTTAAAATCTTTATCGGTCAATTTTCCAACTATAGAACCTGTTTGGGCGGATAATCCAATAGTGAAAAAAATAAGTGCGAGAGTTATTATAGTCTTCATTAGTTGTTTTAAATTTATTGTGCAAAGAAACCTACAGCATGTAAAGATGGCGTTAACTGCAGGTTACTAATTTGTGATAGATATGTTACCTCAATGTTAATTGCTTAACATGAAAAACAATTATATAAAATGGTATCTTGCATACTTTAATTTTACTACACATGATGCAATGGGAATCGCTCTTGTCGCTAAAAAGACAGGGAGATATAAGAAAAAGACTACGCAAAGAACAAGATGACACTAGATTAGGTTTTGAGGTTGATTATGATCGTGTTATATTCTCCTCAGCGTTTAGAAGTTTACAGGACAAGACACAAGTAATTCCTATGTCAAAAACTTCTTTTGTACACACGCGACTCACTCACAGTTTAGAAGTTTCTGTTGTAGGACGATCACTTGGAAGAACTGTTGGTAAAGCTATATTAGATAAACACCCACAATTAGCAGTTGCTCATGGGTATCATTTTAATGATTTTGGAGCAATTGTTGCCGCTGCTGCTTTGGCACACGATATTGGGAACCCTCCATTTGGGCATAGTGGCGAAAAAGCTATTGGTGATTATTTTTTACATGGAAATGGAAAACGATTTCAATCTGTTTTTACAAAGAAAGAGTACCAAGATGTAATAGATTTTGAAGGAAATGCAAACGGGTTTAAAATACTTTCTGAAAGTAAAAATGGAGTAGAAGGAGGGCTTCGACTCTCTTATGCAACATTAGGTGCTTTTATGAAATATCCAAAAGAGTCACTACCTAAAAAACCCACCCCGCATATAGCCGATAAAAAGTTTGGAGTTTTTCAATCTGATAAAGTCTTTTTTGAAGAAGTAGCAAATGAGTTAGGCCTTATGCAAAGAGGAGAAAATGGCACTCTTAGTTATTCAAGACACCCACTAGCATTTTTAGTAGAAGCTGCAGATGATATTTGTTACACAATTATAGATTTTGAAGATGGAATTAATCTTGGATTAATTGAAGAAGAAGTAGCGTTAGAATACTTAATTAAACTAGTAAAGGATACCATAAATATCAAGAAATATAATCAACTTAGTCATGTATCAGATAGATTAGCTTACTTACGATCTCTGGCTATAAATACTTTAGTAAAAGAAGCGTCTGAGTTGTTTTTGCAAAATGAAGAAGCAATACTAAAAGGAGAATTTTCGAAAAGTCTACTTGATATATCACAGTACAAAGCACAGATAGAAGACATTATAAAGATAAGTGTTGAGAAAGTCTATAAAAGTAAAGAAGTAATAGAGAAAGAAATTTCTGGTTACCAAATATTAAGTTCTTTATTAGATGCCTATACAAAAGCAGCCGAAAGCTATTGCAACGAAACCATAAAACATTATGAAAAATTATTACTTTCTCAAGCATCAATCCCACTAGATGCCTCAAAATCTTTATATCATAACATACTTTCCTGCTGTAATTATATTTCCTGTATGACAGATGGGAACTCGTTACAAATTTTTCAGAAAATAAAAGTAAAATAGAATAGGCTACAGTTTACTTTCTATTGCTTCTTTAATCTTTTCTGAAGAAAGGCCTTCACTATCTTTTAACTGTGAAATGGTTGCATGTTCAGGAAAATGATTAGAAATACCCAAGAGGGTAATGTTATTCTTGTACTTATGTAGTGAAGCAAATTCTAATACTGAACTTCCAAAGCCACCCGTAATAATGCCATCTTCAATAGTTATTAAGGTGTTGTATTTTTTAAAAATAGTATGAAGTAAATTTTCATCAAGAGGGGAGACAAATCTCAAATCGTAATGCCCAATTTTTTCTTTATGTAAACTGTCTAGTAAACTAATAGCTTTAGAAACTTCAGTAGCTATTGTTCCAATAGATAAAACAGCAATCTCAATTCCCTTTTTAATAGTTTCTCCTTTGCCAATTTCTAGTTTTTTAAATGAACGTTGCCAATTAAGAATATTTCCTCTTCCTCTAGGATATCTAATTGCAATAGGTTGCTGCAATTCAAGCTGAGCGGTGTATAGTAAGTTGCGTAATTCTATTTCATTTCTTGGAGCGACTACAATTAAATTAGGAATACATCGTAGGTACGCAATGTCAAAGATACCATGATGTGTTGCTCCATCTTCTCCAACTAGTCCAGCTCTATCAAGGCAAAAAATAACAGGTAATTTTTGTAAACAAACATCATGTATTACTTGATCGTATGCCCGTTGTAAAAATGTGGAATAGATATTACAAAATACAATATA
>CAYGMB010000049.1:9075-10212 GCA_964350765.1 uncultured Flavobacteriaceae bacterium
CTGCTCTGTCTATAAGCAAAACAACTGATAAATTTTGGAGACATACATCATGGATAATCTGATCATAGGCTCGCTGAAGAAAAGTAGAGTAAATAACACAAAAAGGAAGAAATCCTTGTGTAGCCATCCCTGCCGAAAGTGTAACGGCATGCTGCTCTGCAATACCTACATCAAATGCTCTTTCTGGAAAAACCTCCATCATATATTTAAGCGAGCTACCTGTAGGCATTGCTGGAGTTATACCTACAATTTTCTTATTCTCTTTTGCAAGCTCAACTAATGTATAACCAAAGACATCTTGAAATTTGGGGGGTAATTGGGAAGTGTCTTTTTTTGTTAATTCTCCAGTTTTCGCGTCAAATTTACCTGGGGCATGATAGGTTATTTGGTTTTCTTCTGCTTTTTGTAATCCTTTTCCTTTTTTAGTAATAACATGAAGTAATTTAGGTCCTTTTATATTTTTAAGTTTTTCTAATTTTTCTGTGAGTATTGTTAAGTCATGGCCATCAATAGGCCCAAAATAAGAAAAGTTTAAGGCTTCAAAAATATTATCGGTGTCTGGTGTTTTATCAAGATTTACTTTTGTTAAGTATTCTTTTAACGCACCTACACTTGGGTCAATACCAATAGCATTGTCGTTAAGTATTACAAGTAAATTTGTATTGGTGACTCCAGCATGATTAAGAGCTTCAAAAGCCATCCCGCTAGCAATAGAAGCATCACCTACAACTGCTATGTGTTGCTTTGTTTTATTACCCGATAATTGCGAGGCAATTGCCATCCCTAATGTAGCAGAAATAGCTGTACTGCTATGTCCTGTTCCAAAAGCATCGTATTCACTCTCTTTAATTTTAGGAAAACCACTAATTCCATTTAGTTGCCTGTTAGTGTGAAAAAGAGTTCTTCTTCCTGTTAAAATTTTGTGTCCGTATGCTTGGTGCCCTACGTCCCAAACCAAAATGTCTTCTGGAGTATTAAAAATGTAGTGTAAGGAAATAGTTAACTCTACCACGCCTAAACTTGCTCCAAGATGCCCTTCTTTAACTGCAACAACATTTATAATAAATTCACGTAATTCTTTTGCAACTTGTGGTAGTTGCGTTGCTGGGATTTTTCTTAAATCCGAGGGGAGCTCTA
>CAYGMB010000050.1:0-3169 GCA_964350765.1 uncultured Flavobacteriaceae bacterium
ACTTGGTTTACACCCAAGGGGTCAGGGGTTCGAATCCCTTCGCGCCCACAAAAGACTTCCAATATGGAGGTCTTTTTTTGTTTATTGCGTTACATTAAATCAACAATTCGTTCTAAAGCCATACCTCTTGAGGCTTTAATAAGAACCGTCGCTTTGTTAACTTTTTTAATAGTATTTGTAGCCTCTTCGAAACTTCTAAATATAGTTACGTGCTTTGCTTTTGAGTTTGTTTGATAGAAATTTTCACCAATAAGAAATGTTTGCCCTATTTTATTTGAAGAAAGATAATCTGTAATGGCTTGGTGTTCTTCTTTAGCAGTAGTACCAAGCTCAAACATATCACCTAGAAAAAGAACTTTATTTTTTCCTTGGGTCTGTTCAAAATTTTTAATGGCAGCCATCATGCTTGTTGGGTTTGCATTGTAGGCATCTAGGATTATAGTGTTTCCGTTTTTTTTGATACGTTGTGATCTATTATTTGTGGGAATATACTCTTCAATAGCTTCTTTGATTTTTTTCTCTGAAACTTTAAAATAAGCTCCTATAGCAATTGCAGCAGCAATATTATTAAAGTTATAAAGCCCAATAAGGTTACTTGTAATATCTATGTTGTTATATTTAACTTTTACAACATTTGAAGCATCTAAGAGCTTGATGGTATAGTCACTATTATCAGACCCAAATGTAATCTTATCTAAATTAGAACTCTCTAACACTTGGCGCTCATCATTAGTATTTATAAAAGCTTTTTTGTTTTCTTTTTTTAAGTACTTATATAATTCGGTTTTTCCTTGCACAACTCCTTCAAGACTACCAAACCCCTCTATGTGTGCTTTTCCAAAGTTTGTTATATATCCAAAATCAGGCACACTTATAGTGCTAAGTAGTTCTATTTCTTTAAGATGATTTGCTCCCATTTCTACTATGCCTATTTTAGTTTCTGAGGTCATAGAAAGTAAAGTTAATGGTACACCAATGTGATTGTTTAAATTGCCTTGCGTGGCAGTTGTTTTATATTTTTTAGATAATACAGCATTTATAAGTTCTTTAGTAGTTGTTTTTCCGTTGCTCCCTGTAAGGCTAATAATAGGTATATTGAGCTGTTTACGGTGATATGTAGATAAGTCTTGTAAAGTTTTTAATACATCTTGTACTAAAACCATAGAATGGTTTAATGTATATTTGGATTTGTCATCTATTACTGAGAGTATTGCTCCTTTTTTAATTGCTTCTTCAGCAAATGTGTTTCCATTAAAATTATCACCTTTTAGAGCAAAAAAAATACAACCTTTTGTAATTTTTCTAGTATCGGTACATATAGAGGCGCCTTGTATAAATTTTGAATAAATAGATGTTATTTCCATAAAATAAAGCTACAAAAAAAGCCCTGAAAATTCAGGGCTTTAAAAATTATCTTACTTAAATTTTAAAAATTAGTTTCTTGGGCGTTTTCCTTTTTTAGATTTGCTACCAACACGAGACATTGCACATCTAAATCCAATATAATCTGTAGCCATATCTTGAGGAAAATATCTTCTTTGTGCTGGGTCTAACCAATAGTCTCTATCTCTCCACGAACCACCTTTATAAACTCTTACTTCATTATCAATAAGTGTGGTTCTGTTTCTTGATTGGTCAAATTGTCTGTCAAGACCTCCTGTGCTATCGGCAGATACTCGGTGCTTTGGAGAATTGTACATACGCTTAGATTCGTCTTCGGTTTCTTCTTCACCAAAAGCATCACCTCCAAAAGATTGATAGTATCTAGTAGAACGCTTATCTCCATCACGATAATCTCTATTATCACTTTTTGAGAATTGAGTTCTTAGGTATGTTTCATTTTCATCTACAGGTACTTGTAAAATTTCACCCGGTAAGTTTCTTGCAATAATTTTACCATTTGCTAATGTATCATATACAATAGAGTCTGCTGTTACAACCTTTACTTTACCATCTTGTCCAATAGCATCTTTTGTATAAACATTACCACGATAGTAGTTAAAATCATTAAATTCATCATCAACAATTGGTCTGTAAACGTCTGCAACCCATTCTGCTACATTACCAGCCATATCGTATAAACCATAGTCGTTAGCTTCATATGATTTAACTTCGGCAGTAATATCTGCACCATCATCACTCCATCCAGCAATACCTCCGTAATCTCCATCACCTTGCTTAAAGTTTGCTAGCTGGTCACCACGACTTCTTCTGTTTCCAGAACGTGTGTATTGACCTTCCCATGGGTATTTTTTTCTACCTCTATACACGTTATAGTTTCTTAGTCCCACAAGTCCTAAAGCTGCGTATTCCCATTCGGCTTCAGTTGGTAGTCTATAAGATGGTAATAGTAATCCATCTTTACGCTGTACATATAAGTTTGTAGAATCTTCATTTCTTTTAAGTAGTGACTCAGATCTTTTTCCTCCTCTTGTAATAGAATCTTTACCTCCGTAGGTTAAAGTTGGACTATTTAAATAGGTGTCGGTGCTAAATGTAGAAGTAGACTCAACATCATATCGTGCACCTCTTGCTGTAAAGCCTTCGTCTTCTAGTATAAGCTCGTTTACACGATCTGTTCTCCAATTACTAAATTCTACTGCTTGTATCCAACTTACACCTACAACTGGGTAATTTGCATAAGCAGGGTGTCTTAGGTAATTTTCTGTCATTGTTTCGTTAAACCCTAAACGATTTCTCCAAACAAGTGTATCTGGAAGAGCACCTTCATAAATTTTTCTATAATTATCATCGCTTGGAGGAAAAACTTGCTTTAACCAATCTAAATATTCAAGATACATAAGGTTGGTTACTTCAGTTTCATCCATGTAGAATGATTGTACGTGCTGTTGGTTAGGGCTATTATTCCAATCATGCATTGGATCATCTTGTACTTTACCCATAGTGAAAGTTCCACCTTCTACAAAAACGAGTCCTGGACCTGTTTCTTGTTCTTTAGCTTCGGGGTTATATTGGAAACCGCCTTCTTTGGCGTTCATTTTCCAACCTGTTGCTCTAGAGCTATCTTTATAGTCTCTAGATTTGTTGCAACTAACTATTAATAAAGATGTTACAGCTATAAGAGATAGCTGTAAAATTAGGTTTTTGTTTAAGTTCATAGTTTCAATTATGAAAAAATTGGGTTCGCAATATAGTAATTAACGTTAAA
>CAYGMB010000050.1:3179-10097 GCA_964350765.1 uncultured Flavobacteriaceae bacterium
TAAAAATTCAATATTATTTTAAGATAATTGCTTGTTAGGATTGACTTATTATAACAACCAATGAATTAGCAAACGATTTTTTTTAAGCTCTAGTATGTATTATTTAAATAATTATTTATAGTTCTATTTTATCCATACTAACTGTATATTTGAAACGTTACAATTATGATGAAAAAATTATTAGTCTTTTTTTGTGCTTTATTCTTGAGCTTAACCGTATTCTCACAGTCTAAAGTAATTGAAATTGCTTGGAAAAGTAATGCTTCTACAAATAGCAAAGAAAATTTTAAGAAGAACACTAAAAATTCATATTCCCCTTTTAAGCTTCAATTGAGAGAAGATAAAATTCAATTTTCAGACCAATGGGAGGATAATGGATTTGCTGAGCCCTCAAGTTTACAAGTTTCAAATATTAGGTATGCAAACATGTCGAGACAAGAATTGTCAAAAATCAATACAAGTCTTATACCCTCGCAATTTTCAGCAAGAATACATAGCTCAAAAGCCAGAGAAATTATCTACACGGCTATCACAGCGACACCAATTGTTAAGCAAAATGGTATTATTAAGAAAGTGCTTTCATTTACTATAAATTATTCTAAAGGAAGACTAAATGCTGGTACAAGAATGCCAATTACAAATTCAGTTTTAGCTACGGGAGAGTGGTTTAAGTTCAGAATAGATAAAACGGGTGTTTACAGGTTGTCTAAAAGTTTTTTAGATGACTTAGGAATGAATACAAATACTATAGACCCTAGAAATTTAAAAATATATGGGCATGGAGGTAAGCCCCTACCATTGTTAAGTTCACAAAATCAATATTTTGATTTACCTCAGAACGCTATTCAAGTTGTTGGTGAAGAAGACGGTTCTTTTGATGCTAATGACGCTATTTTGTTTTACGGAATTGGTGTAGAAGGTTGGGACGAAGAAAACGATACTAATTTAAACCCATATAGTGACGAAGCCTATTATTATGTAACCGCTTCTGGTGGAAATGGTGCAGGGCTTAGGGTGCAGCCTATGGTAGAGCCTAGTGGTACTCCTAATCAAACCATTACTACGTATGACAACTATCAGTTCTTTGAACAGGATGAAGAATCACCAGCAAAAGTAGGTAGAAGATGGGTTGGAAATCGATTTGATATTGAAAATGAACAAACTTTTGAGTTTAATTTTCCAAATATAGTTTCGGGTGAAGACATGCGTGTGAGAACCAGAGTAGTGAGTACAGCAGAGGCAGTAACTTCATTTGCCTTTTCTATAAATGAAACTTCTTTAAATCCACTTACTTTTACTGCTGCAGGAGGGGCAAATTTATTACGAACTATTAGGCCTATTTTCGATGAAAATATACCAGCATCTTCAGAGGATGTTACAGTTAATTTAGCGTATAATAATGGGGGTAACCCTTCTAACAACGCTTACTTAGATTATATTACAATATGGGCCAAGTGTAGATTACAAGGTATAGATGCCCAAATCCCTTTTTTTAATTTTGATACAGCAAATAGTTCTGGTATTGCAGAATACCAAATATCAAATGCTTCTGGAATTAGTGCCGTTTGGGATGTTACAGATTTTACCTCAATAACTAGTGTAGAGAATATTGAAGAAGTTAGTGATTTATCTTTTAAGGCAAACTTGGGAGAAATAAGAAAGTATGTTGCAATAGATCCAGACGATTTTTTTTCGCCAATATTAATTCCACAACCAAGAGTACAAAATCAAGATTTAAAAGGAACTATATTTAATAATTCTTCCGGATCTTTTCAAGATATAGATTATGTAATTGTAACGGCTCCTTTTATGATCCAACCTGCTTTGCGATTAGCAAACCATCATAAAAACTTAAATGGTTATAATGTAAAAGTAGTTTCTACAGATAGAATTTACGAAGAGTTTAGTTCTGGAAAACAAGACATTAGCGCAATTAGGAATTTTATGCGCTATATTTATGAGAATGCATCATCACCATCTGAAAGAGTAAAATACCTTCTATTGTTTGGTGACACTTCTGTAGATTATAAAAATAGAATTCCTAATAACAATAATATTGTACCAACTTTTCACACACTATGGAGCGGTAATACAACTCGTTGTTTTATGAGTGATGACTTTTTTGGAAGTTTAGATCCTAATGAGGGAACCATAGGACTCGAAGATGATGATGTGACTGGTAATGGAACAGATGATGATTTATTAGATGTTGCAGTAGGTAGAATAGTTGCAGATAATATTGTTACTGCTAATGCAATGGTAGAGAAAGTTATTAATTATAGTGCTAAAGAGTCTTATGGAAATTGGAGAAATAACTTTGTTTTAATTTCTGATGATGTAGATGAGTTTTATGAATATGAAGCATTAGAAGTAGCCTTAGATAATATTGGAGATGAAATTGAGGCAGAAAAGCCCTTTGTGAATGTTAAAAAAATACATAGTGATGCTTTTCAGCAACAAACATCGGCTGGAGGAGATAGATATCCGGATGTAACCGAAGCGTATAAGAATGTTATTGATGTTGGAGCTTTAATCATCACTTATTTTGGTCATGGAGGGGAAGATGGCTTAGCAAAGGAATTTATTTTTACCCGAGATGACGGTATTAATTTGCAGAATACCAAATTACCCCTAATAGTAACAGTTACCTGTGAATATACTAAGTTTGATGATCCACAAAGAGTTACAGCTGGGGAATTTATTTATACAAATTTAAGATCTGGTGCAATTGGACTTATAACGACCACTAGATCTATAACAGTTACACTAGGGGGTCAATTTAATATAGAATTAGCAGGAGATTTATTTGGGTATGGTACTACAAATTACAATACTCCAGCCGAAGCTTTAAGAATATCAAAAAACACTTTATCTGATGATTTAAGAAGAGTGGTGTTTTTTATAGGAGATCCTGCTATGGACCTTGCTTTTCCTCAACCTCAAGTAAGGCTAACTGAACTTAATGGCGTTCCTATCGCCCAATCTACAGACGTACTACAGGCATTAAGCAAAGTAACAATTGCAGGTGAAGTTGTAGATGAAAATGGCAACTTACAAGCAGATTATAATGGGGTCTTAGAGGCTAAAATCTTTGACAAAAAAGTGAATAGGCAAACGTTAGGAAACGATGGCGTTAGTGATAATGCTAGTGATGCAGATGGAGATGGAGACCCTAACAATATTTTACTATTAAACTTTACTACCCTTGGCGAAGGTATATTTAATGGACAGGCTACAGTAACAAATGGACAATTTGAGTTTGAGTTTGTAGTGCCAAGAGATATACAAATACCGTTAGGACAGGCAAGAGCAAGCCTTTATACACAAAAAAATAACGAACTAGAAGACCAAACAGGTGTAAGTTTCGATTTGCAAATTGGCGGACTAAATGAAAATGCTCCAGAAGATAATCAAGGTCCTCTTATTAGTCTTTTTATGAATGACGAAAGTTTTGTTTCTGGTGGTATTACAAACGACTCGCCTATTTTAATTGCCAAAATGGAAGATGAAAATGGTTTAAATACTGCTAGTGGTATTGGGCATGATATGGTAGCAATTTTAGATGGCGACGAAACAAATCCTTTTGTTTTAAATGAATATTATCAAGGCGATGTAGATGATTTTACAAAAGGAATGCTAGATTTTCGTTTTAGAGATTTAGAACCCGGGCTTCATACTCTTACTTTTAAAGCTTGGGATGTTTATAATAACTCCTCTACTGCGGAATTGCAATTTATAGTAGCTGGTGATGATGAGCTTAAAATTACTAGAGTTCTTAATTATCCTAACCCTTTTGTAGATTACACAGAGTTCTGGTTTAATCACAATCGTCCATTTGAACCGCTTGAAGTTCAAGTACAAGTATTTACAGTTACAGGAAAAGTTGTTTGGACAAAAAACCAAATAGTAACAACAGATGGGTTCTTGTCCAGAGAGATTACTTGGGACGGACGTGATGATTTTGGTGATAAAATAGGTAAAGGAACCTATGTTTATAAGATTACAGTAAAATCTACGTTAACCAATAAGCGAGTTGAAAAATTTGAGAAACTCGTTATCCTTTAAAAATATAAAATTATATTTGTCAAAATTTTAACCTCATGAAGAAAATATTTATACCTATTTTGGTTGGATTGCTTACTTTTAATGCTTTTGCTCAAGGTGGGTCAGATCCTTCTCTTGGAAATAGAGTTATTACTACAGGAGTCCCATTCTTGTTAATTTCTGGTGACGCTCGCTCTGCGGGTATGGGAGATATTGGAGTTGCTACTTCTGCAGATGCCTTCTCTCAACAATGGAACCCTGCAAAGTATGCATTCGCAATTTCTAAACAAGGAGTAGGTATTACATATACACCTTATTTAAGTCAATTAGTAAACGATATATTTTTAGGGAATTTAACATACTATAACAGAATTAATGAGCGTAGTGCTGTTGCTGGTAGTTTAAGATATTTCAATTTAGGAGAAATTGAACTAAGAGAGACTGCAGATCAAGAACCCCTTTTAGTAAAGCCAAGTGAATTATTGTTAAACTTGTCTTATTCACTTCGTTTAAGCGATAGGTTTTCTATGGCAATTGAAGGTGCTTTTGTAAGTTCAAACCTTCGGATACCCACAGCTGGCGGTGATGAAGCTAATGCAGCTAGTACTTTTGCAGTTGGTATTTCAGGGTATTACCAAAGTGAAGAAATAGCGTATAATGATTTTGATGGTCGCTGGAGAGCTGGTTTTAATATATCTAACATTGGTCCTAAATTTAAGTATGACGAAACAGGTCAAGAAAATAATTTGCCTACAAATCTAGCTTTAGGAGGTGGTTTCGACTTTATCTTAGATCAATACAACAAAGTGGGTGTTTTTGCCGAAGTTAATAAACTATTAGTTCCTACACCTAGAGATTTTGACAATGATGGTGATATAGATGCAGAAGATGATGCTGAATATGATAACATCAGCTTCTTCTCGGGAATTTTTGAATCTTTTGGAGATGCGCCAGATGGCTTTAGTGAAGAACTTAAAGAGTTTACTTGGGCCTTAGGAGCAGAATATTGGTATAATGATGCTTTTGCACTTCGTACAGGATATTTTAATGAAAGCGAAGAAAAAGGATCTAGAAAATTTGTGTCACTTGGAGCTGGATTTAAATATACATCTATTAATATAGATATTTCATACTTGTTCTCAACTTCAAGAGTAAGAAGTCCATTAGAAGGAACACTTCGTTTTGGTCTTACCTTTAACTTTGGAGACGAGTACGACGAATACTAGAAATTTGAAAAAAGTTACTCTAGAGACACATTTAGAAGTTTTTGATTCTTTAACAGAACTTCCAGATGATATACAAGATTTAATGAATAAGGCGCAGCAAGCAAGAGATAATGCCTATGCGCCTTATTCGCATTTTAAAGTTGGGGCTGCGTTACATCTAGAAAATGGAGAATTTGTTCTAGGTAACAATCAAGAAAATGCAGCATTCCCTTCTGGCCTTTGTGCTGAGAGAGTTGCCGTTTTTTTTGCTGGCGCAAATTATCCATCTGTAGCTATCAAAGAAATTGCTTTAACGGTTAAGTCTTTAAAATATACTGTTACTACTCCAACACCTCCCTGCGGTGCATGCCGTCAAGCTTTGGTTGAATATGAAGTAAACCAAAAATCTCCGATTAAGATTTATTTCATGGGAGAAACTGGTAAAGTTGTAAAAGTAGGTTCGGTAAAAGAGTTACTACCTTTAGTTTTTGATAGCTCATTTCTTCAATAAATTTTACTTCGTAAAATATTTACTTCCATTTTAGTATAACTTATTATTATGCTATTTTTGTTATAGCAATGTTTTTCTATTTTCTAGAAATATAAAGCAAGTATATATTCTGATAATAATTCAGTAACAACATGAAAAAATTTACAAAACAAGTGTATCTAGACTGGTATGAAAACATGCTTTTTTGGCGAAAGTTTGAAGACAAATTAGCACAAGTTTATATCAAGCAAAAGGTACGAGGGTTTTTACATTTATATAACGGACAAGAAGCTGTTTTAGCTGGAGCGTTACATGCTATGGACTTGTCTAAAGATAAAATGATTACTGCTTACAGAAATCACGTTCAACCAATAGGTATGGGGGTAGATCCCAAAAAAGTAATGGCAGAGCTATATGGAAAAGGAACTGGAACTTCTCAAGGGCTAGGCGGTTCCATGCATATCTTTGCACCAGAAAATGGATTTTATGGAGGTCATGGTATTGTTGGTGGTCAAATTCCATTAGGAGCTGGATTAGCATTTGCAGATAAGTATAAAGGTAATGATGCTGTGACTCTAACCTATATGGGAGATGGAGCAACACGTCAAGGGTCTCTTCACGAAACTTTTAACTTAGCTATGTTATGGAAGTTGCCAGTAGTTTTTTGTGTCGAAAACAATGGATACGCAATGGGTACCTCTGTTGCGCGTACTGCAAATCATACAGATATATACAAGCTGGGGCTGGGGTACGAAATGCCGTGTAAGCCAGTAGATGGTATGAAGCCTGAAGTTGTTGCTAAAGAAATGGATGAGGCAATACAAAGAGCAAGAAAAGGAGAAGGTCCTACCTTTTTAGAAATTAGAACGTATCGTTATCGCGGACACTCTATGAGTGATGCACAACATTATAGAACCAAAGATGAGGTAAAGAAAAAACAAGAAGAAGACCCTATCTTATACGTATTAAATCACATCTATGAAAAGAAGTGGGCAACTGAAGAAGAAATAAAGAAAATAGACAAACGTGTAAAAGATAAGGTTACAGAATGTGAAAAATTTGCTGAAGATTCTGCTTATCCTGAAAAGAATGTAATGTACGATACTGTTTACGAGCAGGAAGATTATCCTTTTTTACCTCATAAATTATAACAAATGGCAGAAGTAATTAACATGCCGC
>CAYGMB010000051.1:0-241 GCA_964350765.1 uncultured Flavobacteriaceae bacterium
AAGGGCTACCACCACCTAACTGGCTTTTTTGTACGTAAACTTGTCCACTCGTTTCTAATAAGTCTGCTGCAGTCTGGGGGTTTGTGAATGATATGTCCTTACTTGTAACACTAACTATTTGTTGCGGAGTATCTCTCTTTTTTTGACCAAATTTTGAGACAGAAAGTATAATTTCATCAAGACTAGAAGCATCTAGCTGCAACTCTACTTTACTTCCAGATGAAATAATTTCTTGCTTTGA
>CAYGMB010000051.1:251-2282 GCA_964350765.1 uncultured Flavobacteriaceae bacterium
TATATGCTGAAAGGTGATGTCTTCGTTATCTGAAAATATTGAAATATCTACAATTCCATCAAAATCTGTTACACCATTTTTTGATTTATCTTCATTAAAAATGGCAACACCAGAAATTGGGTCTTGCGAAATAAGTTCTACAACTTGAATTTTTTGTGCTGAAATTGAAATACTTATAAGTAAAAGGGATAGTAAAAAAAGAAATCTCATTAATTAGAAAATATTTGGTTAAGCACTTCTAGTGACCTTGGTTTTTTAAACCCCTGCAAATGTAACTGGTAATAGACTAATATCAAATTTAGAACCTCAGAGCGCTGTTTTTTTGTTAGTTTTATTTGCAATAATGTATCAAAATTTATGCCGAAAAGAGCTTTAAAATTATTAATCGTATCTCCTTTTTCACAATAAAATCCTGCATCACTATTTTGAAAATTTCCTTCTTGAATATTAAAATAATCTGCATTGATGTTTGAAGCATCTGGGTAAAATCCTAAATATGTAGTTAATTCTAGTAAAAACAGCAAATGAAAGTTCGCGTAATTTATAGAGCCGTCTAACCAAAATAGTGATTGTTCTAAAAATTGAAATAAAGCTTTATTTGCTTCTTCCTCTTGTATTGCATTTTTAATTACTTCAGAGAGAAATAACACTATGGTTCCTTTTATTACATTAGTGTGAAGCTCTTTGTAGGGTTTTGTAATCTTCACTTCCTTAATTCGTTCCAACGCTCCCTTATCCTTATGATAAGCAACCATTTCAAACTGAGTAAGTGGTAAAAAATAAGAGGGTTTTAATTTTCCTTTCTTAGATTTTAAAATTCCCCTAAGCATGTAACTTTTTAAACCTACTTGTTGCGTGTAACAACTTACGATAAGGTCTGCTTCAGCATATTTAATGGATGAAATTACAATCGCCTTTGTAGTAATTATCATTAGCGAACAATCATAATTTTTGCTACTTTAGTTTCAAAGGCATCTTCTGTAGTAACAAGAACAAGATACACACCAGAACGAACTTTGTAGGCCCCAAACGCTCGAGTATCCCATAAAACACTACCTCCTTCACTTGTTGTCTCAAAAACTAGATTTCCTGTTATATCAGTAATTTTAACATTTGCATTTGCTGTAAGACCGTCTATGGTCACGTTCCCTTCAAAACCAGGTCTAACTGGATTAGGAAATGCTCTTAATAATGATAAATCTTCTTCTGGAGCAGTTGATGTACCCTTAAATGCTACAAGCCCATTTTGGGTAGCAAAGTAAACTGTTCCTGTTTCTTCGTCTATTGTTATATCTTGAACATTATTTGTGGGTAGTGGAGAATTATCTTTTGTAAACCTTAAAAGTGTTTCTTGTGCATTTGGAGTAACGTAAAAAACGCCCGAGGTTGCCGTTGATATCCATTTATTATTTGAACCATCAACTTCAATATCTGTGATAGATATATTAAACAAAAACTCTTGAGGTATTCCATTTTCAAGTATGATTATTTCTTGCGAGTTTATATCTGCATTTTCTTCAAAAATACCTCCAACATTAAAAAACACTCTTACTCCTTTTAAAGTACCAATCCACAATCTATTATTAGCATCGAAAGCTAAAGCTCTTACGTTTGGCGATGGCAGATTTCCATTACCTTCGTTATTCTGTATAATGTTAAAGCTTCCTGTATCTGGATTATATGCTACAAGACCAGAGTCTGATGTTCCAAAATAAATAAATCCTTCTCTACTTACTTTTACTTCAGTTAATGCCAAAGTTCTTGATACATTTTCTATTATTGGAGTAACATCTATAGATTGAAATTGGCCAGAGGAAGAAAGCCTAATTAGTCCTTCATCTCTTCTTGATTGGACTGTCCAAAGATTGCCTTCATTATCAAAGTCCATTCCATATAATCTTATTCCTGTATTATTAGGACCAGCAAAAGCATCTTCTAAAACATTATTAGAGTTAGTTTCATCGAATAATATTTCTGGTGTTTGGTCTCGAAATCTTAGTAACCCTTCGCTAAATGATGTGGCCTATAACT
>CAYGMB010000051.1:2292-9997 GCA_964350765.1 uncultured Flavobacteriaceae bacterium
ATTAGGGTTTATTAAAATATCAACAATATCGTTCGCGTCTTTTCCAAATGTTTCAAAAAGAGCATCGTAGTTAATGTTTGTCCAACCCTCTTCAACAACTAAATTGCTTAATCCTCTAAAAGTCTTTGGGGCAGGATTAAAGTTAACATCTACGTCTCCATAACTTAACCATAATTGTCCAGGTGATGCATCTATTGCAAATGCTTGATTAAATAATGGCCCGTCGGGTAAAATTTGAGTGGGATTACTACTAGAAAATGGAAATTGTAAAATTCCTTTTTCTGAAGTACCAATAAAAAAATTGTTGTTTAAAGAAATTCCAGATTGTGGAACACTTTCAAAATCTGGGACTGGAAAAGGAACTAAACTTAATAGATTAAAATCTTCATCGTATGCCAAAACTTCCTCTTCTGTAGTAATCGTTAAGGTATTATCTACCTCAGTAAAGTCAACAACAGTTCCATTTACATTAGTTACATTTAGTAACCCTGAGCCTTCAACAAACCTCACTATATTATTAGTAAATCTTACAAAGTAAATTTCATCTCCAACAGTTTGAGCACCCCTAAAATTTGCAGTTGCAATGGTAGACCACTCTTCAAAATCAATTAGGTTGTCATTATCTACTAATGCACGTCTTAGACCACCTCCAAAAGATGCAGCGTAAATGTACGGCTCTTTAATAGCCGTCTGTCTTATATCAATTTGAGCTCCTTGATCCCCAATAAAATAAGTATCGCCAAACTCTAATGCAGATAAATTGTATAAAGAAATCCCAAACTCTGCAGCTATGTATAGATTTCCGTTATACTCATTAAATTGGTTTATACGTTTATCATCAGGAGGAATTGTTTGTTTTTCTAAAATATCTACAACAGAAAGAACTTCTTCCTCGTTATCCATTACGATATCTATTAAGCCATTTTCATACCCTATTACTAATGTTCCAAAATTTTCACTATAGTATATTGTAGAGATTTGTTCTCCAGAAAGCCCCTGTACTGTAGAAATAGTTCTTATTTCCTGTGTAGAAATATCATATACAAAAACTGAGTTCTCAGCAGCTGCATAAATTTTATTATTTCCTTCTGAAATAGCTTTTATAGAATTATATGAAAAATGATCCTCCCAAGTATCTTCAAAATTTTGACTAAAAGATAAAGTAGAAAGCAAAATAAAAGCAAAACAAAAAGCTCGTTTCATAGGCAAGTATTTACTTCAAATATAACATCTTGATAGTAGATTTATTGTTATTTTAAAAGTAAAAACCTTCATTATTACCAATTATTAAGCAATAATGAAGGTTTTAACTGTGTGTGCTAAAATTATACTACACCTTGAGCTATCATTGCATCCGCAACTTTAACAAAACCAGCTACATTTGCTCCTTTTACGTAGTCTACATAACCGTCTCCATCTTTCCCATAAGTAACACAAGCTGCATGAATATCGTTCATAATTCCGTGTAACTTCTCATCTACTTCCTCTCTTGTCCAGTTAAGTCTTAATGAGTTTTGTGACATTTCAAGCCCTGAAGTTGCAACTCCTCCTGCATTTGAAGCTTTTCCGGGTGCGAATAGAATTTTTGCATTACTAAATACTTCAATAGCTTCTGGGGTAGAAGGCATATTAGCTCCTTCGCTTACACAGATGCAACCGTTATCAATGAGGGTTTTTGCTTCATCTTCATTAAGTTCATTCTGAGTTGCACAAGGAAGCGCAATATCACACTTTTCACCCCAAGGCCTTTTTCCTTCATGGAAACTTGCAGATGGATATTTTGAAACATACTCGTTTATTCTTCCTCTTTTAACGTTTTTAAGATTCATTATAAATGATAATTTCTCAGTAGAGATTCCTTCATCATCATGTATATATCCAGAAGAATCTGACATAGTCACAACTTTACCTCCAAGCTCAATCACCTTTTCTGCAGCATATTGAGCAACATTACCAGATCCAGAAATAACGACAGTTTTCCCCTTAAAACTATCTCCTTTTGTCTCAAGCATATTTTGGGCAAAATATACATTACCATATCCTGTTGCTTCAGGTCTTATAAGTGAACCACCATAGGACATTCCTTTCCCTGTAAGAACACCTGTAAACTCATTTCTTAATCTTTTATATTGTCCAAACATATACCCTATTTCTCTTCCTCCAACACCTATATCTCCAGCTGGGACGTCCGTATTAGGACCTATGTGTTTAGATAGCTCCGTCATAAAGCTCTGACAAAATCTCATTACCTCAGCATCACTTTTACCTTTTGGATTAAAGTCGCTTCCTCCTTTTCCACCACCCATTGGCAAGGTTGTTAAGCTATTTTTAAACGTTTGTTCAAAACCTAAAAACTTTAAGATGCTTAGATTAACTGAAGGGTGAAATCGCAATCCTCCTTTGTATGGACCAATTGCAGAGTTGTATTCTACTCTATATCCTTTATTAACTTGAATGTTACCTTCATCGTCTGTCCATGTAACTCTAAAAAGTATAGTGCGCTCTGGCTCGACCATACGCTCTAGTAACATTCTGTTTTGATATTTTTCATTCTCTTCAATAAAAGGGATAACTGTTTCTGCAACTTCAGTTACAGCTTGAAGAAATTCTGGTTCATTTGGGTTGGATTTTTCAACCGAAGCAATGAAATCTTTGATACTTTGTTTCATTTATATAAAATTTTGTTCAAAATTAAGAATACTCTAAATACTTGATTCTAAAACAAATTTGATTTAAGAATACTCTATCGGAAACTTTTTCGTTATTACTATGCAAATATAACTTTAATACTATTTATAAATTAGAAAAATAGTAATATAAAAGCTAAAAAATAGTATTAAATTTCCCTGTTTGATATGTTTTTATATATTTGTTATGTCTCAATCTAAACCTAAATTACTAATGAATACCAGATATCTCCTATTGGTATTTTTCTTACTTCTGTTTTCAAAGCAAGAAATAAATGCCCAATTTGGCTTTTCCCATGAGGTCGGAGTCATAACTGGACCTGTTACTTTTTATTCAGATTATGGTGTAAGGAATGATTTTGAAACAAATATTGGAAATGTAGGTTTTGGTGTAGGTCTTATACATTATCTTAACTTTTCTTACAGAGCAGATTGTAATTGCTATACAAGAGATAAATACTTTAATGACCATTTTAAAGTAAGAACAGAACTAGATTTTCATAAAACAAATTTTGACCATTTTGGTAAATGGGTAGATCCTGACAGAACAAGTTTAACAGCAGATCAATTGAGAGCTATGAAAGGCTCTACAACTGTTTTTGACATTGGTGCACAATTAGAATACTTTCCACTAAGTATTCGTGACTTTGCATCTAGACCAGGGAGTATAGCTCCATTTGTAAGTCTAGGAATACATTGGGTAAGTTTTGACCCTGAAGTTTTTAGTGAACTAGGTGCATTAAATACTCCTATAACTACCCCTCCTAAATACTTTAACAGTTTTCAACAAGAAGCAGACTCTACATTTTCTCTAGTTACTAGCTTTGGACTGCGTTACAAATTAACTCCAGTAACCGATTTAATGATTGATAGCCGTTGGCAATATTATTTTTCGAACTGGGTAGATGGTCTAAATCCGCAAGAGCAATTCAATGAACAAGTATTGGGAGAAGGAAATGGTGTTCCTGTTCCAGAAAACAAAGCAAACGATTGGATTTACTGGTTAAATATTGGATTTATTTATTACATAGATTAAAAATGTACAAGCATACAAATAAAAAGCCTTGCTACTTTTAGCGAGGCTTTTGCTTTTATTTGAATACTATTTTATTTACCCTATTGCTTGTTTAAGGTCTTCTATTAAGTCATCTGCATCTTCAATACCCACACTAAGTCTAATTAATGAATCTACAACTCCCGTTTTTTCACGTTCCTCTTTTGGAATACTTGCATGTGTCATACTTGCTGGGTGTCCTGCTAAACTCTCTACACCTCCAAGACTTTCGGCAAGTGTGAAAACATTAAGATTTTCTACAATCTTAATAGCCTCGTTATAATTATTCCCCTTCGTTACAAAAGATATCATACCTCCAAAGTCATTCATTTGATCTTTTGCAATATCATGATTAGGGTGATTTTCGAAACCTGGCCAATATACTTTCTCAATTTTTGGATGTGAGGCTAGAAAATTTGCAATTTTCTTTCCATTTTCACAATGACGTTGCATACGTATGTGTAATGTTTTTAAACCTCTAAGTACTAAAAAACTATCTTGAGGTCCGCAAACTGCTCCACTAGCATTTTGTATAAAATAAAGGCGATCTGCTAATTCTTTATCTCTTACAACAAGTGCTCCCATAACAACATCGCTATGTCCTCCCAAATATTTTGTAGCACTATGCATTACTATATCTGCTCCTAAATCTAGTGGTTGCTGTAAATAAGGAGTAGCAAAAGTATTATCTACTGCTAACAAGACACCATGCTTTTTGGCAACAGAAGCCGCGGCTTTAATGTCTATGATATTCATCATTGGGTTAGTTGGCGTTTCTACCCAAATTAACTTTGTTTTTTCTGTAACATAGTCTTCAATATTTGAGGCATTTTCCATCCCAATAAAATGAAATTTAATGCCAAAATTTTCGAAGATGGAAGTAAATAATCTATAAGTACCTCCATATAAATCATTGGTAGAAATTACCTCATCACCTGGTTGTAAGAGTTTAATTACTGCATCAATTGCAGCAAGACCACTCCCAAAAGCAAGTCCAAACTCTCCATTTTCAATACTTGCAAGGGCACGTTCCAAAGCGGCTCTTGTTGGATTTCCACTTCTAGAATACTCAAACCCCTTATGTCCTCCAGGCGTACTTTGTGAGTAGGTACTTGTTTGATAAATAGGAGGCATTACAGAGCCATACGCTGGGTCTATATCATGTTGCCCTCCGTGAATTGCTTTGGTGTTAAATTTCATCTTCTTTACTTTTTGCTTTATGTAAAAATTTCGTTAACAAAAATAAAGGTTTCTATTGCGATAGAAAATTCTGTTGTACTTTTAACGAATGAATAACAAATCCCTCCTTTTACTTGTTTTTTTATTGCTCTTTTTTGCTTGTAAAAACAACGCTGTACTAGATATTTCTTCTAAAAGTTTTTCAGAAAAAGAATTAGAACAATGCGCTTCTGAAAATTGTCCAGAAATCACCATCAATTATCTGCATTTTTTGGGCGATGAAACTATTTCAACCTCTATAAATTCTGCTATAAATGAATTCATAATTAGTTCTCTTTACATTGGAGATCCAGAAATAGAGCCTCAAGCTACTACTATTAGTGAATCTGCTAAAGATTTTATTACTATGTATAATACGCATAGCGCAGAGTTTCCTGATATGGCTACAGCTTATTTTGCCGAGATAAGTGTTTCAAAACTCTACCAATCTACAGAATTTGTATCACTAGAAATGAGAAACTATCTTTTTACTGGAGGAGCTCATGGGTATGGAAGTGTTATTTTTAAGAATTTTGACCTGGAAACTGGAGAGCAATTGAGTAAAGAAGATTTGATTAAAGATATAGGCGCTTTTACTCAATTTGTAGAAGAAAAATTTAGGGAAGAGTTTGACATACCAAAAGAAGGCTCCATAAATGCAACTGGATTTTGGTTTGAAAATGATACTTTTTATCTACCATCAAGTATTGGAATTACTAATCAGTATATTATAATTAGATACAACCAATACGATATTGCCAGTTATGCTGCTGGTCCTATTGAACTTGAAATTTCTAAAGAGGAAGCTAGTGATTATTTAAATTAATCACTTTTAGAGGATATTATTTAAGCAGAGATATTATGAAAAAACTATACTACCTTTCAACCTGTGACACTTGCAAAAGGATACTTAAAGAGTTAGAACTCCCTGCTTCTTTTGAACAGCAAGACATGAAAGCAAATCCCCTCACCAAGCAACAACTAGAGGAGCTTTTTCAACTTTCGGGCAGTTATGAAGCACTTTTTAGCAAGCGGGCACGTTTGTACAAAGAACGAAACCTAAAAGACAAAAGCCTTACCGAAGAAGACTTTAAAAACTTACTACTAGAACACTATACGTTTTTAAAAAGGCCTGTTCTGGTTTATAACAATCAAATATTTATTGGAAATAGTAAAAAAGTAATTGCCGCAGCAAAACAAGCAATCCACTCTTAAGTAATGAATCCTCGAATTCTAGCACTCATAGCCGCAACCGCAGCAAGTACCATCTATGGTGTAAACCACACTATTGCAAAAGGATTAATGCCCAACATTATAGGCCCTTATGGATTTATATTACTAAGAGTAGGTGGGGCAGCTTTGTTATTTTGGATTATAAGTTTGTTTTATCCTAGCGAAAAAATTGACCGAAAGGATTGGCTTCGAATTATTGCCTGTGCTTGTTTTGGGATGGTACTTAACATGAATATGTTTTTTAAAGGCTTAGAACTTTCTACACCTATTAATAGTTCTGTTGTAATTACTTTATCGCCTGTTTTACTACTTATTTTATCGGCTTTTTTCTTAAAAGAGAAAATAACTTGGCTTAAGTCTATTGGTATTGGACTTGGACTTATTGGTGCGCTACTATTAATTTTATTTGGAATAAAAACACAACCCAATGCTCCAAACATTCCATTAGGAAATATCCTCTTTATTGTAAATGCGGCATCCTATTCCTTTTACCTCATTTTTGTAAAACCACTTGTTGAAAAATATAGCAGTATAACACTTATGAAATTTTTCTTCTTGTTTGCTGTAATTATAAATATTCCTATTGGTTTTTCTCAATTTTCTGAAGTTACTTGGCTAGAATTAAGTTTTGATTCGGTTTGGAAACTAGCGTTTGTTGTAGTTGGCACAACGGTGCTTACGTATTTATTTAACATTTATGCACTTAAACAGTTAAGCCCTTCAACCATTGGAGCATTTATCTATTTACAACCCCTATTAGCTGCTGTTTTTGCTATTCTTACAGGTGCCGATAAACTAACTCCATTACGCGTTGTCGCTGCTGTACTTATTTTTATTGGGGTATTTTTATCTACGAGAAAGAGAAAAAGTGTTGTTAAAGTTTCAGTAAAGTAAAATAGAGGTAACATTACAAGGTAAACTAATTTGTATCTTTAATTTCCTAACTTTTAAAACTATAGATTATGACAACTCAAGAAATCGCAGACAACTTAGTAGCATGGTGTAATAGTGGTAATGAACAACGTTGCTATCAAGAATTATACAGCCCAAATATAGTGAGCATAGAACCTGAAGGATCTTCTGAAAACCCTATAGCAAGAGGTATGGAGGAAGTAGCAAAAAAAGGAGAATGGTGGGAGGAAAATTTTGAAGTACACAGTACTAAAGCAAGTGCTCCTATTGTAGCAGATAACTGGTTTAGTATAAGGCATGAAATGGATACCACACACAAACCTAGTGGACAAAGAAGCCAGATGTCCGAAATTAGTGTTTACGAAGTAAAAGATGGAAAAATTGTACGAGAACAATTTTTTTATGATGTTCCAGGGCAATAGAGTTTAACCTAAAGAGGCTGTCTAAAAAGTCTATAAAAATAACTTATCAGGTCAAGCTTAGTCGAAACCCACTTTTATAATTTGTAAATTATAGTTCTCGACTGCATTCGAACAGAGATAAATATTTACTTTTTAGACAGACTCTTATCTCTTAAATATTTTTAGGCACTTGGTTGAAT
>CAYGMB010000052.1:0-9869 GCA_964350765.1 uncultured Flavobacteriaceae bacterium
ATGTCTATTCCATAGCGGTCTGCAAACTCTTCTTGAATTTTTGCATCTTTCTGCCTAATTTCTTGAAGCGATTCTGCATAGCTAGAATACACTCCTTGCATCACTTTTTCATGAACTGGAATATTATCCATCATTTCTTGACGTGCTTTTGCACTTGCGGTATGCATTGCAGCAAGGGTTTGTCCAATATGCTCATCTGTTTTTACTCCTAAGTGTTCTAGGATAGCAGCAAACTCTTGGTCTGTTCTGGCCTTAAGGGCTACTACGTAGCCATCATAGTACTTTAAACGCTCATCGGTGTCACTTTTAAGTTTTGCACGGTGGGTTTGTAAATTACTGCGCAATGAGGTTAATACTTTTATAGTAAGATTGTGCTTGTGTACAAAACTATCCTTACTTGCTGCAAGAGTAGTATATGCATTTTTTAGTCCTTCAAGCTCTTCTACTTTTTGTTCTATTTCGGTTACTTTTCCAATAGCTTCAGAATAGGCAGTAGATTGCTTGTCTGCAATTTCTTCTAGTGCTTGTCTAGCTTGTTTTAATAAAGCGTATTGCTCTTCTAGCTTGTCTTCGGTTTCTTTCTTCTTTTCAAGTGCCCTAGTGTGGTTTTTACTTGCTTCTACAATGGCAACTTGTAATTTGTCTTCTACTTCTTTTATTTCTACTTCACGATTTTTTAAACGTGTAACTGCAGCCTGACTTTTGTAAGAAAGCTCATTAAGTAAGGTTTGTACATCTGCATTTTCTATACGTTCTTGAAACATTTGCTTTGCTTTCATATCAGCTCCTTCGCGTACTTTTTTTGCAGCTTCCAATTCTGCTTCACGTTTTTTAATACGTGCTTTACGACCCCAAAGGTTGTTCCACCAGTTGTCTTTTACGTTTTCTGCATCTTCAAGTGCTTGTTGTGCTCTTTCTAATGCTTTTTGCGCATTATCAATGACTTTTTGCTCCTCAGCATTTAAGGTAGAGAATTTTTCAAAGATGATTCCAACTTCGTCTTGATAATCAGTAAGGTCTTTAATAGCATCTAAGAGAGAGGTTCTGTCTTTTTCTGCCATGCCCACCACATCGTCTAGGGTGGCATTTAATATTTTTTGTCGTGCTTCTGGGTCATCTTCAGTAGCAAGCTTAGACTTCATTTGGTCAACTGCTTTGCCCCAGTTTACTTCTACTTTTTCTTGTTTAGAGTTAGACTCGGTTTCTAATAAATCAAAATCATCAGACATAGTGGTGCCTTTTATATGGTTAGCAAATTCTTTGAAATTCCTACTACGGAATGCGTGTTCAATTTCGGAAAAAACTTTGAGTTAGAAAACTCAATTTTGAAAAGTTCTGCTGTATTAGTCGCAGGGTAGGTTGTTTTGTTACTATTATGTTTACTTAATGAAGCTTTAAACATAAAAAAAGCCACTCCAAGAGTGGCTTTAATGTAGGTTATGTAAGCTTTTTTTATAGATTAAAAGCTTCCTTAACAGCCTCAACATAATCCAATTTTTCCCAAGTAAATAATTCTACCTCTTTTTCAATTTTACCATTGTATGGACTTTCAAATGTCTTTGTAATTACTTCTGGGTTTCGACCCATATGGCCATAGGCAGCTGTTTCTTGATAAATTGGGTTGCGAAGTTTTAATCGACTTTCAATCGCAGCAGGACGCATATCGAAAATGGAAGCTACCTTTTTTGCAATTTCGCCATCTGTTAAGTTTACGTTTGCAGTTCCGTGGGTATTTACCAAAATTGAAGTTGGCTTTACAACACCAATAGCATACGATACCTGTACTAGTACTTCATCGCATAGCCCAGCCGCAACTAGGTTTTTTGCAATGTGTCTAGAGGCGTAAGCAGCACTACGGTCCACTTTACTTGGATCTTTTCCGCTAAAAGCACCACCACCATGTGCACCTTTACCTCCATAGGTATCTACAATAATTTTACGTCCTGTTAATCCTGTATCTCCATGAGGGCCTCCAATTACAAATTTTCCTGTAGGATTAATATGATACGTAATGTCGTCTGTAAATAAATCTTGAACGTATTGTGGCAATTGCGCCTTTACACGAGGAATTAATATTTCAACAATATCTTTTTTAATTTTTGCTAGCATAGCATTGTCTGCATCAAAATCATCGTGCTGTGTAGAAACTACAATAGCTACGATTTTCTGTGGAATATTGTCATCGCTATATTCAATGGTTACTTGGCTTTTAGAATCAGGTCTTAAGTATGGAATTTGAGTTCCTTCTCTTCTTAGTGCAGCAAGCTCAATTAATATTTTGTGTGAAATATCTAACGCCAAAGGCATATAGTTTTCAGTTTCTTTTGTAGCATACCCAAACATCATCCCTTGGTCACCAGCACCTTGTTCTTCTTTACTTGCTCTGTCTACACCCTGATTAATGTCTTGGGATTGCTCATGTATTAAAGAAATTACACCACAAGAATCACCACTAAACTGGTAAGCTCCCTTGGTATATCCTATTTTATTGATTACATCTCTAGCAATGGTTTGTACATCAAGATACGTGTCACTTTTTACCTCTCCTGCAAGCACTACTTGCCCTGTAGTAACTAGCGTTTCGCAGGCTACTTTGGATTCTGGGTCGAAAGCTAAAAAATTATCTAATAAAGCGTCACTAATTTGGTCTGCTACTTTGTCTGGGTGTCCTTCAGAAACACTTTCTGAAGTAAATAAATACGCCATAAAATGGTTTAAAATTAAAATTATGTTTTAGGCGATTTGACGAGAACGTCGAAAGGAGTTTACACTGCCTTTAGCATTTTTAATTTCGTGTTTAATACGAAATCTCATCATTGGTATTCCAATTCTGAAGAGGTTGCAATCAGTCAAATCTATCCTCTGTAATTTACAGCGACAAAAATAAGGAAAGTACTTTACATACAAAATCGAAAGCATGTTTATATTTATAAAGTGTGAATAATTATCCCTTATAATTAATAATAAAGAAATATTTTCGGAATAAATATTAAAATTAATATTTTTTAGAAAAAAAATCTAAAAAGCTTGGATAGTTCAATTTTAATTTTGAATATTTGTGCTTACAAAGTTCAAAGCTTTATTGAAATGTTATCAAGAAAGGTGGAGGGATTAGACCCTTAGAAGCCTTAGCAACCTCCTGACCTATCAGGGAAGGTGCTACATTCTACTAAATTTGTATTTAGATAGATAACAAAAACAAAAGGAACACATTCTTGTTCACTTTTCTCGATATCATTTTTAATATTAGTTAACCCAGTAGCAGTTGTCTAAAGCTTTTAGAATATTGCTTTTTTTATAAAATGATAGAGAAATTAAACATTCCATATTATAAAACCAGAAATGGTGCAAGATATCAAAGTATACCCTTGAGTTATCAAGTTTTTGGACGACCCATTGGTGAAGCTCCTATTGTACTAGTAAATCATGCATTAACAGGAAATAGTAACGTAACGGGAGCTAATGGGTGGTGGCGTCAAATTATTGGGGAGAATCAAATTATTGACACCGCTAACTATACCATACTTTCTTTTAATGTGCCTGGTAATGGTCACGATGGTTTTTTGATTGAAAACTATGAAGATTTTGAGATATATGATATTGCTAAACTATTCTTAAATGGACTTGAGGCATTAAGAATAAAATCACTTTTCGCCGTCATAGGAGGATCTTTAGGAGGTTGTATTGCTTGGCAAATGGCTGTATTAAGCCCAAAACTCATTAAACACTTAATTCCAATTGCATCAGACTGGAAAGCTACAGATTGGCTCATTGCTCAATGTAGAGTACAAAAGCAAATTTTAAATAACTCTATAACTCCAATCGAAGATGCTAGAGCACATGCAATGACATTTTATAGAACCCCACAATCGTTGTCTTCAAAATTTAATAGAAGTATAAACGAAAACTTATACATCTACAATGTAGAAAGCTGGCTGTTGCATCATGGAGAAAGTCTTTCAAAAAGATTTAAACTAGCTTCTTATAAGCTAATGAATCATCTGTTAGCCACACACAATATTGCCAGAGAAACAGGAAATTTTCTAGCTAGTGTAAAAGAAATTAAAAGTAATATTCACTTAGTTGGAATTGATACTGATGGGTTTTATGTAAATAGTGAAATAGTTACTGCTTATGAAGCATTACGGCTAGTAAAAAATAATGTGAGCTACTATAAAATCGCTTCTATTCATGGACACGATGCTTTTTTAATAGAATACAATCAATTAAGAAAAATATTGACATTAGTTTTTAACAATAAGACGATAAAAAAACAAAAGTATGAGTACGCAAACACTTGAAAAACCTAAATCATTAATCGATTTAGAAACTATAAAAAAGAAAAGGGTTAACATAGCTGTTTTTGGACATGGTAATGTTGGTGGAAAACTTATTGAACAAATTCAAAAAACAAGAAGAAGTATAGCAACAAGAAGAGATATTGAACTCAATATTTTTGCTATTGCGAATTCTAAAAAGGTGGTGTTTTCTTTAAATAGTTTCAATGCAGATTGGCGCTGGATTGTTTCAGAAAAAGGAAATGAGTATACTGTTAAAGATGTAATTGCTTTTGCAAAAAGAAACAACCTTGATAACTTAATAGCTGTAGATAACACAGCTTGTTCAAAGTTTCCAGAAAATTACCCTTTATTAGTTGATAATGGATTTAATTTGGTTTCGTCCAATAAAATTGGAAACACTATAGGACTGGGGTTTTATAATACACTTCGCAAATTACTTTCAGAAAAGAATAAGGAATATTTGTACGAGACCAATGTAGGTGCAGGGCTCCCGTTGGTAGACACCATAAAGTTATTGCATTTATCTGGCGAAAATATTACACGAATTAAAGGTGTGTTTTCTGGTTCGCTGAGCTTTTTATTTAATAGTTTTTCAGAAAAAGAAGAAACGTTTAGTTCCATACTTCACAAAGTGATTTCTAATGGCTATACAGAGCCAGATCCCCGTGAAGATTTATGTGGAAATGATGTGGGAAGAAAATTGCTCATATTAGCTCGCGAACTAGATTTACACAATGAGTTTAGTGATATTTCTATTGAAAATTTAATACCTAAAGAGCTCAGAACAGTATCTAAAGAAGAGTTTTTAGAACGTATTAAAGAATTTGATGTTCCATTCGGAATTAAAAAGAAAAATCAAAAACCAAATCATGTTTTGAGATATGTTGGAGATTTACATGGTGATTTATCAAAATCTGATGGTGCTATTCTAGATGTAAAATTGGTTTCAGTTCCAAAAAACAGTATGTTGGGTCAAGTAAATGGAAGCGATTCTATCTTTGAAATTTATACCGAAAGTTATGGTAAAAACCCAATCGTTATTCAAGGAGCTGGAGCAGGTGCTTCAGTAACTGCACGTGGTGTCTTTGGAGATATATTGCGACTAAGTGATAAACTAAACTAAATTATTATGAAAGTAACACTAGCTAGAAAAAACAATGATTATCAATTTGAAGCACTAGGTAAAACTAACACTCCAATTTTAATAGATAATACATCGCAAGAAAATGCAAAAGGGGCAAGTCCAATGGAGTTATTACTAATGGGTGTTGGCGGTTGTAGTGCTATTGATGTAATCCATATTCTAAAAAAGCAAAGGCAACTAATAAAAGATTATAAAATCGAAGTAGAAGGTACTAGAAAGCAAATTAAAGAAGCAAAACCTTTTGAGTCAATACACGTGACTATTTTTTTAGAGGGTGATATTGTAGAAGCCAAGGCACTTAAAGCAGCATCCTTGAGTTTCGAAAAGTACTGCTCGGTTTCCATTACATTAGAGGAGTCTGTAGCTGTTACCTATACTGTTGTTTTAAACGGAAAGAAGTTATGAGTTATTTTGAAACAGACGCCATAAGAACACAAACACCTAGGTCATTACACCAAGAGCATTCGGTTCCCTTATATCTTACGTCTAGTTTTGTTTTTGAAGATGCTGAGGATATGCGAGCTTCTTTTTCTGAAGAAAAGCAACGTAATATTTACAGTAGGTTTACAAATCCTAATACTAGTGAATTTGTAGAAAAAATGTGTTTACTAGAATGTGCCGAAGCTGGACATGCTTTTGCAACTGGGATGTCTGCTGTGTTTTCAACTTTTGCAGGATTATTAAGTAGCGGCGATCATATTGTAAGTTGTCGTAGTGTTTTTGGAAGTACACATACCTTATTTACTAAGTTTTTACCAAAATGGAATATTACAACAAGTTATTTTTCAATTGAAGCACCAGAGACTATAGAAGATAATATACAACCTAACACAAAAATACTATACGCAGAAACACCTACTAACCCTTCAGTTGCATTACTAGATTTAGAATACTTGGCTGCTATTGCAAGCAAACACAATTTGCTATTAGTTATTGACAATTGTTTTGCAACGACTTATTTACAACAGCCTATAAAATTTGGTGCAGATCTGGTAATACATTCAGCAACAAAGTTAATTGATGGACAAGGAAGAGTACTTGGTGGGGTAACTGTTGGTAGAGCAGATTTAATAAGAGAAATATACTTGTTTTCCCGAAATACAGGACCTGCATTATCACCTTTTAATGCCTGGGTGTTGTCAAAAAGCCTAGAAACACTTTCGGTACGTGTAGATAAGCATTGCGAAAATGCTTTTAAAATAGCAACATTCTTAGAAAAACATGAAGCGGTAAAAAGAGTGGCTTATCCTTTTTTAAAATCGCATCCACAGTATGAAATTGCAAAAAAGCAAATGAAACAAGGAGGTAGTATTGTTGCTTTTGAAATAACGGGAGGTGTTGAGCAAGGCAGAAAATTTCTAGATGCAATAAAGCTTTGTTCACTTTCGGCAAACTTAGGAGATACAAGAACAATTATTACGCACCCAGCTTCTACAACACATAGTAAATTATCTGTAGAAGATAGGGTAGAAGCTGGTATAACAGATAGTCTTGTTAGAGTTTCTGTAGGTTTAGAAAATGTAAAAGACATTATGAGTGATATTGCTCAAGCACTAGAAAAAATTTAATGAATACTTTAATAAAAGCATTACAAGAAAGAATATTGGTTCTAGATGGTGCCATGGGTACTATGTTGCAAGCTTATAATTTTACTGAAGAAGACTTTAGAGGTGAACGGTTTAAAGATTTTAGAGTTTCACTTAAAGGAAATAACGATTTATTGTCAATTACTCAACCGCAAGCAATCGCCGAAGTACATAAAAAATATTTTGAAGTAGGTGCAGATATTGTAGAAACCAATACTTTTTCTGGGACTACTATTGCAATGGCAGATTATGAAATGGAAGATTTGGTGTACGAACTTAATTATGAATCTGCAAGAATTGCTAAAGAAGTGGCTACGCATTTTTCTATAAAAGAACCGCATAAGCCAAGATTTGTAGCAGGTTCTATTGGGCCTACAAATAAAACAGCCAGCATGTCTCCAGATGTTAATGATCCAGCTTATAGAGCCATCTCTTTTAATGAATTAAAAATAGCTTACAGGCAACAAGTAGAAGCTTTGTTGGACGGAGGTGTTGATATTTTATTAGTAGAAACTGTTTTTGACACCCTTAATGCAAAGGCAGCATTGTTTGCTATAGACGAAATTAAAGAAGAACGCACTATAGATACTCCAGTAATGGTAAGTGGTACCATTACAGACGCTTCTGGTAGAACACTATCTGGACAAACTGCCGAAGCTTTTTTAATTTCAATTTCACATATTCCATTGTTAAGTGTTGGGTTTAATTGTGCACTTGGAGCAAAACAAATATTACCACACCTCGAAGTAGTAGCTAATAGAACAGAAATAGGAATTTCTGCACATCCTAATGCTGGCTTACCTAATGCCTTTGGCGAATATGACGAGACACCAGAACAAATGGCAACACAAATTAAAACATATCTAGATAAACAATTGGTAAACATAATTGGTGGTTGTTGTGGGACATCGCCACAACATATAAAAGCTATTGCCCAAGTTGCAAAAAACTACTCGCCAAGGCCTTTTAAAATCTCTTACCAAGAAACACTAAAGTAATAATGCAACTATTTACAGAAAATAAATACTTACAGCTCTCCGGTTTAGAGCCTTTGGTAATCACACCAGAGAGTAATTTTATTAATGTTGGTGAGCGTACTAATGTTGCAGGTTCTCGAAAGTTTTTACGTTTTATTAAGGAAGAAAATTACGAGGAAGCATTAACAGTTGCTAGAGAGCAAGTAGAAGGAGGAGCTCAAATTATAGACATTAATATGGACGATGGGCTTATTGATGGAAAAGAAGCTATGGTGAACTTTTTAAATTTGGTTATGGCAGAGCCAGATATTGCTAAAGTTCCTGTTATGATAGATAGCTCAAAATGGGAAATTATTGAAGCAGGTTTGCAAGTAGTACAGGGTAAATGTGTGGTTAATTCTATTAGTTTAAAAGAAGGAGAGCAAGTTTTTATCGAACAAGCTAAAAAGATTAAGAGATACGGAGCAGCTGTAATTGTAATGGCTTTTGATGAGGTAGGGCAGGCAGATAACTACATAAGAAGAATAGAAATTGCTAAACGCTCCTATGATATTTTAACTACTAAAGTTGGATTTCCAGCACAAGACATCATTTTTGACCTTAATATTTTCCCAGTTGCAACTGGAATGGACGAACACCGCAAAAATGCTATTGATTTTATTGAAGCAACTAGATGGGTAAAAGAAAACCTACCGTATTGTAGTGTAAGTGGTGGGGTGAGTAATGTATCCTTTAGTTTTCGAGGAAATAACACAGTACGAGAAGCGATGCACTCGGTTTTTTTATACCATGCCATAAACGCTGGGATGAACATAGGAATAGTAAATCCAACTATGCTAGAGGTCTATGATGATATACCAAAAGAATTGTTGGATTATGTAGAAGATGTTATTTTAAATAGGAGAGAGGATGCAACAGAGCGTTTATTAGATTTTGCTGAAAGTGTAAAAGGAACAACCAAAGAGCGAGCTATTGACCTTGCATGGCGAGATGATACTTTGCAAGATAGGATTACACGATCCCTTGTAAAAGGAATAGATCAATATATTGAACAAGATGTTGAAGAAGCAAGATTAGCATCTAATAAGCCAATAGAAGTTATTGAGGGTCACCTAATGACGGGGATGAATGTTGTTGGAGATTTGTTTGGGAGTGGAAAAATGTTCTTACCACAAGTTGTAAAGAGCGCTCGAGTAATGAAAAAAGCTGTTGCATATTTATTACCCTACATTGAAGAAGAAAAGTTGAAAAACCCTTCTTTAAGTAATAGCTCTTCAGCTGGAAAAATTCTTATGGCTACTGTAAAAGGAGATGTACACGATATAGGTAAAAATATAGTTTCGGTAGTATTGGCTTGTAATAATTATGAAATAATAGATTTGGGAGTAATGGTGCCTCCAGAACAAATTATTGCACAAGCAAAAAAACATAATGTGGATGTAATTGGGTTAAGTGGTTTAATTACTCCATCACTTAATGAAATGGTTTTTCTAGCAAAAGAAATGCAACGTCAAAAATTTGAGGTACCACTCTTAATAGGTGGGGCAACTACAAGTAAAGCACATACTGCTGTAAAGATTGACCCTCAATATAAACACGCTGTGGTTCATGTAAACGATGCTTCAAGAGCCGTAACTGTTGTAGGTGATTTACTTAAAAAAGAGACTTCTACACAATTTAAAGAGAACTTAAAAGAAGAGTATTCTGTTTTTAGAGAAGGTTTTTTAAGAAGACAAAAAACAAAAAATTATCTCACTATTAAAGAGGCAAGAGAAAATAAATTTAAAATAGATTGGAGTAGTTCAAAAATTGTAAAACCAAATCAACTGGGTATTCAAGCCTTAAAAGGTTTTAATTTAGA
>CAYGMB010000053.1:0-9838 GCA_964350765.1 uncultured Flavobacteriaceae bacterium
ATACTGTACTCAAGGTCCTAGTACTACCTCTATCTTTAAACAATTAGAAAAAAAACACGGTCATTTTAAAGTAATAGAAACAGGTTGGAGTAAGGTAGATCCTTTATTTCCAGTAATAGAAACGACACAAAAGGCTATTCCAACAATCATGATCGCTTCTACCTTCACAGAGCGATTAAGTCTAGCTCATGATGAAGACGTATTCCAAGAAATTAAAAGGCTAGCAACAACTGGCAAGTATAACTTTAAAATGGTATTGCATCATATTATTGAAAAATGGAAAACACTAGAGGGCAACTATTTTACCTATCATGATACTACAAACCTAATTCCTATTTTTAGAGAGAGTACGGTATTATTTGCAGATACAACCTCAGCCATCCAAGAATTTTTGTTACAGAAAAAGCCTGTGGTCACGTACAAGCATACATTTCCGCATCCTTATTTAATACATACATCTACAGCCAACACTATTGACGCAAAATTAACCGAAGCACTCTCTCCTTCTCAAAGCTTGCTAGATAACATTTCGGAATTTATTGTAGACCTACATCCGTTTTTTGATGGTGCATCGAGCGAACGTATTATAGAAACCTGCATCTCTTATGTACATGCACCTAAAAAAGACATAAAAAACAGACCTTTCAATTTTATTCGAAAGTTTAAAATAAGAAAACGATTGGGGCATTTTACCTTTAAAAGCTATAACAAACCTTACGTACTAAAAAAAGAGTAATCCTCTATGGAAAAACTTACTGCCATTATTCCTACTGGAAATGAAGCACATAATATAGAAGCAGTTATTGCTTCACTACATTTTGCCGATGAAATTTTAGTAATAGATAGTTATAGCACAGATGGTACATATGAAAAAGCGAAGCAACTAGCTACACGAGTACTTCAAAGGGAATTTGATTATCCAGCCTCCCAAAAAAATTGGGCAATCCCACAAGCAAAACACGAATGGATTTTACTTCTTGATGCGGATGAGCGTGTTACTCAAGAACTCCAAGAAGAAGTTCAAAATATTCTTAAAAATCCACCAAACAAAGACGTAGCTGGCTATTGGATAGGACGTATTAACCATTTTATGGGACAACGAGTTAACTATAGTGGTTGGCGTAATGATAAAGTAATACGCCTGTTTAGAAGGGACCAATGCAAGTATGAAGATAAATTTGTCCATGAAGAAATTACGACTAAAGGAACTATATTAAAACTACAAAGCAAATTATTGCATTACAGTTATATAAGTCTAGATCATTATCTAGAAAAAATGAATAAATACGCTACTTGGCAAGCCCAAGATTATGATAAAAAAGTAGGTACTCTTACCCCCTATCACTTTATTATTAAACCATTTTGGGGATTTTTTAAACACTACATCGTACAAAGCGGTTTTAGAGATGGTATAGTTGGATTAACCATTGGCTATATACAAGGTTATGTGGTATATATGAGATATGTAAAGCTGTGGTTATTAAGAAAAGGTAGGAAATAACCTGTAGAGTTAACTAATAAAAGATTATGATATATAAGAATTTATTCTTACTACTAATAGTAACAATTATAGCTTTTAGTTGTAAGCAAAAAAATCAAATTAGTGGTATAGAGAATCATTCAATTGATATAACTGCACGAGCAGATACTTTAACTCTTTTTGGAAAAAATAAAATTTCAACAAATTTATACGAAAGAGATATTGCCATTAATCCTCAAGGAAATGAACTTATTTACACATTGGGTGACTATAAGCAAAATAAGAGGTGTCTGGTAAGTATTAATAAGAAAAACCATAATTGGACAGAACCTAATGTTTTAAACATTTCTGGAAAATATCAAGATATTGAACCGTTTTACGCAAATGATGGAAATAGATTATATTTTGCATCAAACAGACCTATTTATAACGATACTACAAGAAAAGATTATAATATATGGTATAGTGATAAAGTAGATAATACATGGTCAAAACCTATTGCTTTAGATTCAATTATTAATACAAAAGGAGATGAGTTTTTTCCTTCTCTAAGTGAGAATGGAAATTTATATTTTACCGGAACTAGAGAAAACGGAGTTGGAAGAGAAGATATTTTTAAATCAGAATTTATAAATGGAGCGTTTACTTATCCAAAACCACTACCTAGTGAAATTAATACAGGTGTTTTCGAATTTAATGCTTACATAAGTCCAGATGAAAATCTAATTATATTCAGTTCTTTTGGTAGAGAAGACGGGTTAGGTGGTGGAGATTTATATATTAGTAAGAAAGATTCTGTAGGAAACTGGACTAAAGCTGTAAACATGGGTGCAACAATAAACTCCAAAAAATTAGACTACTGCCCATTTATTGATTGGAATGAAGGTAATTTTTATTTTACAAGTGAACGAATGAATGAGAGTGATGTAACTATTAAAAATGTTAAGCAAATTAAAGAGCTATCTTCTAACGTTAAAAATGGTTTTGGAAATATTTATAAAATTGGAATAGATTCATTAAAAATATAAATTACCTAATCTTAAAAAACTATTGAAATCAAGTAAATATATTTATCTCACTATCAACTATTAGTTCAATGTAGATTTTATTGTTTTAAGCACTCTAAGTTCTTTATGGATTTTACATTAATATGAATTAAAGTCTCAAACAATTGAAAATAGTGCAACTAAAATACTCTAATTGTAATTGCATAAATACTTAATAACTACAATTTAGATACATTAGCGAAAATCAAAAATTTCTTAAATCTATATTAAATGTAGTGCTATGCTCTTCTATAAACCTAAAATCAATTTATCTTTATAAAAAACCAAAACTATAAAAATGGCAATACTAGGAGCTATCATTAAAAGTGCAATTGATTTAAGAGGAGCAGTCGTATCAGAGCCCTCACCAAAAGTAGCTCAAGAAAAAGTATTACAGCAATTACTTCAAAAAGCAAAAAATACTGCTTTTGGAAAACACTATAATTTTAAGGCTATTCTAAATAGTACTTCTCCAACAGAAACATTTGCAGCTACAATACCTTATCATGATTACAACAAAATAAAGAACGAGTGGTGGCATAAAGTTATAGAAGGAGGAAAAGATATTACGTGGCCTGGAGTTCCCTCCTATTTTGCTTTAAGTAGCGGAACAACTGGTAAAACTAGTAAGCGTATCCCTGTCACAGATGATATGAGTGAAGCCATCCGCAACACAGGAATAAAACAAGTAGGGGCATTATCTAATTTTGAGCTACCAATAGATTTTTTCGAAAAAGAAATTATGATGTTAGGTAGCTCTACAGATCTAAACAAAAGAGGTACTTTTCTAGAAGGAGAAATTAGTGGTATTAGTGCTAGTAATATCCCCTTTTGGTTTCAAGGATACTATAAACCCGGAGAAGATATTGCAAAAATAGATGATTGGGATGAGCGTGTAAAAACTATTGCTCAACAAGCACATCAATGGGATATTGGTGCTTTAAGTGGTATTCCGTCATGGATTGAGCTAATGCTTAAAGAAGTAATAGACTACAATAAACTTGAACATATACATGAAATCTGGCCAAATCTTCAAGTCTACACAAGCGGTGGTGTGGCTTTTCAACCCTATGAGAAAAGTTTTAATCTATTATTAGGGCATCCTATTACTATAATTGATACCTATTTAGCTTCTGAAGGATTTATTGCTTTTCAAAATAGACCAGAAACCACAGCCATGAGGTTGGTAACAGATAATGGAATCTACTTTGAATTTGTTCCATTTGAACCGAAGTATATTAAAGAAGACGGATCATTAACCGATGATGCACCATCTATCAAAATTGATGAAGTTGAGGAAAACAAAGATTACGTATTAATTATAAGTACCGTTTCAGGAGCTTGGCGATACATTATAGGAGATACTATCTCTTTTACAGATAAGGAACGCGCAGAGATAATAATTACTGGTAGAACTAAGTTTTTTCTAAATGTTGTTGGCTCCCAACTCTCGGTCAATAAAATGGAAACAGCATTGAGAGAGGTAGAGCAAGAATTTGACATTGAGATTCCTGAGTTTACACTTTCAGCAGTAAAAATTGATGATGAATTTTATCATTCATGGTATTTAGGAACAGAAAGCAAAATTGAACCTAATAAAATTGCTCAATATTTAGATAAATGCTTAAAAAATGCCAATAAAAATTACAAAGTAGCGCGTTCTAAATCCTTAAAAGGAATCCGTGTAGCTACTGTCTCTCCTAATATTTTTTATGAGTGGAATGGAAAAAATAAAAAGAAAGGAGGTCAAGTTAAAATGGCTAGAGTAATGAAAGAGAAAAAATTTAATGAGTGGGAAGCTTTTGTTAGCGACAACAGTTAAGCACTTTCATTAACAATATGCATAATTTCTTCAGGAGATAGGTAAAGTCGCTTAAGTTTTGCTTTATACTTTTCAGAGATACTCGCATGGTTAAGTATGAAGTTTTTAGTTTCTAAGATATATTCTGCCATCCCATTTTGTATTGCAAAGACATCTGCCGCTCGTTCAACTTCCTTAATGTGTGCATCTGAGTATAAATATTTAAACCCAAACACTAACATGTTAAAAAAACCTCTAGATCTATAGTCCATTATATGACCTAACTCATGGCCTAGCCAACCAACCATAACTTTAGAAGGGATATCAAAAATTGACAACTCTTCAGCATCTATTTGAATATTCTTACTTATTAAAATTATATATTTTCTATTTTCCTTTTTTCCAAACAAGCTGGATATTATTGGTTGCGCTTGCATGGTAGACTTTCTTATGTTCTCTTTAAACTTAAATGTAATTTCACAATCGTATAAGTCAGGGAAATGTTGTAGAGCATTGATTGCATCTTCCCTAATACTGTTAGGTATGATTTTATTATTAAGATTAAGTATTGTTTTACTCATCAAATCAATCTAACTAATATCACAGCAAATCTATGTTAAGGCAGTTATAAATCTTTTTCTAATTGCTTCTGTAACTCTTTTATTTTATCTCGTAATTGTGCAGCTTGCATAAAATCTAACTCCTTAGCTGCTTTCTCCATAGATTTTCGAGTATCGCGAATTTTCTTTTCAATTTGAGGTTTTGTAAGGTATTCGCTTTCAGGTTCTGCTGCTAAAAGACTTTCTGCATTTTCAAAAGTGTAAGCTTGTTGTTTTGCTTTGGTTAATGAATTTTCAAAAGACTTCTTTATCGCAGTTGGTGTTATATTGTTTTCTTGGTTATAAGCTATTTGTTTTGCGCGACGATACTCTGTTCCATCAATTGTTGCCTGCATGCTTTTTGTAATCTTATCGGCGTACATAATAGCCTTTCCGTTTAAGTTACGTGCTGCACGGCCAACTGTTTGAGTTAAGGAACGATTGCTACGTAAAAAACCTTCCTTGTCAGCATCCAAGATAGCTACAAGTGATACTTCTGGTAAATCCAGCCCTTCACGTAATAAGTTAACACCTACTAATACATCAAATAACCCCAAACGTAAATCTTGCATTATTTCAACACGCTCTAAAGTATCTACGTCACTATGGATATAGCGACAACGTATTTGAATTCGTGTCATGTATTTGGTTAATTCCTCAGCCATTCTTTTAGTTAAAGTAGTTACCAAAACACGCTCATCCTTCTCTACACGTTGTTGTATTTCTTCTAATAAATCGTCTATCTGGTTTAGGCTAGGACGTACTTCAATAGGTGGATCTAATAATCCTGTAGGTCTAATAATTTGCTCTACATAGACCCCATCTGTTTTTTCAAGTTCATAATCTGCTGGGGTAGCGCTTACATAAATTACTTGATTTTGTAATGCTTCAAACTCTTCAAACTTAAGTGGTCTATTGTCCATAGCTGCGGGCAATCTAAATCCATATTCTACCAGATTCTCTTTTCTTGAGCGATCACCACCATACATGGCTCCTACTTGTGGTATGGATACATGACTCTCATCAACAACCATTAAATAATCATCTGGAAAATAGTCTAGTAAACAGAAAGGCCTTGTCCCTGGCTCCCTTTGATCTAAATAGCGTGAATAATTTTCAATCCCACTACAATAGCCAAGTTCACGAATCATTTCTAAATCAAAATTAGTACGTTCGTCTAATCGTTTAGCTTCAAGATGCTTCCCAATTTCTTTAAAATATGCTACTTGTTTAACCAAATCATCTTGGATGTTTCTAATTGCTCCTTGTAGAACATCTGGTGAGGTTACAAACATATTAGCAGGATAAATAGTAAGTCTGTCGTAGATTTCTATTACCTCATTGGTTTGTACATTAAATGCTTCGATTTCCTCTATTTCATCTCCAAAAAAATGAATTCGGAAAGCGTCATCGGCATAACTTGGATAAACATCAACTGTATCTCCTTTTATTCTAAAATTACCATGACTAAACTCACCTTCAGTTCTCGCATATAAACTTTGTACTAAGCTATGTAGAAGCTTAGTTCTTGAAATTACTTGCCCACTTTCTATTTTTATAACACTTTTCTGAAATTCAATAGGATTTCCAATACCATATAAACATGAAACAGAAGCAACAACTAACACATCCCTCCTACCAGAAAGCAAAGATGATGTTGTACTCAGTCGCATTTTTTCTATTTCTTCATTTATAGAGAGATCCTTTTCTATATAAGTACCACTTGTTGGGATAAATGCTTCTGGCTGATAATAATCATAATAAGAAACAAAATACTCAACTGCATTATTCGGAAATAAATTTTTAAACTCAGTAAATAACTGCGCAGCTAAGGTTTTATTATGTGCTAAAACCAAGGTTGGTTTTTGAACTTCTTGCACAACATTAGCTACGGTAAAAGTCTTACCACTACCTGTAACTCCTAAAAGTGTTTGGTATTTTTCATCTGCCTGCAATCCCTTAACAAGAGCTTGAATGGCTTCTGGCTGATCTCCAGTAGGTGAGAATTCTGATTCAAGTTTAAATTTCATACAAACACAAAATTAGTCAAAATTTAGGGTTCTAGACATAAATCTGCAAATGCAGAATTACTTGAATTAATGAGACTCGAACTATAAACGTAACTTAGAAGGTTTAATCTTCATAGAGCTATTTATACTTCTCAAACCATGCCAGAGTATGTGCAACTTTAGTGATTAAATTGCTAGGTCTAGCGGCTATCCCATGAGATGCTTCAGGTATTTCAACAAGAACTGTTTCTTTCTTTCTTATTTTTAAAGCATGATATAATTGTTTAGCTTCACTAGGTGGAGTTCGTAGATCGTTTAAACCAACCATTACCATTGTTGGGGTTTCAACATTACCAACTAGAGATATGGGTGAAAACTTCCAATAATTTTCAAAATTCTCCCAAGGTTGCCCTGGATATCTATAATCTGAATAATAAAAATAATTATCTGCAACTAAGGTTTTGCTTATCCAATTCATTACAGGTTTTGCAACAACAGCAGCTTTAAATCTGTTGTTCTTACCAATAATCCAAGCTGTCATAATACCACCTGCGCTACCACCAGTAACATATAATCTATTTGAATCCACTTTGCCCTGTGCAATTACAGCATCTACTCCATCCATTACATCATTATAATCTTCACCAGGATAATTGTTATATAATAGGTTTCCAAACTCCTCTCCGTAACTAGTACTTCCTCTAGGATTAGGGTAAAAAACTATATAGCCTGCAGCTGCATATAATTGTATTTCTGTAGAAAATCTATTACCATAGTTAAGAACAGGGCCTCCATGATTTTCAACTAATAAAGGATATTTTTTACGCTCATCGAAGTTAGGAGGATATACAATCCAACCTTGAATATCTCTACCATCTATTGAAGATTTATACCAAATTTCTTCCATAGCACCTAGCGTCCTATATGCTAATAGATCTTCATTAATACTTGTAAGAGTCATTGGGTCGTTATCGCCTTTAGATACTATTGCAACATCTGCTGGTCTATTAGGATGAGAAATGGTATAAGCAATTTTCCCATTACTAGAAACACTAAAACTCCCACTAGCATAAGGCCTTCCTAGGGTAGTTCCTCCCATGTTATTAACCAAATTTGTTACTTTTCCGTTTAAAGAAATATAAGCGATTATTGAAGCTCCTTTATCATCGTAAGTTATATATAATCCTTTACCATCCTTTGCCCAAACAGCATTTTTAATGCTTCGGTCTAGATTAGAAGAAATTTCCTTTTTTCCGCTTCCATCAATATTCATTAACTGTAATTTGGTAACTTGATAATTTTGCACTTTATCTTCATATCCCAAATAAGAAATATATTTTCCATCTGGAGAAACTAATGGATTAGAGTCTGGTCCGTTTCTGCTTGTTAATGTCTCGTATTGTAGTGTAAAAACATTGATAGCATATACCTCACTATTTCGAGTTTGATACTCCCAATCTGGAGTTCTATTTGCTGAAAAAATTAATTTTTTTCCACTAGGTGTCCAAGATAAGTTGCTAGCATGATTAAAGCTACCAGAAGACAATTGTCGTGGTGAACCTCCCTCCGAAGGAATTGTAAAAATATGTGTAAACCCAGGCGCAATATATCCAGAACCATCTGCTTCATGTTTTAATCGATCTGTAATTCTAGGTGCTTTTGCCCACTTTGCTCCTTTTGGTTTTGATGGCATTGAAGCAATAACAGGTGCTTTTTCTTTAATCTTCATTGTAAAAGCAATTATTTTTCCATCTGGCGACCAACTTAAGTTTGAAGGGCTACCATCTAGTTGAGTCAACCTAGCTGTAACTCCATTTGCTACCCAATGCACAAAAATTTCACTACCATTTTCGGTTGGACTTGTATAAGCAATACGATCACCAGATGGAGACCAACGTGCATTGCTTTCATTTTTATCTGAAGAGGTTAACTTATAATGCTTAGTCTTATCCTTGGTTGAAACTACCCAAAGATTCCCTCGGCTTTTATCATCCATAATATCAAAACCCATACGTCTATAGATAACAAAATCTCCATTAGGTGAGATCTGAGGGTCTGAGGCATACTCTAACTGAAACACATCCAAATACTCAAAATTCTTTTGAGTTTGAGCATGAACGATAGTTGAAATAAAAAAAGTAAAAAGAAATAAAAGAGAAGTAAATCTTGTAATCATAGTCTATTATTTAGAAAACTAAAGATACTTCTTTTATACCCCTTTTACAATTCGTTGCTATCCAGTATATTTGAGTAAAAAGAAAGCCATGAAAAATCTGTATATCAAACTACTAGTTGCCTTTTCGGTTTTGTGTTTAGGAGCCTTGTATTTTTATTCTGAAGAAAAAATAGAGCAAGAAATTACTTCAGAAGGAAAAAAAGAATATCCTCAAGAATGGATGTATTGGCAACGTGCATACCCAGACAATTACATAAATAGAAATGCAATTGCCGAAGCAATTACCCAAACTCGAACTATTCTGGATGCAAGAAATCCGCAAGAGGGCGGAGATTGGAATTTTATTGGTCCTCTTAATACTGGAGGTAGAATAACAGATGTAGCAATATCTCCAGATAGTGATGATGTGCTATATGTAACTACAGCTGTTGGAGGTGTTTTTAAAACTACAGATGGTGGCGCTAATTGGACACCTATTTTTGATGAAATAGGGAAACCTTCAATAGGTAATATTGCCATTGCACCTTCAGACTCACAACGAATTTATGTAGGTACTGGAGAAGCAAACGGAAGTGCAACTTCCGGAGCTTTTTATGGAGATGGTGTTTATCGCTCTGATAATGGAGGTGATTCTTGGACAAATATAGGGCTTGATGGCACAGACCACATTGGTAGAATTGTCGTTGACCCAACCAATAAAGACAGAGTATTTGCTGCTGCAACTGGT
>CAYGMB010000054.1:0-3231 GCA_964350765.1 uncultured Flavobacteriaceae bacterium
CTACCTGAAAAGAAGTCCATTCTAAGGGCTTGTCTAATAGTAGTACCTGTCCGGCTTGGTAGTCTTCTAATGTCATTATACAAAACTAACAATTATTGCTATGACTCCTACAATTACACAGTAGATAGCAAAATAAGAAAGCTTACTTTTACGAACAAGCTGTATCATCCATGTGCAAGCTAATAACCCAGCAATAAATGCAGCTAGAAAACCTAATCCTAAGGTTGTAAAATTAGTAGCAGTTGTAGTAAGTTCTCCCCCTAGTAGGTCTTTTGCAATTTTTCCAAAGATTAGTGGGATTACCATTAAAAATGAAAACCTTGCTGCTTTACTTCTGTCGTTACCTAATAACACAGAGGTAGATATAGTAGCACCGCTTCTGGAGATACCCGGTAGCATAGCTATTGCTTGAGCAATACCAATTACAAATGCATTTTTAAAAGATACAGGTTTCTCTGTGTTTTTTGCCTTATCTGCAAGCCATAACAATAGAGCTGTTATTATAAGCATTGCACCTACAAAAGCAATACTTCCTCCAAAAAAGGCTTCTAATTGCTCTTCAAACAGCAAACCTACTATTACAGCAGGTACCATAGAAACTCCTATTTTAAAAATAAACTGTGTTTCTTCATTCCAAGAAAAAGAGAATAGCCCTCTCAGGATTTCTAAAATGTCTTTTCTAAAAACAACAATAGTGCTTAGTGCTGTTGCAAAATGAAGTACAACTGTAAATAGCAAAGATTCTTCTGGAACGCTGGTGTCACCAAGAATGGCTTTGCCAAGTTCTAAATGACCGCTAGAGGAAACTGGTAAAAATTCTGTGAAGCCTTGGACAACTCCAAGAACAATAGCTTCCCATACTTCCATAGGTTATTTCTCTTTATGAGGATTTAATAAAATAGCATACACCTCAATACCAAAACCTATTAATATAAGAGCTGGTGCTAAACGAATGCGTCTCCAACTATAAATTTCTGGATTAAAAACTGTTGGATCATCGCTGCCTCCACCCATCATTAATATAAAACCAACCGCAATAAATGCTACGCCAATAAGCATAAATTTGTAGTTTTTTGCTTCAAAAATAAATGACTTTTGCTTTGCTGCGAGTTTTCTTTTTTGTTCTCCCATGATTGTTTGATTATTGATTGATGTTATTTTATTCTAAAGGTTTAGGTGGAGGAGGCATAAAATTAAGCCAAATCCATTTAATTGATAGTTGAGTAGAATCTTTTTTAATTTCCACAGTTTTTTTGTAAGAGGTTAAAATCCTAGCATAATACTCTTTTAAATCTGCTATAGTTGCAGAAGTATCGACAGTCAAAGATACAAAAGCTTTTTTTGGCATTGTTGAGGAGGAGAATAACTTACCATTATTATAATAATGTAATGGCAATAAAGAGTCTAATTTATCTATAGAATAAGCTTTTTCAAACCAAATTGTGTCATTAACTATTCTTAAACCATTTTTATACTTATCATAATGGCCATTTTTATATATATCTAGTTGAACATAATTTTTTGTTGAGTCGTCTTCAATAATAAAAAACGGAATAGAATCATTTTCTGAATACAACAGTTCCTTATAGTTTTCAGAAAGTTTATCATCTAACTCAAACTTATTTCCAATAGAATATCTTTTTGTATTTTCAATTGAGTAAGTAGGATAATACTTGTTTGTTTTTTCTTTTTGACAAGAAAAAATAGTAAAAACTATAAATATATATAAAACTTTAGTCGCATGAAGTCTCATAAGAGTCATTTAGAGGGATTGATGATAAATTAATATAATTTGAAACATCTTGACTAGTTATAACATTAGCTAAAACACCTAAGTCATACAACCCTTCCCAACCAAATGCCAAATAGTTTTCAAGTGGATATCTGTTATCGTCTAAACTTCTAACTGCTAACGCTATTGGTTCTACATGATTTGCAACCATGAATGTATGCTGAGCATTGGACATAGTAAAAGCAGGGGAACTATTATTTGAATAATAGTCTAATAATTCTAAAATATATTGATATTGATAATAAGGTAAAGGATTTGGTAAATTATTTTCAGTATTTATGATTCCATATAATTCAGCATGAATCGTTTCATGTAATAAGGAACCAGCGATGATTAAAGAATTATCATTTGCACTATTGTTATTTGAGTTAAGTGTTATTACTGCGATATTAATTACTTCATCATAATGAGTACTTGCCTCAGTAGAAGAATTATTTAAAGGTGCATGATCAAAAACTAAAGGTATGGTAGAATCGTTTGAAGTAAATTGAGAAACTGTATTTCTAAATAAATTGTTATTGCTATCCAGTAATAATTGTAAAACACAATAAGCCTTTGTTTGTTTAAAGCTGGTTGTAAAAACTAAGTTATTTTCAAAATCAACTTCAACGCATCCATTTTGAGGATTGTTTTCTAGGTAGTGTAGTATTTGCTCTGCATTATCTGTATTGCTTTGGTTTGCAAAAATCCAGTCTATTTGTGTTTGTGTCAATTGATTTTGACTACATAAGTAGGGTTCAAAATGGTCCTCGACTGGAATGCAAGCACCTCCATTTGGGTCATTGAAACCTCCATTTACATTGCAAGGAACTAAGATAACAGTATTAGAGCTATTCCCGTTTGTATTACCTCCTCCATTATTACTGTTGCCTCCTCCTGTTGAAGAGTCACCAGCATCGATTTCTGTTTCTGTCGGATCTGGACAAGGACCGTAAGTTAGATTTAACCAATATTGCCACCATATGCCTTGCGTACACATAGGGTCATTTGGGTCGTGAGGATTGCTTTCGCTACACTCCCAGTTTACATATGCTCCAGTAACACATCTTCCAGCGCCAGACGACTTATTAATATCAGATAATACAAAATAGTCATTGGGAAGAATCTGGACAGTACCGAAAAAAGGTTGTGTGGTATCATCTAACCAGTTAGGATCTGGATCATATTTATAGATGTTTGATAATACTTCTCCAGTTGAAACATCTTCCTCAAATATTAAATTGTAAAAAATATCGCTTTCCTCAGTTAGGTCGTTATTAATTAACTTTAATGTATAATGTCTCTGACCATTTAATTCAATAAGGACTATCTCATCAGTCTGTAATTCAATGTTAACAATATTTCTATGTTGGCTGCTAAGTATTTCTTGCATTTGTAGATAAGCTTTACTTGAGCCTATTTGGTTTTCTAGGTCTTCAATTGTTATCCATTTTATTAAA
>CAYGMB010000054.1:3241-6171 GCA_964350765.1 uncultured Flavobacteriaceae bacterium
TGCTCGGTAAGAGTACTAAATTCCTTTTGGCAACCGTAAAAAACAAACAGTACTACAAGTCCTAAAAAAAGTTTTTTGATAATTATTTTACTTTTCATTGCTCTGTTTTAAAGTTAGTAAAGACTTATTTTTTGTCAAAAGATTTAAATCAAACATCTACAAGATTTAAAACCTTATTTTTTTGATGTTACTCTATATTTAGTTTGGCTGTTTAGAAAATTCAGTAAAAATTATACTATCGTCAACTTTTATTTGTGCAATATGATTAGAGGATCCCACTAATGTATTTGCAAGATGCAAGGTAGCTTTTTTATTTATAACGTATCCTCGTAATTCTTCCAAAGTATATCCCTGCTCAAGCCCTCTATTAATGTAATAAAAGTCTCCGTTATCTTCTGCAAATACAATGTCTTTTTCACCCCCTTCAAAAATTTTATTTACCGTAATTTCTACAACTTCACAGTCCTCGGGAGACCCAGTAATAACTATGCAGCTTTGCAGTACCAATACAATACATACAAATGCAAATACTTTAATAATAGAGCTCATCTGTTCTTAAGTTTAAGAAACGTTGTGTTGCAAAAAATGTACTTATCCATGTAATCACAAATCCCATTAAAAAAATAAAGGCAAACAAAATACCAAGCAACAAAGTGTCATCTAACAATTGTAGCTCCGGAAATGTTTTATTGAGGTAAAATAACACTAACACCATGCCTATCATTGCTACTAATGCACCTAACATTCCCAATCTCACGCTCTTCCATATAAAGGGACGTCTAATAAAACGTTTGGTTGCACCCACCATCTGCATGGTCTTGATAGTAAAGCGCTTTGCATATACAGATAAACGTATTGAACTATTTATTAATAAAACAGCAATAAATGTAAATACGCCACTTATGACAAGTACCCAAAGACTTATTTTTTTAAGATTATCATATAGTTTTTGAATAAGAGGCTTATCGTACACCACTTCATCCACAAAGCTTTTAGTTGAAATTTCGGCAACAATCTCTTCAATTTTTTCTGGGGTAACATAGTCTGCAATCATTCTCACATCAATACTATTTTGAAGAGGGTTGTATCCAAGAAACTCCATATAATTCTCTCCAATCTCTGCAGTATGCTTTTCAGCGGCCTCCTCTTTAGAAACAAAAGTGGCAGATTTGGTATATTCTGCGAGTGCCAAACTTTGCTTTAATTGTGTTATTTCTACTTCTTTTGCATTGTCTTTTAAGTAAATTGAAATAGGGATTTGTTCTTTAAAGTGGTCGCCAACTTTTTTACCATTAAGTACCAAAAGCCCTAAAAGGCCTAATAAAAATAACACCAAAGAAATACTAATTACTACCGAGAAGTAAGAAGAAATCAATCTTCGTTTTTGGTATTTTTCAAAAGAAGATGCCATACGTTATGGTTAGAATTTAGTTGTAAAAATACAAAACTAAAGAGGACTGCTCAACAAGTTTTATATGCTATTAGTTTACTAACGTTTAAACTTTTGTCTTTCGTACAATAGCCGTAAATTTGACGCCTATTTTCAAAAGAAAGACATGAGTAATTATCATTTTAACAATATTGAAAAAAAGTGGCAAGACTACTGGGCAAAAAACCAAACGTTTAAAGCCAGTAATCAAAGCGATAAGCCCAAATACTATGTGTTAGACATGTTCCCATATCCCTCTGGAGCAGGACTGCATGTAGGGCATCCACTAGGATATATTGCAAGTGATATTTATGCACGATACAAACGTCACAAAGGATTTAATGTACTGCATCCACAGGGCTACGATAGCTTTGGGTTACCAGCAGAGCAATATGCTATACAAACAGGGCAACACCCTGCAGTTACTACAGAGGAAAATATTAAAACCTACCGTAGACAGCTAGACCAAATAGGTTTTAGTTTCGATTGGAGCAGAGAAGTACGCACCAGCGACCCTAATTATTACAAGTGGACGCAATGGATTTTTATTCAACTTTTTGAGTCGTGGTATAATAATAAAACCAATAAAGCTGAAGCAATAGAAACTTTGGTTTCTATTTTTTCTTCAGAAGGAAATAGTAATGTAGATGCAGCTTGTGATGATGATGTAGCATATTTTTCTGGGGATGAATGGAATAGTTTTTCTGAAACTAAAAAGCAAGAAATTTTATTGCAGTATAGATTAACCTATCTAGCAGAGACTGAAGTAAACTGGTGCCCAGAATTAGGTACCGTATTGGCTAATGATGAAATTGTAAATGGCGTTTCTGAACGTGGAGGCCATCCTGTTGTTCGTAAAAAAATGACTCAATGGTCTATGCGTATTTCAGCCTATGCAGAGCGTTTATTACAAGGGTTAGAAACTATAGATTGGACGGATGCTTTAAAAGAAAGTCAGCGTAACTGGATTGGTAAATCGGTTGGAGCTTCTGTGACTTTTAATATTAAAGACCACGATGCTACTATTGAAGTCTTTACAACACGACCAGATACCATTTTTGGAGTTTCGTTTATGACCTTGGCTCCAGAGCATGATTTGGTGTCCCAACTTACAACTGAAGAACAAAAAGAGCAAGTTGAGGCTTACGTTGTAGCAACTGCAAAGCGAAGTGAACGCGACCGTATGGCAGATGTTAAAACAATAAGTGGTGTGTTTACAGGAGCCTATGCAGAGCATCCATTTACAAAAGAGCCTATTCCAATTTGGATAGGAGATTACGTACTTGCAAGTTATGGAACAGGTGCAGTAATGGCAGTACCTTGTGGTGACCAGCGAGATTACGATTTTGCAAAACATTTTAATATTCCTATCCCAAATATTTTTGAAGGTGTAGATATTAGCGAAGAAGCCTTTGCAGACAAAGCAACTACCAAGATTGCCAATAGTGATTTCCTTAATGGGATGAATTATAAAAAAGCAACAAAGCGTGCTATTTATGAG
>CAYGMB010000054.1:6181-9718 GCA_964350765.1 uncultured Flavobacteriaceae bacterium
GTATTGGGGAGAGCCATTTCCAGTTTATTATAAAGACGGGATGCCACAAATGATAGCTAAAGAACATTTGCCTATTACGCTACCTGAAGTAGAAAAATACCTCCCTACCGAAGAAGGTGAACCGCCATTGGGAAGAGCAGATGTATGGGCTTGGGATACCAATACAAATACTGTTGTTTCTAATGATAAGGTTGTCTCGTCGAGCGCAGTCGATACGTCTCAGGACAACGGCATATACCCATTAGAATTAAACACCATGCCCGGCTGGGCAGGGAGCTCTTGGTACTTTTTTAGGTACATGGAAGAGCAAGCTAACAGAGAAGGAGTATTTGCTACAGAGGATGCACTTACCTATTGGGAAAATGTAGATTTATACATAGGCGGTGCAGAGCATGCTACAGGACATTTGTTGTATAGTCGTTTTTGGGTAAAGTTTATGCACGATAGAGGTTTTGTAGGTGTAGATGAACCTTTTAAAAAGTTGATAAACCAAGGAATGATTTTGGGGACAAGTGCATTTGTATATAGGTTAAATTACATGTTCTTTAATAATTCTGAAGATGACCAAACAGGAGTTCAATTGATAAAAAGTCTTGAGAATGTTTATTTAACTTACTCAGAAGAATTGATAAATATTGATTCCAATGAAAATTTAGATTATTTAAATAACCTAAAAAAGAGACTTGCTCTGATTGCTAGCGTGGAAGATTATATGTTGGAAAGTTTAACTATTATTCCTACTCCAATTCATGCTGATGTATCATTTGTTAATTCTTCGAATGAATTAGATATTGAAGCCTTTAAAAGCTGGCGCCCAGAATTTAAAAATGCTGAGTTTATTACTGAAGATGACGGAACTTTTAAAGTTTCTAGAGATGTCGAAAAAATGTCCAAGTCCAAGTACAACGTCGTAAACCCAGACGATATCTGCGAACAATATGGAGCAGACAGTCTAAGACTTTACGAAATGTTTTTGGGGCCATTGGAGCAATACAAACCTTGGAACACAGCAGGTATTACTGGAGTACATAGTTTCCTTAAAAAACTATGGAAGTTATACCATCAAGGAGCCGAAGGAAGCTTTATGGTTTCAGATAATGCACCTACAAAAGATAGTTTAAAAACGTTGCATAAAACCATCAAAAAGGTAGAAGAAGACATTGAGAATTTCAGTTTTAATACTTCAGTTTCTACTTTTATGATAGCCGTTAATGAGTTAACTGCTCAAAAATGTACCAGCAGAGAAATATTAGAAAATTTACTTGTATTGATTTCTCCATATGCACCTCATATAGCAGAAGAACTTTGGGAGAAGTTAGGACATAGTGAGAGTATTAGTACGGCCTCTTTTCCAGTATTTAATGAAAGCCACTTGGTTGAAAGTAGCAAAGAATATCCTATTTCTTTTAATGGAAAAATGAGATTCACTTTAGAATTGCCATTAGATATGAGTAAAGATGAAATTGAGGCTGCCGTAATGGCACATGAAAAAACTGCCCATTATCTCGAGGGTAGAACCCCTAAAAAGGTTATTGTCGTACCAGGCAAAATTGTAAATATTGTGGGATAATAAATTAGCATGCTTTTTGCTATATTTAATTGAAATTAGATTTAATAATTAAAATAGATACCCGCTTGCTCGGGTAATAAGTATGATAGGATATTATATATTAGCAGGGATTATTTTTTTAGTAAGTACGTATGTAAGTAATAAGCTAAAAAGTAAATTTAAACACTACTCAAAAGTTAGATTACAAAATGGAATGAGTGGTAAAGAAATTGCTGAAAAAATGTTGGCAGATAACGGCATTACAGATGTACAAGTTATCTCTACGCCAGGGCAACTTACAGACCATTATAACCCAAAAAATAAAACGGTAAATTTAAGTGATGTTGTTTACAATGAGCGCAATGCAGCTGCTGCAGCTGTATCTGCACATGAGGTAGGTCATGCAGTACAACATGCAAAAGCGTATAGTTGGTTAAAAATGCGAAGTGCTATTGTACCTGCTGTTGGGATAAGTAGTAAGCTTTCTAATATTGTAATCATGGCTGGGTTGATTCTTTCAGTATCAGGGTCCTTACTAGGGAATACCATTTTCTTAATAGGAATTATCCTTTTTGCAGTTACTACATTATTTGCTTTTATCACACTACCTGTAGAGTTTGATGCAAGCAAACGTGCTTTGGCTTGGCTAGAACGCGAAAATATGGTTACACAACAAGAACATAAAGGTGCTAAAGATGCTTTAAAATGGGCAGCAAGAACGTATGTTGTAGCTGCATTAGGCTCATTGGCTACTTTACTATATTTTATAATGATTTTCTTGAATAGAAGGTAATTACCATTATGAATATAATAAGTAACCTTCTTTTACAAGGAATCTAAAATTAGGTTTTTGCTATTTTGTGTGATGCCTGAGTGATAATTTTTTTATCCAACAACCCCATCAGGGTTGTATCCTAAATAAGGAACTTGTGTTTCATTAAAGGTTATCCCGTAATTCTCCAGTTCTTTTAAAATAGGCTCATAGACCTCTTTTGCAATAGGCAGTTGTACGCCTGGGGTTGTAATTTCCTCGTTTAAAATTTTAAGCGCCGCCATTGCAACTGGTAATCCAACTGTCTTAGCCATTGCAGTATAAGTTTGGTCATCACCTTTAATGACCATGGTGCTGTCTATTTGTTTTTTCTTTCCATCTAATTCGTATCCAAATTTATGGTACATCACAATCATATCTTTATCCTCTGGAGCTAGTGTCCATTTGTCCTCCAGAATACGTTGTAATGCTTTTGCAGGGGTTGCTTCTTTAATTCCTATTGTTTTATTAGGGTTAAAAATATCTAGCTCTAAAAGCTTTTCCCACATTAAGTCGTCTTGATCTATTTTAAGTGCATGACGCATTTTTAACTCTACAGAGTCTGTTGGTGAGTAAGGCAAAAATAGGTTTACAAAATCTCTATATGATAAATTTTCAGAATTAGGGATACTGTACCCATCGTCTGTCATACCTAATTGTACAAACATGTTCCATGCTTTACTAAATCCTACGCGTCGCAGGGTTCCTCTATATAAGGTAAGCACATCTTCAAGACCGTAAACGCTTTTGTATTTTAAGGAGTTTCTATTTGCATAGCCTTCAAACCTTCCGTACCCTTCAACGTCCAAAAATTCTGTGCGTCTAAACAATCTATGATATGGAATGTATTTGTAGGTGCCTTCTTGTATAAATTCTGCAGTACCTCCTTGTCCAGCAACAACAACATTTCTAGGGTTCCAAGTAAACTTATAATGCCATAAATTTGTGTCACTTTCTGGAGCTACTAATACTTTCAAACAATAACGTTTTGCCTCCTTTATCTCGAATACGGTCTATCACCTGCATAGCACTCATGTGGTCTATGCCAGGGTCGAGACCAATTTCGTTCATAAAAACCAAGCCTTTTGCAGTTACCTTTTTATTGAGATTTTGCATCTCATCACTAATGTATGAGGCAGTAACCATATGTTTCCCAAACTTTAGACAATCTCTAGCA
>CAYGMB010000055.1:0-9658 GCA_964350765.1 uncultured Flavobacteriaceae bacterium
GCAACTTCACCAGCAGCAACATCATAAACAGCACCTACAATTTTAATTTCCTTGTTATCTTCCATCTCTTTTAAGACTTCACTATTGGATCTCATGTTATCTATTGTCATTTCAACATTTTTATAAACAACATCGTTCACAAATGTTTTATTAGAGCTATTTCTGTTTTCTTGCTCTGAAGGTTCTGAAACAGCATTTACAGCTGGTTTAATTTTAGATAACAATGGAGTAATATTACCTAATTGAACATCGTCACAAGCCCCTTTTACAGCTCCACAAGCTGTATGGCCTAAAACTACTACTGCTTTACTACCAGCAACTTTACAACCATATTCTATACTACCTAAAATGTCTTCATTTACAATATTTCCGGCAACTCTAGCGCTAAAAATATCTCCAATACCTTGGTCAAAGACTAACTCTGCAGGTACTCTAGAGTCTATACAGCTTAATACAACTGCAAATGGATACTGACCACCCGAAGTATCTGAAACTTGACCTAGTAAATCTCTATTTGCTTGTTTCGTTGCTAAAAATCTTTGATTTCCCTCTTTAAGTGCATCTATAGCAGATTGAGGGGTATATGAATTTTGTGTTTCTTTTGTTTGAGCTTTCATTTTAATATTTTTTAATTATTTAAATCTGTAATACTGCCTAATCAGTTTTAGGTCTTAGTTTGAAAAATTCAATAAAGCTATCTGGGTTTTCAACAATTCCTCTTTCAGAAATAAGCTTAATATCAATATTTCTTTCTTTAGCTTTGAAGGCAAAGTCTTCCAAGATTTCAATGATATCATTATCAAGGTATCTTGTTTTTCGAACATCAAGCTCCAGATATGAATTCTCAGGTAATGCATCCAACTCTTTAAGTATGGCTGCTTTATTGAAAAAAGTAACTTCTTCGGCTAGAGTCATTTTTATCTTACCATCTGTTGGATCCTCGTTTTCTTTATGCAAGAAATGAGAGTTTTTATAACTTTTATAAAGTGTAATAATAATTCCAACTGCGAGTCCCATTGCCAAACCTATTAATAAATCTGTAAGCACTATTCCAGCTACAGTAACTATAAATGGAACAAATTGCGTCCAGCCACCTTTATACATTGCTTTAAAAGTAGATGGTTTAGCCAATTTATATCCTACAATGAATAAAATTGCAGCTAATACTGAAAGTGGAATCATTTGAAGCAGAAAAGGAATTGCTGCTACAGAGCCAATTAATAAAAATCCATGGATTACGGCAGAAGCTTTTGTCTTTCCACCAGATTGAACGTTTGCTGAAGAACGTACAATTACTTGCGTTATAGGCAACCCACCAATAAAACCAGACAAAACATTTCCTGTTCCTTGCGCTAATAGTTCTCGATTGGTTGGTGTTACTCTTTTATCTGGATCTAGTTTATCTGTCGCCTCAACACAAAGAAGTGTCTCCAAACTTGCAACTAATGCAATAGTAAATGCTGTTAATAGTACTGGTCCAGTAAAAGCTTGACTCCAATCTGGGGTTGTAAATTGAGTAAGCAAATTATCTGTTTCCCTGTTTTCACTAAGTGAAACAAGATGCTCAGGTGTTATTCCCCATTCTGTACCTTTAGTAAGTGTATAGTAAACAATTCCAACTACTACTGCTACCAAAGGACCTTGTACTAGCTCAAAGAATTTACCTTTTTTAACAAGGACACTACTCCACAGAATAAGAATTGAAAGAGCTAATAATCCAATAATTGTTGGTCCTAAACTAGGGTCTCCTATAGCATTCAAAATTTCAGAAAACGTATTTTTCCCGTCTACTTGAAAGAAAGCAAAATCTCCTTCTGGATCATCGTCATCCCCTAAAAAGTGAGGAATTTGTTTTAAAATAATAATTATACCAATTCCTGTTAACATTCCTCTAATCACAGAATTAGGGAAGAAATATCCTATAATTCCTAGACGAGCTACACCAAATAGAATTTGAATAACCCCTCCTATAACAACTGCCGAAAGGAAGATTTGAAACCCAAGTTGATCAATTGCGCTTAAAACTATGGCAGCAAGACCCGCAGCCGGTCCACTTACACCAATACTGGAACCACTAATAAGTCCTACAACTATACCTCCTACAATTCCTGCTATTAATCCTGAAAATAGTGGTGCCCCACTAGCTAAAGCAATACCTAAACATAAAGGTAAGGCTACAAAAAATACGACTATACTCGCTGGTAAGTCACTCTTTAAATTTTTAAACATAAACACATTTTATATTCGAGCCTATTATTACTAACAAACTGACTCTAAATTAAACTTTGCCTAAATAGGCTAAAAAACGAATGTATTTATGATAAGTCTGGGGGTGGACTTAAAACATGTAAATGTGGAGTTGTGTAGTTTTTAAAGAAATAGCCTAATGAGTTTCCAACTTCATAGTAGAGAGATGAAGTAATCTCATTGGTACTCTTTGAAAATAAAATCTCTATTTTTATATTCTTTTTATTGTTTTTTTCTTCTTCTTCAGTAGTTGAAAAAAAAGCAGAAACATCTTCATTTATATCAAACAAGTTTACAGTAACAGGAGTTACAATAAACAGTAGAAATAATGATAAAAAGAAAATACTTTTAACTTTCAAATCTAGATTTGTTGGATTACAAAATTATACAATGAAACAGTAAAGAGTGTTAAAAGTTTTTTAAATTATTAAAGTTGCTTCAACTCTGCACTAGGAATCCAGCCATCTTTTCCATCGGCTAATTTAATTCTAAACCATTCATCATCTTGATCGATAATTTGAACTTTGGTGCCTTCATGGAGTACAAAAACAGATGGTCCTCCAACAGAAGGCGCGCTTTTTACTTCTACACTTTCTGCAAATATAATAGCGGGTTTGTCATTGGTATAGTCTGTATAAGTTTGATAAGCCATCGCTAGAGAAATTAGCCCAAAAACAACAGACAATAATGAACTTACAAATAAAAAGCGTTTTGTTCTTTCTGAAGAAGAAAAGTAGTAGCTCAAAAACAAAACTGAAAAAAGAATAATTAATAAAATTGCGGTTTTAGCCCAGCCATCAAAAGTAAAAATTGTTGCTATAGTAGTATACCATTTACTAAAAACACTTTTTGGTAAAGGCTCAATTGCATCTATTCTAGCATTTTCAGCAAAAGCTAAATTGTTTTTTATATCACCATCATTAGGTGCTAGTTGTAAGGCCTTTTCATAATAATAAATACTTGGACCAATGTTGTTAAGCTTATAATACGCATTACCCAAATTGAAATATAGGCTAGCACTATGGCTTCCTTCATTTTCAATTTGTTTCCAAGCATTAATTGCTTCAGTAAAGTTTTTTTCTTTATAAAACGAAACTCCTTTATCAAATAAGGCATCGTTTTGTCCTATAGAAATACTAGCAAAAAGGAGTATTAAAAAAGTTATATACCATTTCATAGATCTCATAATACTATTTGTTTATCTATGCTTGAAATTACTTCTACTGCACTATTATAATCTTCTTGCATTGCTGTTGTAGATGCAGGTGTATATCTAGCAAACTCACAACTTTTTAATATTCTTAAAAATAAATCTATTGTACTGCTCGAAACTTTTCTTTCTTCAAGTAAACTTGAAATTGTTTCCTTATCCATTTCTGAAGTTTCTATCTGTAACTTTGCTTTTAAGTAATTGTGCAAAGCTCTTTCTAGAGCCTCATAAAAAGTTGCTTTGTTAGAAAGGTTTTTCTTTGCTTCAGAAAGATATCTTCTTGCCAACCTGTTAGCCTTTCTAGTCTTATTCCCAGCAACATCTGCAAGACGTTCTTTACGCTTTCTACCTACAAAAATAAATATTGGTATAAGTAATAACGGAGTTCCTAGTAATGTCCAGAAGGTTGTAGATTTAAAAAATGGAATAGTTTCAATAGGTGATAAGTTTGCTGATAGCTTTATGTATTTAAACTGGTCTTGAGATAATACAACAGGTTGTTTTCCGTTTGTATCGGTCGTTGAACTAGCTTCTGAAGTTAAAGGACCGTTTTCTACATTTATTACAATTTCTTCAGAAGAAAGTGTTGTGTATTTTTCAGTTTTAGGGTCGAAATATGAAAATGTAATAGGTCTAATGGGATAGTTTCCCTTATACTGCGGAACAATAGTATAGGTTTCTTCTATTTCTCCACCCATGCCTGAAGCATTAGTTCGTACATTTTCATTTCTTTCGGGCTCATATACCTCTAATGCGCTTGGCAGTTTAATAGAAGGTGGATCAAATAATTTTAAGTTACCATTACCATTAACCTTTACTTTTAACTCCAAAGATTGATTTGCGTCTAATATGGTTTTATTGGTTGAAACATCAAAACTAAAATTCCCTACCGCTCCCGCAAAATCGTCGGGTCGTCCTTCAAAAGGTAAAGGCTTTACGTTAATTGTTCTTTTTCCAGCAGATACCACTTTATTGACTCTTTTTTGAAGGTAACCACCAAATATTGTTCTTCTATTTGTTGGCACTACCATAGGCACATCCAACGTGAGTGGTTCTATTTCTAACTTACCTGTTTTTTGAGGATACAATACAGTAGTACGTAAAATCACATACCTATAATCTTCACCTTTATACTTGCCATCATATACTTTGTAATTTCCTCTACTATCTATATTCTGACTCCAAAAATCCGCATACTTAGGTGTATCTATTTCTCGCCAATTACTGTTTACAGTAACATCCCTAGAAACATACATTTTGTAAACAACTGTTATTGCTTCATTAAGGTAAGGATCTATTTTAGAAACTTCAGCCACAAGATGTACTTTATCACTCGCTAGCTCTTGGAGGTTATCTCCATCTTTGTCCAGTTTTACAGCATCTGTTACTTGTATTTTTATTGGAGCAGTAGTGTAAGAAGTTCCATCAATTTCAATGCTCGCTTCACCTATATTATAAGAACCTTTAGATAGCGGAGTTAAAAAATATGAGTAGGTTTTGGAGTAACTTCGTTTCCCGTTTATGTAAGAATTACTTATTGCTTGATTAGGACCTCCAATAACTCTAAAGCCTTCAAAAGAAGGTGGTCTAAAGTTATCTCCATCTCGATTCATTTCAAAGTCTATTCGAAGCCGCTCATTAAGTCCCAACTTATTTTTGCTCACTTTGGCCTCAAAAGTTACCTGTGCCTGTAAAGAACAAGCTATTGTGAAAAATAGTACGTATATAAAGTTTTTTAGCTTCATTACTACCAATCTTTATTAGATTTTACTCTAGCACCTTTAGTTTTTTTAGCGTTAATTTTTTCTTGTACTTTTTTCTCTTGATTATTCATTGCTTCTAGCAAACTCTTCACTTGCTGGGGAGATAGTTTTCCTGGTTGGGGTTGTTGCTTAGGTTTTTTATCTCCTTGATCTTCTTTCTCTTCTGGCTTTCCTTTATCTTCTTGGTTATCTCCCTCTTTTTTATCTTCTTTCTTTTCGCCTTGATCTTGTTCTTTGTCTTTTTCTTTATCACCTTGATCTCCTTCATTTTGTTGATCTTGGTTGTCTTTATTTTGTTGGTCGTCTTTATTCTGGTCTTGCTTTTCCTGCTCTTTATCACCTTCGTCGCCTCCTCCATTTTTATTTTCTTCTTCAAGCATTTTTTTTGCTAAGGCAAGATTATAACGAGTTTCATCATCTTTTGGGTTATTTCTAAGTGCATTTTTATATGCCTCTACGGCTTCTTTGTACTTTTTTTCATTCATAAAAGTATTTCCCAAATTATGAAACGCTTTGTGCTTCTCTGGTTTGTTGGTTGCAACTGCTGCTGCTTGTTTAAAGCGCAACATTGCTTCTCCATTTTTATCCTTATTATAGTAAGCGTTTCCTAAATTGTATTTGCCTGTATCGTTAGCAGGATTAATTGCAATAGACTTTCTGTATTCTGCCTCTGCTTGAGGGAAGTTATTATCTTCTAAAGCATCGGTAGCATCACTAAGGTATTGTTGAGACTCTCTTAACTCTTTTTGCTTTTCTTTATCATCTTGTGCGTGTAATGAGTTTACAAAGAAGATAAAACTGGCAACCAAAATGTATTGTAATACTTTCATTATTCTATCTCTTTTTCATTAAACAAATTAAGTTTTTGTAGCCAAGCTGTTTTTCTTTCTAGTAAAAACACATCTAATAATAACAAAAATAATGCCCCACCAAGAAACCATTGAAACTGATCTTTAAAATCTGTAAACTGCTTTGCTTCAAACTCCTTTTTATTCATCCCGCTCAAAATGGCTTTGATGGTTTCTACTACTTCTTTGGTATTACTACCATCTATATATTCTCCATCGGCTTCCTCGGCAATCTCTCTTAAAGTTTCTTCTCCAAGTCGGGTAATTACTTGCTCATTATTTTGATCTTTTTTATAGTACTGAAGTACACCATTTCTTTTTATAGGGATAGGGCCTCCAGCAAGAGTCCCAACGCCAATGGTATAGATTTTAATACCCTTTTCTGCAGCAGCTTCTGCCATTTCGGCAACATTGCCTTCGTGATCTTCTCCATCTGAAATTATAACAAGAACTCTATTTACCTGGTCTTCATCGTCATAGTAAGTTTCAGCTAATTGAATAGCTTCTGTGATTGCTGTTCCTTGTGAAGATACCATGTCTGTATTCATGCTATTTAAAAACAGCTTTGCCGAAGAAAAATCTGTTGTAATGGGCACTTGTGGGAAAGCGCTTCCTGCATACCCAATTATTCCAATACGGTCACCTGCTAGACTATTAATAATTTGTGTAATTAATTGTTTAGACTTTTCAATGCGATTGGGTGCGATATCCTCGGCTACCATACTCTTCGAAACATCCAAAGCAAATACTAAATCCACACCTTCTCTTTTTACTGTTTCTAGCTTAGTTCCAATTTTTGGGTTTACTAATCCAAAACTTAAACAAGCAACAGCGAGACATAAAACAATTACTTTAAGGATAGGCTTAAAAGTAGACTTGTTTGGAGCTAACTTTGAAAATAAAGAGGTATCTGCAAATTTGCGTTGCAAGTTCTTACGCCAAAGTAAAACTCCAATAAATAGAACAAGTATCACCGGTATGGCGAATAAAACATAAAAATATATGGGTTGTTCTAATTGATACATAATTATATAAAACTCCTAAACACCGTATAACGAAGTATAAACTCTAACCCTAAAAGCCCTAATGCCAATAGAACCCAAGGACGAAATTTTTCGTCATAGTTTGTGTATTTAAACTCTTCTATATCTGTTTTTTCTAGTTTATTAATTTCATCATAAATTTCAACTAGCTTAGTATTACTAGTTGCTCTAAAGTATTTTCCGTTTGTGGTTTCTGCAATTTCTTTCAGCAAATCTTCATCAATATTTACTTGTTGATTACCATATTGAAAACTTCCATCGGGTCTAATACCTATTGGAGATAAAGCCATACCATTGGTTCCTAGCCCAATTGTGTATACCTTAATACCAAACTCTACAGCAAGTTCACTTGCAATTTTTGGGTCTATAAAACCAGAGTTGTTTACACCATCTGTTAACAAAATAATTACTTTACTTTTAGCAATACTCTCTTTTAGTCTATTAACAGAAGTTGCCAATCCCATTCCTATTGCCGTACCTCCTTCTATAACTGTATTATATTCTATCTTTTTTAAAGACGAAAGCACAATACTTTTGTCACTTGTTAAAGGTGTTCTTGTGTAACTTTCTCCTGCATATTCTACTAAACCAATTCTATCATTAGGACGTGCATTAATAAAACGTGCAGCAACAGTTTTTAAGGCTTCTAATCTGTTAGGTTTTAAGTCTCTTGCCAGCATACTTGCAGATACATCTATCGCTATTACTATATCAATCCCCTTGGTTGTTTTAGTTCTTGTAGACTCATCTACAGTTCTGGGTCTTGCCATTGCAACTATTAAAGCTGAAATTGCTAATAATCGCAAAATAAAAAGCACAGGTTTAAACCGAGCTAGCCAATTTTTTTGTGTCTTAAATCCTTGGGTACTAGAAATTTTTAATGCAGGTGTTTGTTGCTTTCGTTTCCATAAATACCAAGCAATCGCTACTGGAAGTAATAAAAACAACCAGAACAAATTAGGATTTACAAATTCAAAATTCTCAAACATTACTTTTCTCCTTGATTTTCTTGTATTTCTAATTCTACAGAAGCTATAACCCTATCAACAACTTCTTCTGCAAAGCGCTCATCATACTGGTAGGTTATTACTACCTGTTGTAACCCTGTTTCTTGAGCAAATAGTAATAACTGATAGTTACTTTCTTCCTTTAAGATTTTGTTTTCAGTTACTTTAACATTAAAAGTACCACTAGCCTTAATTCCTTTAATTCCCTTTTCAGTTTCAAAATCATCTCGCTTTACCAATAGATTGGTTGCCCCATTTTTTTCAAACTCAATCAATGCTTGATCTAAAGCTATTTCTAATGTTTGGTCTTGTGGTTCGCTATAATTAACCGTACTAATACTAACATAAAGCGGCTGTTGTATATCTCCAAAACTAAATACATTTTGATCTTTTACCATTAAGCTTGTGAGAGAATCGTTTACAAGTTCTTGACGCACTAATACTTCTGGAGTTTCTATAATTATGGCTGGGCTACCATACTCACTTTTTATCCATCGACCCTCTGCATAGTCTCGCATCTGGTTACCCAAAATGGTATCCTTTAAGTTATCAAAACCAGAAATAAATCCATACCCCACTCCAAAAAGCAGTATTGCAACAAATACTCCTACAGCAAATGTAATTCTCTTTTTACGCTGCTTTTTCTTCTTTAGTTCTTCAAGATAGAGCTCATTCTCTAGTAGCTCTTCTTCTGTTGGTTCTGGAACTGCTTCGTGTGTCTCATTAATAATTTCTTCGATGGTTCCTCTATCTGCATTTGCTTGTCCTGCGTCTTGTTGCATTTTAGCAAATTTTACTAAATCAGCTCGTTTTAAAATTTGTTCTAGCTCTCTCAAGTTTTCGGCATCAAAATCAAAACTACCTGCGTCTTTATGCAATCTTAATCGCTCAATGAGCTCATCTGTTGTGCTTTCTAAAGCAGTATCGTCTACTTCCCTGTCTAAGTATCTTTTTACAATTTCGGTTAACTGCGAATAGTATTCCTTGGACTTGTTTTCTTTTAAGTATGTTGAATTATCCAGTTCTTTTAATGCTGTTAAAGCTTCTTCATAAGGTGGTAATCGTACCTCTTTAGCTTCAGCAATTTTCTTTCTTCTGAATAAAATAAATAAAACTAGACCTACCAATAATAAAATTGGAACTATCCAATACAGTAATTTAAAAAAGTTGAAAGGTGGCGACACTACATCTTGAGCTTGCTTTATATCAAACATTTTTTGTTGAGTCGTATCTACAGGTACATCTCTAACCTCTACTCTTAAGGAATCTAATTGATATGGCTTTTCGTTAATATATACTTTCTGAGGTGGTATGAGGTAACTTCCTGAATCAAACTCTGTAAGGCCATATTTTTTAAGCAATTTTATTCTTGCTTGCTCAGAGGTGGTATCTACCTGATAGCTCTCTATAACTTCTAAATGCAAAAAAGTTTGGCCTTCTGGAAAAACTACTATGTCTGTTGTGTCTGCGTTAACAGTAATAGTGTATTTTATTTCTTCACCTATTCGGACTTGGGTTGTTTCGATGGAAGCCGATACTT
>CAYGMB010000056.1:0-5211 GCA_964350765.1 uncultured Flavobacteriaceae bacterium
AAAGTTATTAAATAATTGTAGTACGGGAGTATTACAAATTTTTATTTTAATAAAAGCGAAGGTTCAATATTACTGTTGAACCTTCGCTCTTTTAGGGTCTAATTCATTACAATATATTAAACTATCTCTTCTGTAATAAAACCATATTAGCTATTTCTTCGTAAATATATATGAAAGGTTGGTTATCTATCACCTTAGATAGATACTAAGCCGGTTAATATCCGGTTTTTTCAGAGTTTTTTTGTTAGTTGAAACGCCCTATGGAGATAGGGCGTTTTTAATTAATTACATTATGTTAAGGAGATATTCTATGAGTTGTGCTCGTAGATTTTATTATATAATGAAATATACTTTTCTTTAATAATTTTTCGCTTCATCTTCATAGTTGGGGTAAGGTGTCCATCTTCTATACTCCAGATATCAGGTGTTAGTTCAAACTTTTTAATTTTTTCCCACTTCCCAAAACGCTCATTAAATCTGTCAATTTCTTTCTGCATTCTTTTTATTAAAACAGGGTCATTAGCTAATGCTTTTGGGTCATTGGATAATCCCAGTCCTTTTCTTTCATTCCAATCTGCTATAAACTCATAATTAGGTTGAATTAGAGCAGCTGGCATTTTTTCACCATCTCCAATAACCATTATTTGCTCAATAAAGCGAGATTGCTTCATAGCATTTTCTAATAACTGTGGTGCTATATATTTTCCACCACTTGTTTTAAACATTTCTTTTTTACGGTCTGTTATTTTTAAAAATCCATCTGCGTCTACTTCTCCAATGTCACCCGTATGGAAATATCCGTTTTTAAGTACTTCTTCTGTTTTTTCAGGATCTTTATAGTAACCCTGCATTACTTGCGGCCCTTTTATAAGTATTTCTCCATCTTCAGCAATTTTAATTTCAGTATCCGGTAAGGCTTTACCAACGGTTCCAATTCTAAACCCTCCATCTCTCATATCATTAACACTAACAACTGGTGAAGTTTCAGTTAAACCATATCCCTCCATCACAGGACAACCAGCAGCATTGAAAACTCGAGCAAGCCTTGGTTGCAATGCGGCGCTACCTGAAGCTATTGCTTTTAAATTTCCACCGAGTGCTTCTTGCCATTTACTAAATATTAATTTTCGTGCTACTTTAAGTTTTGTTTCATACAACCAACCATTTTGGCCATATGGCTCCCATTTTAGACCAAGCTCTACAGCCCAGAAAAATAGACTTTTCTTTACCCCTGTTAAATCAGTTCCTTTTGCGATAATTTTATCATATACCTTTTCTAGTAAACGAGGTACGGCGGTCATCACTTCTGGTTTAACTTCCTTAAGATTGTCACTTATTGTTTCTAAACTCTCTGCAAAGTGTATACTTACTCCGCAGTATTGATACATGTAAAGTAACATTCTTTCATAGATATGACATACAGGTAAAAAGCTTAATGCTGTAGATTTACCCATTTCAATAGGTAAGCGACCCTTACTATGCTTTGCATTGCTAGCAATGTTTTTATGAGATAACATTACTCCTTTTGGCCTTCCTGTAGTTCCAGAAGTATATATTAATGTAGCTAAATCATCTTCGTAAACTCCGTCTTTTCTACGGTCAACCTCCTCTTGTAGGTCTTTGTTTTCGTTTCCTAGTTTTAAAACTTCATTCCAGTTTTTACATCCTTTAAGTTCATCAAAAGAATAAATCTCTTTGAGTGAAGGAACATTACCTTTTATTTTATTAATCTTATCGAAAACCTCTTGGCAGGATACAAAGCAATAAACAGACTCTGAGTGATTTAAAACATACTCATAATCTTCTTCAGAAATAGTAGGATAAATTGGTACATCTTGAGCACCAGTTTGAAGAATTCCAATATCACAAATATTCCATTCGGTTCTATTTGTCATAGAAATAATTGCAACTTTATCATTAGCCTTTACGCCTAGTTTAATAAGCGCTCTACTAATAGCATTGGCTTTGTATATGTATTCTTGAGTGGAAGTTTTTATCCAAGCTCCATTTACCTTACTCACTAAAGCTGCATCTTGTGGATAAGCTTCTAGTTGATAGTACGGGAAGTCAAAAAGTCTTTTAGGATCGGTCATATTTTTAAATATTGTGAATATGCAAAATAGCAAAAAATATTCAGTTATTTTAAGAGATATAAAAAATGAGACTCCATATAGAAGTCTCATTTATAAATAATTAAATTCTGAGGGGCTTTATTTACTCTTTTATAATTTTAAAAACTTGCGATTTACTTTCAGAAGTAAGTTTCATTAAATAAATTCCTGATGCAAAATCATTATAGTTCACAACCATAGACTCTTGGTTATTTTTCAATGTTTTTACAAGTTGACCTTGTAGTGTAAAAATCTCAATATCATAATTTAATAGCGGTGTATTTATCGTAAGAGTATTTTTTACAGGATTAGGGTATATTGAAAACTGTGAAGCAAAAGTATCTTCAACACTTAACGTGTTTTCTTCAACAACTCTAATTTTAAGATCATCAAAATAGAAACCATCTGCTCGTTGTCCATTATCTGAGACTAATTGAAAACGCACTAAAATATTTGAGCCTAAATAATCACTTAAATCTATTTCTTCCCGAACCCAATCATTCTGTACTCCATCATAAAGAGGTTCATTAGTAGGCTGCGCACTATTAGTGCTTCCTGGATTTGTAAATCGCCCACATTGTGCTTCCCAAGTAGTCCCCCCATTGGTAGATACCTGAAACTGGACATAATCAAAATCATTTTCAATCTCCCATCTTGCAAAAAACTCTGCTATAGCACCACTTGCATTTGTTAAATCTACTGGGGCACTAAGTGTTATTGTTTCATTGGTATTGTTTGGATAGTTTCCATTTGAGTCTGTAATTGAACTTGACGGAGAAACAAATGTTGAAGATGTTGTAGTCCAACCATTATTTGTAAAATTTGAGGTTGTACTATTTCCTTGGTCTTCAAAAATTGAATTTAAAGCTCCAAACTTTTTAGTTACAAGAGTTGCTGCATTGTACATGCCGTTATTAACAACAAGCTCAAAAACAATATCGTCACCAGAAGTTGTCCCACCAGCAAGTGTATACTGAATTATACCATCTCCTTCTTCAAGCAATTGAAGTCCAGAAAATGTAACAGGTGCTCCAACCGAAACAATGTTTGAAGAAACAGGATTTAAGGTTACTGTAAAATTTCCATTACCAGTTATACCAAGATTTTTTATATCAAATGTTGTATTTACTGTAGGTTGATCACCAACATACGTTGGAGCAGTATCTATAATTCTTGCATAGTTTGATGTCATCCTCGCTGCAGTAAGATTTAAATACATCATTTCTTTGGCTATGGGAATAATTAAATTTTGTGAGGGCCAAAAGGATTGTCCTATCTCTGGGGTGAAAGAAAATATTTTGTCATGAGTACCTACAGTTCCATACATAAAATCGTCACTATCTCCAGAAAAAGGAGAATCTCTAAGTGGAAAATATCCATTTCTTGACGTTAACTCAGCAGATACTGCTTCAAATAAAGCTTCATCTGGAGTTGGTACATCTGCGTATGAAAATGGATAATACAATAATTCACCAGAGGTATGGTTATTAAAAGCCATCACAAACTCATGATCTTCAACAAATTGTTTTATTGCTTGATTTTCAACTTCAGAAAAAGGCCCTGTACCGTGATATGTTTCAGAACCTGGGTTGCTTGACGATCCTGGACCACCCCAAGAACCATTAGCAGAATTCCCATTTATAAAGTAATTATAGTTTCTGTTATTATCTGTTCCATTACCATTTTTTCTATTCTTTCTCCAAAAACCACCTCCATTAGGGTCTGTAACTTGATTGTAAAGATATCCATCAGGATTTACAACTGGAACAAAATATAATTCAGTATTATCAACCAATGCTTTTATTTCTGGGTTTGTATCATAATTCTCTAACAAATACCACATGTAAAAAATAAGTTGCATTAGCGAAGCAGGTTCTCTAGCATGATGAATGGATGTATATAATATTTCTGCTTCTGCTTCGTCTGTGTTGGGATTATCACTAATTCTTAGCCATTTAATCCCATTACCACCAATTGAAGGAGTAACTGAGTTATCTACCTGTCCTTCGGTTAAGAAGTCTCCTCCTGGCCCACTAATATTTGTAGCTGCAGAAATAATATTTGGGTATAAGCTTACCATTTGAGCAAATTCATCCAAAACTTCTTGATATGTTAAATAGCCACCCATAGAACCTAAATTAAAGTTTGTAGGTGTCGCATAATCTGAAGTGTTTTGAGAACTACAATTTGGATTTTTATACTCTTGTGTTGGATTTCTATTTTGCTCTAAAAAATAGGCCTTAGCATCTTCAATTATAACTTCAACCTCAAACCCAGCATTTCTAACTGCTTCTAACTCTGATACCGAAAATTCTGAAATAACAAAATACCCTCTTTTATGAACTCCATGTTCAAGAGAGATATCTAATTGATTAAGCCTTTCAAAACCTTCATTACCATTATAGCTAATCTTTGCTTTTTGATATATTTCTGAAATTATTTGAGAATGTAATGTACCTGCAATTAATAGCAGGCAAAAGAGTAAAATCTTTTTCATAGCAATTTTTAAGGTATATCTTATTAAGTCTATAATTGTAAAGTAAACTTACAATTATTTATCATTTTGATTAGAAACATCAAAAGTACTGTGCAATTTTTCTTCAAATCTATGCTTTTAGATTGATATTTCAAAACAATAAAACCAAATACAAAACTCTACAAAGCTTAGTAATATTGTAGGTTAATAAGTTTTTATTGCTTTTTTTCAAGCCATTTTCTAGCGTTTATAAAACCTTCAATCCACGGGCTTACTTCATCATTTCTGTCTTTAGGGTAATATGCCCAATTCCAAGGAAATGTAGATCGTTCTAGATGAGGCATCATAACTAAATGTCTTCCTGTAGTATCTGTCATAATAGCTGCATTATAATCACTTCCGTTGGGGTTTGCAGGTAATTTTTCGTAGCCATATTTACCAACTATGTTATAATGTGATTCCTCTTTTGGGAAACTAAATTTACCCTCTCCGTGTGCAGCCCAAATTCCAAGCGTACTACCTGCAAGTGAAGACAGCATAACAGAATTGTTCTCTTGTATAGATACAGATGTAAATGAACACTCAAATTTACCAGTATCGTTATGTAGCATTTTAGGTTTTTTG
>CAYGMB010000056.1:5221-9647 GCA_964350765.1 uncultured Flavobacteriaceae bacterium
TAAAAGACCAAGCTCAATAAATAATTGACACCCATTACAAACTCCTAGGGATAACGTATTGTCTTTAGCAAAGAAACTCTTTAATGCTTTATTAGCCTTTTCATTATATAAAAATGCACCAGCCCAACCTTTTGCACTGCCTAATACATCACTATTAGAGAAGCCACCAACCGCAGCTATAAACTTAATATCTTCTAATGTTTCTCTTCCTTCAATTAAATCTGTCATGTGCACATCCTTAACATCAAAACCTGCCAAGTACATAGCATTTGCCATTTCTCTTTCACTATTACTACCCTTCTCTCTTATAATAGCAGCTTTTATTCTTGGCTTTCCACTTTCTGGCATTTTAGGAGAAACTCCAGTAAAATTGTTTGGAAATATAAATTGAAGCGGCTGTTCTTTATAATTCTCAAAACGTTCCTTAGCCTTTTCTTTTCCGCTTTGTTTGTTATCTAATAAAAATGATGTTTTATACCAAACATCTCTCATTTCAGGAACTGAAAAACTTAGAGTATCTGAGTAGTTTTTAATATGAAGTTTTTCAGCAGTACTAACGACTCCTATTTTATTAAAATGAATTTTATTGTTTGAAAGTATTTCTTCTAGATGGGCATCATCTGAAGCCTGAATTACAATCCCACAGTTTTCTGAAAAAAGAACTTTTATAGTGTCTGTTTCCTCCAGATTAGTTAAGTCAAGCTTAGCACTAAGTTTAACATCTGCGAAGCACATTTCAAATAAAGTAGTAATTAATCCTCCAGAAGCTACATCATGACCAGCAACAATTAAATCATGTTTTATTAATTCTTGAATAGTATTAAAAACAGTTTTTACATAAGCTGCATTACGGACAGTTGGAACTTCACTACCTACTGCATTTACAATTTGTGAGAACGAAGAACCTCCTAGTTTAAAGTTATCTTCTGAAATATTAATGTAATAAATACTTCCTTTTCCTCTTTGCAAAACTGGTTCTACAACCTTAGTAATATCGTTGCAATTCCCTGCGGCAGATATAATAACAGTACCAGGTGCAATGACTTCTTCATCTTTATACTTTTGCTTCATAGAAAGTGAGTCTTTTCCAGTAGGAACATTTATACCTAATCCTATTGAAAAATCACTTACCGCTTCAACAGCTTTATATAGCCTTGCATCTTCCCCAGGATTGTTACAGGGCCACATCCAATTAGCCGAGAGGCTCACACTATGTAAGCCATCTTTTAATGGAGCCCAAATTATATTGGTAAGTGCTTCAGTAATACTATTTCTAGAACCTGCAACAGGATCTATAAGGCCAGAGATAGGAGAATGACCAATTGAAGTTGCTACTCCTTCTCTACCTTTGTAATCTAGAGCCATTACTCCACAATTATTTAATGGTAATTGAAGAGGTCCAGCGCATTGTTGTTTTGCTACACGTCCTGACACACATCTATCTACTTTGTTTGTCAACCAGTCCTTACAGGCAACTGCTTCTAGTTGGAATACTTGTGAGAGATACTCCTTTATTTTCGAAGCTTCGTATACAGGGTTCTGGTAACTTCTAACGATAGTAGAGTCTGTCATTATAGTTTTCGGGGAACTCCCAAACATATCTTCCAGCATAAAGTCCATTGGTTGTTCTCCTGTAGCTTTACTTTTAAAGAGAAAACGATTATCATTGGTTACATCGCCTACTTGGTACATTGGAGATCGTTCTCTATCTGCAATTTTTTTAAGTGTGTTGATGTCTTTTTCTCCAATTACAAGCCCCATTCTTTCCTGAGATTCATTTCCGATAATCTCTTTCGCAGATAGTGTGGGGTCTCCAACTGGTAATTTATCTAAGTCAATATTTCCTCCAGTTTCTTCAACCAATTCACTTAAACAATTAAGATGCCCTCCAGCTCCATGATCATGTATAGATACAATTTTATTTTCTTCGCTTTCTACCATACCTCTAACAGCATTGGCAGCTCTCTTTTGCATTTCTGGATTGGAGCGTTGTATAGCATTTAATTCTATCCCACTTTCAAATTCTCCAGTATCCGCAGAAGAAACAGCAGCACCTCCCATACCAATTCGATAATTCTCACCACCTAGGATTACAATTTTATCTCCTTCTTTAGGAGTCCCTTTTATTGCCTGATCAACTTTACCATAACCAATTCCACCAGCAAGCATAATTACTTTATCAAATCCTAATTTTCTGGCTTCTTCTTCATGTTCAAAAGTTAGTACAGAGCCTGCTATGAGTGGTTGTCCAAATTTGTTTCCAAAATCTGATGCTCCATTACTTGCTTTTATTAAAATATCTAAAGGAGTTTGATATAACCATGCTCTTTCTTTCATTTTTTGCTCCCATGGTCTATTCTCTTCTAATCTAGAATAAGATGTCATGTAAACTGCTGTTCCAGCAAGAGGTAAAGACCCTTTCCCTCCTGCAAGACGATCTCTTATTTCACCTCCGCTTCCAGTTGCTGCTCCGTTAAAAGGCTCTACAGTAGTTGGAAAATTATGTGTTTCAGCTTTTAAAGAAATTACACTATTAAAGTCTTTTGTTTGGTAATAATCGGGTTTATCTGGTGTTTTTGGAGCAAACTGTGAGACAGTTGGCCCTTCAATAAAAGCTACATTATCTTTATAAGCAGAGACAATTGTATTCGGGTTTACTTCGGAAGTTTTTTTAATTAATTTAAATAATGAAGAGGGCTTTTCTTCTCCATCAATAATAAAAGTTCCATTAAAAATTTTATGTCTACAATGTTCGCTATTTACCTGGCTAAAACCAAACACTTCACTATCCGTAAGTTTTCTATTTAATTTTTCTGAAAGGTTTTTAAGATACTCGACTTCTTCTTCACTTAATGCTAGTCCTTCTTCAGTATTGTAAGCACTAATATCATTAATCTCGTTTACTGTTTCTGGTTCAATTTGAATGGTGAAAATTTCTTGATTTAATTCACTATACTTTTGAGATAACATAGGGTCAAAGTCTGTAAAGTCTTTAGTACTTTTAACAAACTCTTCAATTCTTAGAATCCCACTAATACACATATTTTGTGTAATCTCTACTGCATTAGTACTCCATGGCGTTATCATTGCCGCTCTAGGGCCAACAAAAAAATCCGTAAGTACGGATTTTTCTATTTTATTTTGATTTCCAAAAAGCCAAGTAAGCTTTTTTACATCGTCTTGTGCTAGTTCGGATTGCGTTTGGACAGCAAAAACTTTGTTTTTTACGTCTCCAAAAAAGTGAATCATTCTTACGAAAATTTGAGTGGATTTCTAATAAACAAAGATACTCAATTATCTAAAATTTGTGTTTTAGTTTTGTATTAAATGGAGTTAGTTATACAAGGTTTTTGTTAATAACAGACACTAATTAATAATAACTTTACTTGTGTTTAAAATCCCGTTTGAAATTGTTTTCAACAAATATATCCCAGGAGTTATACTACTAGTATCTAATCTTATAACTATGTCTAAGCTACTTGTTCTTATTATTTCTTTTCCATTGATATCATAAAGAAGTATAGACTCAATTGGAAATTTACTAGCCACCCATACTACATCTGTCGCAGGGTTAGGAAAAACCTCAATAGTATCTTCCTCAAAATTTTCTGCACTAAGTGTATTCCATCTATCTTCTGCCTGAGGACCTCCCCATATGATTGTTGCCAATGCTGGGTTGTCTATAAAAGGGTTTCTGTTTCCATATTCTGTTTCCAAAAATTCATTTCGTTGGTCTTCGAAAGGAGTAACCATATCTTCTGCGTTCCATTGTAAATAAACCTGTAACATGTCTGTACTACCCTGTGTTGAGCCTACTCCATTTAAAGAAGGTAAACATCTATCTCCGTAGCGTGTGTACATATACATCATCATACGAGCAACATCTCCCCTCCACTCATCTCCAGGGTACCAGTTTCCACTTCCTACGTCTCCAGCATTTCCGGATCCTGCCGCAAATTTTTTGTTTCCTTTATTGTTATTCATTTGCTGATCACTAGGTCTTAAGTTATGTGGGTCTGCAACAATACCGGTACTTCCATTACTTGCACTTCCCATATCTGGATCTGCATTCCCTCTAGCAAAAACATGCTCTCTATTATACTCACAGTTTCCACCACCAAAATCATCTTTATCCCTAGAGCGATCTGTTGTACAATTACTGTCATTAGTATGACCATAAATAAGCAATACATTATTAGAGTTTGCGGTATCTTCATCTGTTACCAGAAAACTATCTCTAACATCACCATAGGTAAATGTATTGTTGCTTATATCAATTTTATTCTGCAGTTCAAAATATAGATCTTGGCCAGTTAATGTTAAATCTACATCATTATAATAAGGTTGCTGTGCTGCAGCAATAAATGTGATTGCTAATGTTGCTAAGGAAAGTAAAAATTTATTCATCAAATTATTTTTTTTCTAA
>CAYGMB010000057.1:0-941 GCA_964350765.1 uncultured Flavobacteriaceae bacterium
TTAAGTAATGGAGGACTTAATCCTTTAGTTGATAATAAAAGAGAGGCAGATAAATCTAATCCTAAAGGATATTTTGAATATGAACCAGTAATGGGAATACATAAGGATAATACTTGGTTAGGTAAAGCAAAAAATAAGTCTGTAAAAATTGTTGCGCCACTACTTAAATATATCGATACCAAGTACCGATATAAAATTATTTTTATGAAACGAGATTTAAATGAAGTTATTAAGTCACAATTAATAATGACAAAAAAGAATCCCGATATCTTCCCAGTAAAAATTCATAATTCTTATGTTCGATTATTAAACAATATTGAAAATTGGAAAGAAAAAGAACCTGGAGTCGAAATTATTTATGTTGACTATAAAGACATATTAGAGAATCCTGAAGAAAATATTGAAAAAATTGAAAGCTTTCTAGGCTTAGATTTGGATACAAGTAAAATGAAGTCTGCTATAGATAAATCTTTGTATAGAAATAGAAGTAAAGAGATTGAAAAGACAGAGTAAACTCCAAGATTTTAATCTAATTTAAGAAAGCAACATAAAAATGTTGCTTTCTTTTTTTTAGGTGGTATTAATTCAAATTCAATTATTTTTGAAATGTAATGAAGATAGTATCTCAAATTAAAGAACCCATTGAATTTGAAATGGACCTTTTTGAACGGAAGTTCTTACTCTCCATGTCTTCCAAGGTTTCTCTTCTTAATCGTATTACCCATTATGTTGTAAACAGAAAAGGAAAGCAAATGAGACCTATGTTTGTTTTTCTTATTGCAAAAATGACAGGTAATGGTGAGGTCAATGATCGTACCTATAGAGGAGCTTCAGTAATAGAGCTCATACATACTGCAACATTAGTTCATGATGATGTTGTAGACGATAGCAACAGAAGGCGCGGTTTCTTTAGTATTAATGCTCTTTGGAAAAATAAAATT
>CAYGMB010000057.1:951-9583 GCA_964350765.1 uncultured Flavobacteriaceae bacterium
TGTGCTTGTTGGTGATTACTTACTATCTAAAGGTTTACTTCTTTCAATAGATAATGGAGATTTTGATTTACTCAAGATTATATCAGTAGCAGTACGTGAAATGAGTGAAGGAGAATTACTCCAAATTGAAAAAGCTAGAAAACTTGATATTACAGAGGAGGTATATTACGATATTATTCGTCAAAAAACAGCAACGCTTATTGCTGCGTGTTGTGCTATGGGTGCACAATCTATAAATGCCTCAAAAGAAGAGGTAGAGCGAATGCGAAAGTTTGGAGAGTTAATAGGCATGGCATTTCAGATAAAAGATGACTTGTTTGATTATGGTGAAACGAAAATTGGAAAACCTACTGGTATTGATATTAAGGAACAAAAAATGACACTTCCTCTAATACATGTTCTGGCAAATGCTAATCCTAGAGACAAAAAGTGGCTTATAAATTCAGTAAAAAATCATAACCGCGATAAACAGAGAGTTAAAGAAGTTATTTCCTTTGTAAAAGATAATGGTGGGCTTGATTATGCTACTTCAAAGATGAAACAATACCAAGAAGAGGCATTATCGCTTTTAAACACGTATCCAAAAAACCCTTACAAAGACGCTCTTGAGTTAATGGTTAATTATGTAATTGACAGGAAAAAGTAACAGATCTAGCTACTTGTGCAATTACATCTGTTAATAGTTTTTACTACTAATTGTTTCCATAATTAAAACTTTTTTTAAGCTCAGGCAACCTTTTTAAATTTAGTTGCGTCTATATAAATAGAAACCATCGCGAAGCGACACATGAAATTAATTTCATTACATAAAAATTATACTAAGCTTATCGCAAAAGCTAAAAAAGGAAATAGAAAGGCACAACATGAGCTATTTCAAACTTTTTCGCCTAAGATGCTAAGCATTTGTCGCCAGTATGTAAAAAATGCAGATATAGCAGAAGAAGTAATGCTTGGCGGGTTTTTAAAAGTATTTACCAACCTGGATTCATATAAATCACAAGGTAGTTTCGAAGGTTGGATACGCCGCATTATGGTAAACGAATCTATTTCTCAATTAAGAAGAGAAAATAAGTTGCAATTTAATGATGCATCGCAAATTGAAAATTCGTTAGAACATGTGGCCTATATTGAAACAGAACTAGAAGCAAACGAAATCCAGAAATTGATAGATAGTTTGCCAGAAGGATACAAAACAGTTTTTGTTTTGTATGCAGTAGAAGGTTATAAACATAGTGAGATTGCGGAGTTATTACAGATTTCAGAAAGCACTTCAAAATCACAGTTGTTTAAAGCAAGAAAGCTATTACAATCAAAAATAAAGCAAAATAATAGTAGTTATGGCACCCATTAAATTAGAAGAAAATATTAGGGAAAAACTCCAAGAAAGAGAGTTGCAGCCATCCAGTAATGCATGGTCAAAGCTAGAATCTCAATTAGATAACAATGATAAAGCTTCAAAAAGCAACAACAAACTTTGGTTTGCTATTGCAGCAAGTATAGCGGCTATATTAATAGTAGGAGCCCGAGTGATGTTGTTGTCGAAGATGCAAATAGTATAGAGCCAGAAAGCAATGTTGATACTTTTAAGGAAAATTCAATAATTCAAGAAAATAATATTGTTGAAAAAGAAGAGTCATATAAAGAAGTTATAAAACCTAACGAGATATCAAGAAAGAGTCATAGGAGTATTTCAGAAGAAAAGAAAGTAACAACACAAGCTGTTGCGAGTACAGAAACTAAAGCAATAGAAACTTCTATTGAAGATATAAAAACTAAAGAAACACCTTCCTTTATAGAGGCCAAGGTAACCGAAGTTGTTGCGCAAGTAAAAAATAGGGACACCATAACGGTAGAAGAGGTAGATGCCTTACTGCTTAAAGCCCAGAGAGAAATACAAGCAGAGCGTATTCTTAATGAAAGCAAGACGCAAATTGATGCTACTGCATTGTTGCAAGATGTAGAAGGTGAACTCGAGCGAAGTTTTAGAGATAAAGTTTTTGAAGCTCTAGGAGAAAATTTTAACTCTATTAGAACAGCAGTTATAGAACGTAATAATTAATATTCATCAATCACGCTTTTAAATCAAAAGCACATAAAATTCGAACATCATGAAAACATTTATTTTACATGCCGCTTTGGCGGTAGCCACACTAACTATGTCTTTTAGTTATGGACAAGAAGTGGAAACAAAAAACACAGTCGAGGTTTTAAAAGAAACCAAGAAACAGATTATAGCTGAAGAAAAAGCGGCGCTGAAGAAAACTGTAGAGCAAATAAATCTACAATTGGAAAACAATGAAATCACTTCAACCGAAGCAGACAAGCTTAAAAGTGAAGCCGCACAAAAACATGCTTTAAATATTGAAAACAGACTTGCTATAATTGATAATAAAATTGCTTTATTAGAAAGAAATGGTCCAAATATTAATTCTCAGGTTGGAACTAGAGTAGAACTGTTTTCAGATGGTGATAATGAAGAAGCAGATTCGTTCTTCGGAGTTCGTATTACCACAAATGATAATGATGATAAAAGAAAATATGATAGAAGAACAAAGTCATTATTTGTATTTTCTTTTGGACTTAATAATGTATTAATAGATGGACAATCACTAGACGATTCTCCATACAAAGTTGGAGGGAGCAGGTACGCAGAGTTAGGGCTAGCCTGGAGCACTCGAGTATTTAAAGAGAGTAACTGGCTACGCTTTAAGTATGGTTTTTCATTTCAGTTTAATGGTTTAAAACCAACAGACAATAGAGTTTTTGTAGATAGCGGAGATCAAACAGAGTTGCAGACTTTTCCTCTGGACCTTGACAAGTCTAAATTTAGAATGGATAACTTAGTTTTTCCAGTGCATTTTGAGTTTGGCCCTTCCAAGAAAATAGAAGGCAAAAATTATTTCCGATACAGTACACATGAAAATTTTAAGTTTGGAATTGGAGGATATGCTGGATTTAATTTGGGAACCCGTCAAAAACTTAAATTTGAAGATAACAATGAGGACATAAAGCAAAAATTAAAAGCAAACTATAATACTAATAATTTTATTTATGGATTAAGTGGATATATTGGGTATAGTGATATTTCACTCTATGTAAAATATGACCTTAATACTATCTTTAAAAACAACCCAGTAGAACAACGAAATATTTCTTTAGGTGTACGTTGGGATTGGGATTAGATGTTGTAATATAGATTGTTAATTTGCCCAAGGCTTCAGGAAATTTCTGAAGCCTTTTCTCTTTTTTTACAGTATTTAAAAAGATAATGATTAGCTATATTTACATTTCAAATAGTACCAGATTTACAACTTGATTTCTAGAACTACAATAGATAATGTTTTTGAAACTGCTCGAGTAGAGGAGGTTATTGGTGATTTTGTTCAGTTAAAAAAATCTGGAAGTAATTTTAAAGGACTTAGTCCTTTTAGCGACGAGCGCACACCTAGTTTTATGGTATCGCCTGTTAAACAAATCTGGAAAGATTTTTCTAGCGGTAAAGGTGGTAACGTGGTTGCGTTTTTAATGGAGCATGAACATTTTACTTATCCAGAAGCCATTAAATACTTGGCAAATAAGTATGGAATTGAAATTGAAGAAACCGAGCAAACTGACGAACAAAAGGAACAAGCAAATGAGCGTGAAAGTTTATATTTAGTAAGTGAGTTTGCAAAAGAATATTTCCATAAAACATTATTAAAAACTGAGGAAGGAAAGGCTATAGGTCTTAGCTATTTTAAAGAACGTGGCTTTACAGAAGAAACAGTAGAGAAATTTCAGCTAGGGTATTCTCCAGATTCATGGGATGCTTTTACAAATCATGCAATAAAAAAAGGGTATAAACTTGAATTTCTTGAGAAGACAGGATTAACAATTGTTAAGGAAGAAAAGCAATTTGACCGCTTTAAAGGTAGAGTCATGTTCCCAATACTTAGCATGAGTGGGCGTACACTTGGTTTTGGAGGAAGGATTTTAAGAAACGATAAAAAAGCGGCAAAGTATCTTAACTCTCCAGAGAGCGATATTTATCATAAAAGTAAAGTGCTATATGGTATTTATCATGCTAAGCAAAGTATTGCAAAAGAAGATAATTGTTATCTAGTTGAAGGATACACGGATGTGATACAATTTCATCAATCTGGTATTAAAAATGTAGTGTCGTCTTCGGGTACTGCGCTAACTTCAGAGCAAATAAGGCTTATTAATAGGCTTTCAAAAAATATTACAGTTCTTTTTGATGGTGATGCCGCTGGGTTACGAGCTTCATTACGTGGGGTAGACTTGATTTTGGAACAGGGAATGAATGTAAAAATATGCACATTTCCAGAAGGAGAAGATCCGGATAGCTTTGCAAAAAATAATTCTTTAGAAGAACTTACACTATATCTTGAAGAAAATGCCCAGGATTTTATCAATTTTAAAGCTTCACTTCTTGCAACAGAAGCTAAAAATGATCCCATAAAGAAAGCAGAAACTATAAGAGATATGGTAATAAGTATCGCTAAAATTCCTGATGTAATCAAGCAAGAGGTGTATCTTAAAGAATGCTCTCGTATCATGGATATTAGCGAAGAAGTTCTTTTTAATACACTTGCACAAATTCTTCAGAAGGATAAAAGAGATGCCTCAAAAAAACAACAATCCAAACCCATGGAGGTTGTGCCACAAGAAAAAGAGGTAGTCGCTAAGGTAAATGTTCAATTTGAACTAGAACGAAAAATTATAGAACTACTATTATTGTACGGAAGTGTAGAGGAAGAATTTGAAGATTTAATTCTCGAAGCTAATGAAGAGGGAACTATACAGTTAAAGCCAGAGAAAATAACAAGCAGGGTGTTTGAGAAGATATTTTTAGATTTACAAGATGATGAGATTGAGTTTGCAAATCAAGAATTTAAGGAAATTTATTATCAAATAATTACTACACTCAATCAAGAACAGCAACTGCAAATAGACAGTTTTGTGAATAGTCTCTCTCCAGAGCATGCTAATGTTGTTACACATATTTTAATGGAAGATGAAAAATATATGTTGCATGACTGGGAGCGAAATGAAATTTATGTAAAAGAAAAAAAATATTCTATTTCTCAAATTGTAAGTGAAACCATTTTAAATTTTAGAAGGGAACTACTTTCACAAAAAATTGAAGAGCTTTCTCAAGAAGTTAAAGAAGAGAACACGCTTAAAAAAGAAAATAGCCTACAAGATATTGTAGACTATATTTCCTTAAAAAAAGTACTTTCAGAAAAACTCCGTAGAGTTTTATAACATTAACTACCCAAATTGAAACATTCGGGATTGGTGAATTAGGTCAGCTAGGTTATCTACTTTCAATTTTTTAAGAAGTCTTGTTTTGTAGGTACTTACTGTTTTTTCATTAATATTTAGTGCGTTTGCAATGTCTTTATTTCTCTTTCCTCTAGAAAGTAAATTAAGTACTTCTATTTCTCTAAATGATAACTTTTTATAACGACTTATAGCGCTCGTTTCTCCAACATTTCTACTAGTAAAAGTAGACGTTAACTCTTCGTTTAAGAAAATACCTCCTTTTGCAATTTGCTTTAAGGCTTTCATGAATATTTTTGAGGAGGCAGTTTTAGGAACATACCCAGCAGCTCCAGATTTAATAGATCTTAATGCGTATATTTCTTCTGGATGCGTAGAAAAAATTAGAACACGCATGTCTGGAAATTCATTTTTAATACCTCGTAGTGCATTAATTCCATTAATTTGAGGCATATCTATTTCCATGACAAGTATGTCTGGTGTTTCCTCATGAAGACATTTATATAATTCTGAACCATTATTTGCTTTAGCAATTATTTTAAAATCACTAGTTTTTTTGAGCATACAACTTATTCCTTTTCGGGTAATAGGATGATGGTCTGCAATTAAAATTTTCTTCATTCTGCTTTTTATTTTTTAACAATACACTTTTAAAGCATAAGTTAATACTGGGGCATTTGTAATACTTGGACTACAAATCAAAACTAAAAAAAAGAAAACTTACTTTTTGTATTATTCGTCAAACTCCTAGAAAACTCGTTTAAGAACCTGTTTTATCTTAATTTTGGAGGTATTTCACAGATGGGAATTGGATTCATTTTGTGTTGGTTTGCCTTATTAAGTTTTAAGTATAACTCGTAAACTTCTTTTTCACGCCCATTAAAATCCGAAGGGCTTTTATTTTCATCTTGCATTTTCATTGCCCATTCTAATTCGTCATAACTAGCACCAATCTGGTCTTCGTCTGTTCTACTATCACCAAAGAGACCATCGGTTGGAGCAGCATCTAAAATAGATTGTGGTACTTCTAAGTACTTTCCAACTTTATAAACTTCGCTTTTTAATAAATCTGCAATAGGACTTAAATCTACACCACCATCACCATATTTTGTGTAAAATCCAACACCAAAATCTTCAACTTTATTACCAGTTCCACAAACTAGATACCTATGAAGTCCAGCAAAATAATATAATGTAGTCATGCGCAATCTAGCACGTGTATTTGCTAAGCTTAAATCAAGGTAGGTATCATCATCTGTTGGTGGTATTTCAGTTTTAAACTCTTCAAAAACAGGAGTAAGGTCTACTCGAACATCTGTAACATTAGCAAATCTTTTTTTAAGTTGAGAAATGTGTTCTTGTGCCCTAGTAACTTGACTTTGAGCTTGATGAATAGGCATTTCTACACACAACGTTCTTAATCCAGTTTTTGCACACAAGGTAGAAGTTACAGCAGAGTCTATACCGCCACTTACTCCAACAACAAAACCTTCCATTCTTGCAGTTACTGCATACTCCTTTAACCAGTTAATAATGTATTGTGTTGTTTTGTCTATTTGCATTTTTTGAGTTTTTAATTGTAAATAATAATACCTTTGTAATCAATAAATAATTGGACAAAATTTTAGAATAAAGATAAAAACTCCACGTTAAAGAGACAATTCTAGTTGTATGAAATATTTATTATACGTAGTATTTTTTTTGGTGCTTTTTTCTTGTAAAGAAAAAAATAAGATTGAAGAAGAAATAGCTAAAGTAGAGGTCGAAGTAATGATAGAACGTTTTGACAAGGAGTTTGCAGCTACCAAACCAGAAACACTAACAAAAATTAAAGAAAAATACCCTGTTTTTTTTCCAAAGCAATTTAATGATAGTATATGGATACAACGTATTAATGATACTTTACAGCAAGAATTAAATAGAGAGGTCCAAAAAGTATTTCCTGACAATTATTTTATAGAAGAGGAGTTGCATAATATATTTCAGCATATAAAATATTATTTTCCAGAATTTAAAGCACCTAAAGTATATACAACTACTAGTGACGTAGACTACCAGAATAAAGTAATCTTGGCAGATTCTATTTTAGTTATTGGACTAGATACTTATCTTGGAGCGCAACATTATTTTTATGAAGGAATACCGCTTTATATTTCTCAAAACTTAAAGAAAGAACAATTAGACGAAGATGTAGCTGCGACTTATGCGAAACAACTTATAAAAGTGCCAAGCAAAAATAATTTACTTTCGCAGATGGTTTACTACGGAAAAGAATTGTATCTAAAAGACATATGGCTACCAGAGAGTAGTAATGCCCAAAAAATAGGATATACAGAAGAGCAAATGCAATGGGCAACTAATAATGAAGAATATATTTGGCGAAATTTTATTGAAAATGAATTGCTTTATAGCACCAATCAAAAGCTTTCAGCACGTTTCATAAATCCTGCTCCTTTTTCAAAATTTTATTTGGAGATAGATAATGAATCTCCTGGAATGATAGGAAGATTTATAGGCTGGAAGATAGTAAAAGCCTTTATGAATAATACTAATACTACTGTTAAAGAGCTTATGATATTTAATGAAGAAGAGCTATTTAACCAATCTAAATATAAACCAAAAAGAAACTAATGGCAAAACATAATTCACAAATACTAATAGATGTTGCACTAGATGAAAACAAAGTTCCAGAAAAATTACATTGGACTGCAAAAGATGGAGGTGTAGAAAATGAAGAAGCAAAAGCAGTTTTTGTTTCTGTTTGGGATCATAAAGCAAAAGAGTCTTTGCGTATTGATTTATGGACAAAAGAAATGCCACTTGATGAGATGAAAATATTTTTTCATCAAACTTTAACGGCCATGGCAGATACATTTAACCGTGCTACAAACGATCAAAAGATGACAGATACAATGAAAGATTTTTGTGATTACTTTGCTGAAAAGTTAGAGTTAAAGAAAGAGTAGTTTTTTGAAACTTATCTTTGTATATAATGCCAATTCTGGTATAGTTAATACCTTGTTAGATAGTGCACATAAAATAGTCAGTCCAGCAACCTATAATTGTAATTTATGTGCCATCACATTTGGTGTTTTTTCTGAGAATACAGAGTGGAAAAACTTTAAAGAATCTTCAGATCTAGAAATGGTTTTTCTTCATAAAAATGAATTTTTAAACCAATACAAATCTAAGTGGTTGCATGCGTATAAATTTCCTATTATTCTTGTTGAAGGAGATAAAGGTTTAGAGGTTTTTATATCTAATGAAAAAATTAATAAAGTCGAAACAGCTTCAGAATTAATTGGATTAATCAAGTATTATTTATAGTTAAATTTTAGTTTTTTAT
>CAYGMB010000058.1:0-4819 GCA_964350765.1 uncultured Flavobacteriaceae bacterium
AGCTAGTGGAACAAAATATGTTCCTCAAAGTTTAATGGATCAATGGGAAGCAAAAGATCCTGTTACTAATTTTGAACATTTTTTACTCGAAGAAAAAATTATTACCCAAAATGATATTGATCTGTTTACTTCAGAAATAAAAGAGGATATTGATAAAAATTTACAAATAGCTTTTGATGAAGAAGAAATAGTTTCTACCGAAAGTAATGAATTAAATGATGTTTTTCAAAACTATATATATCAAGAAGTTGCATATTCATCAGAAAAGAAAGAAGTACGACTTGTAGATGCAATTTCTGAAAGTTTGAAACAAAGTATGGAGCGACACGACAACTTAGTTATAATGGGGCAAGATATAGCTGAGTATGGAGGTGTTTTTAAAATTACTGAAGGATTTGTAGAAATTTTTGGAGGTGATAGGGTACGTAATACTCCCATTTGTGAAAGTGCTATTGTTTCAGCTTCTATGGGGTTGTCAATTAATGGCTATAAAGCTGTTATGGAGATGCAGTTTGCAGACTTTGCTACTTCAGGCTTTAACCCTATTGTTAACTACCTGGCCAAAAGTCATTATAGATGGGGGCAAAACGCAGATGTTGTAATTCGCATGCCTTGTGGAGGAGGTGTTGGGGCAGGCCCATTTCATAGCCAAACAAATGAAGCTTGGTTTACGCATACTCCGGGTTTAAAAGTGGTTTATCCAGCCTTTCCTTACGATGCAAAGGGATTATTAGCAGAATCTATAAATGATCCAAACCCAGTTTTATTTTTTGAGCATAAAGCACTATACAGAAGTATTAGACAAGAGGTGCCTACTAATTACTATACAATAGAACTTGGCAAAGCTGCGCTTTTGCAAGAGGGTAGTGATCTTACTATCGTTACCTATGGAGCAGGAGTGCATTGGGCGCTGGAAGAAATATCAAATTATTCTGTAGATTTGATAGACTTACGAACTTTAGCACCCTTAGACACAGAAACTATTTATAGATCTGTTAAAAAAACTGGTAAAGTACTTATCCTACAAGAAGACTCTTTGTTTGGTGGTTTAGCAAGTGATATATCTGCATTAATAACAGAAAATTGTTTTGAATATTTAGATGCTCCCATCAAGAGAGTCGCTAGTTTAGAAACCCCTATACCTTTTGCATCTAACCTAGAAAAACAGTACTTGCCACAAAATAAATTTAAGGCGGTTTTAGAAGAATTACTTGCTTATTAACTCTTTAACATATTGCTGTTAAAGAGTATTAATTTTTTGTTGTAAGACTTACTATCAGCATATATTTATTTTATTAATAACCTAAAACTAAAAAATATGTTACGCTGGATTTTAATCTTCTTAGTAATAGCAATAATCGCTGCCATTTTTGGATTTGGTGGTATTGCAGCAGGAGCTGCTGGAATTGCAAAAATTATCTTTTATATTTTTATTGTGCTCTTTGTACTATCACTACTATCGAGGCTACTTAAAAAATAAACTTATCAATAATTAAAAACTAAAACTTAAAAACACATAAATATGAAAAAAGCCATCTTATTAGTTGCTTTAGTTGCATTTGTGGTCTCTTGTGGGACACCCAAAACTGTAATTGGAGCAAGAAAAGTTATTAAAGGATATTGGTCTCTAGACAATATAACTTATAGTGAGTCTGGAACTTACAACGTTAAACTCTTTAGCGATACTTCAAAAGAATGTTTTGAAGGAAGTACCTGGAGATTCATTCCAAATAACAATAGTGGACTATACACTATAAACAACACAGATTGTCCAACCGGTGATCGTAATTTTATATTTTCAATCCAAGAAATTGATGCTAATACAGGACTATATGACTTTTTATTAAAGCCAACTACAAAACTTGGTAAGCCAGACAAGGATAGCTCTATAGGATTTAGAGTTAGTCTTGCACAGCTTAACGAATCATCTATGAAATGGGAGCAAACTGTTTCAGTTGATGGGAAACCCTTTACTATAAAAATGAACTTTTCAAAAATTAGTGAATAATTAATCTTAAAGACATATGAAAACATACATAAAACAACTATCAATTTTTGCATTAGCAGCTTTATTTGTAATAAATTTTACAAGTTGTGAAGCAACACAAAACGCAAATAACAAACAAAAAGGTGCTGTGATTGGTGCCGCTGGTGGTGCTATTCTTGGTGCAATCTTAGGAAATAACATTGGAAAAGGAGGAAATGGAGAAGTAGGTGCCGTAATAGGTGGTGTCGTTGGTGGTGCTGCTGGTGTTATTATAGGAAATAAAATGGATAAGCAAGCTCAAGAAATTGAGAATGAAATCCCAGGAGCAGAAGTTGAAAGAGTAGACGATGGTATTGTAATTACCTTCGATGAAAATAGTGGTGTTTATTTTGACACTAATAAATATAATATTAATGCTGCTTCACAAACTACACTAGATAAACTAGCTGGAGTGCTTCGTGAGTATCCAGATACTAATGTTTTAGTAATAGGACACACAGATAGTACAGGAGCAGATGAGTATAATATGACTTTGTCGAAACAAAGAGCCACAGCAGTAACCAATTATTTTACAGGCCCAAAAGGACTTAGTGCTGGCAGGTTTACAACCAATTGGTATGGTGAAACTTCTCCTGTTGGAGATAACAGTACAGCAGAAGGAAGAGCAAAAAACAGACGTGTAAACGTTGTAATTGTTCCTAATGAAAAAATGAAAGCTGATGCAGAAAAAGAAGCTGGAAATTAAACTATAGATTTGTATCTATCTAATCCCGAAGTTGTTGCTTCGGGATTTTTTATGTTTTTTAATGTACTTTTAAAAAGTGAGTAATAGTGTAATTTTCGATGTAGTAATAGTAGGGGGTGGTGTAGCTGGTTTAACAGCCGCTTTACATCTTTCGAAAACCAATTGTAATGTATGTCTTATCGAAAAAAATGAGTATCCAAATCATAAAGTTTGTGGTGAATATGTCTCCAACGAAGTAGTAGACTATCTTGCTTATTTAGATATTTACCCCTTTGCAAGTGGAGCAGTACCTATTACTCAATTTGAATTATCTACAAAAAATGGAAATCTATTAAATGCAAAGTTACCTCTTGGCGGTTTTGGTATGAGTAGGTATGCATTAGATTATTTGCTTTTTGAAAAAGTAAAAGATTCTATTACTACTGTTTATGATACTGTTACTACAATTAATGCAACTATAAAAGAAGGTACTGTGATTCTCCAAAACGGGAAATCTATTAGAGGAAAAGTAATTCTAGGAGCCCATGGTAAAAGGTCTAATGTTGATAAAAGTCTTCAGAGGGATTTTATTTTTAAAAAATCGCATTGGTTAGGTATTAAAGCTCATTACGAGTATGAGTTTCCAGAAGATAAAGTTGCATTGCATGCTTTTGATGGAGGCTACTGCGGACTTTCAAAAACTGAAACTGGAGCTGTAAATGCTTGTTATTTAACAACGTATCAGTCTTTTAAAAAAGTTGAAGATATAAGTCAGTTTCAAGAAAAAATACTAAGTTTTAACCCACATCTTAGGGACTTTTTTTCAAAAGCAAAACCAATTTTTAGAGAACCTAAAGTGATAAGCCAAATCTCTTTTGATAAAAAACAACCTGTTGATCATCATGTGTTTATGATTGGCGATAGTGCAGGGCTAATTCATCCTCTTTGTGGTAATGGGATGGCAATGGCTATACATAGTGCAAAATTGTTTGTAGATGCGTATCTTGAACTTAAAAATAGTGACACGTTCAATTTGATTACCTTGCAAAATATATACACTCAAAAATGGAATGAAAATTTCCAAAAAAGATTAGCAACTGGCAGAAAAATTCAGAAGCTATTACAAAGTGATACTCTTACAAATAACCTTTTAATTTTAGGTAGGATTTTTCCATTTCTAATCCCACAAATTATTAAACGAACACACGGAAATCCAATAGCTATATGATAACGTATAGTAAGCACTATAGATCTTCGCAAGAAGAAATAATGGATAACTTCTCACTTCAAGGGGATGAATTGTCACTATTACTTTCTGATTTAAGAAGAGTAAACAGTTTGCTAGGTGGAACAACTATTACACTTAACGGAATAAAAAAGTTACTAAAGGGCTGGGATAAAAAAAAGCCTGTTACCATTTTAGATTTAGGTTGTGGTGATGGCGAAATACTTAGAAAATGTGCAACCCTAGCAAATAAAGAAGGTTTTGAATTTAATTTAATTGGTATAGATGCAAATAAGCATATTATTGAAGCAGCTAAAAAAAAGAGTAAAAATATACCTGCCATTACATACACTTCTTTAAATATTTTTGAAGCCATTGAGTTAGATTCAGAAACTTTAGATTGTGACATTGTACTTTGTACTTTGTTTTTACATCACTTTAATGATGAAACAATAGTATCGTTTTTAAAAAAGATTTCAGATAAATCGAGAGTAGGAATTATAATTAACGATTTACACAGAAGTAGATTGGCTTTTAGGCTTTTTAAAGTGTTTAGCTACTTTTTTATTAAAACAAGTATAGCAAAACACGATGGGTTAGTTTCAGTCGCAAGGGCGTTTAAGAAAAAAGAATTGCAAAAATTTGCAAGTAACTTAAAGTTTGTATCGACAATAAAATGGAGATGGGCATTTAGATACCAATGGATTATTAGCACTAAGCATAGTTTATGAGCGTAAAAATAATAAGTGCTGCAAAGCAACTCCCAAAATACACTAGAGAAACAAAAGAGGTTATCCCTTTTGTAAATGCTTGGATGGAGGGGCAAGAAGAACGGTTTAAACGAAAAGTAATCAAATTGTTTGAAGGAGCTGGAGTAGATAGA
>CAYGMB010000058.1:4829-9433 GCA_964350765.1 uncultured Flavobacteriaceae bacterium
TTAAACACTTCTTTTGAGGAGCGAAATAATATTTACATTAGAGAGGTAAAAAAGCTTGGAAAGCAAGCTCTTGAGAAAGCATTGGCAAAAGTAAGTTGGAATGCAAAAGATATAGATTTCATTATTACTGTAAGCTGCACCGGCATTATGATTCCGTCACTAGACGCTTATCTTATTAATGATTTGGAGATGAAACAAGATGTAGTCCGTTTGCCAGTAACCGAAATGGGTTGCGCGGCTGGAATTTCAGGAATTATTTATGCAGAAAATTTCCTGAAAGCAAATCCAGGTAAAAGAGCTGCGGTCATTGCTGTAGAGTCACCATCTGCCACATTTCAATTAAATGACTACTCAATGGTAAACATTGTTAGTGCTGCAATTTTTGGGGATGGTGCTGCTTGTGTTTTACTATCATCAAAAAAAGAAGACAACGGACCAAAAATAAAAGACCATAGCATGTATCATTTTTACGATGCTACTAATATGATGGGGTTTAAGCTTGTAAATACAGGCTTACAGATGATTCTTGATAAAGAGGTGCCAGAAAAGATTTCAGAAAATTTTCCGTCTATTATTCATCCGTTTTTAGAAAAAAACAATAAAACTATAGAAGATATAGATCACTTAATTTTTCATCCTGGAGGTAAAAAAATTGTAAAAACCGTAGAAGATTTATTTAGTTCATTAGGTAAGAATATAGATGATACTAAAGAAGTATTGCGCTTGTATGGAAACATGAGTAGTGCAACTGTTTTATATGTTTTAGAGCGGTTTATGGATAAAAAAACTGCTAAAGGAGAACATGGGCTTATGCTTAGTTTTGGACCTGGCTTCTCTGCACAGCGTATCTTAATTGAATTTTAAAATGAAAGATAAATATGCAATTATATTAGGAGGAAGTAGTGGCCTTGGGCTAGCAACAGCTCATAAGCTTTCCATCTCTGGTTTTAATATTTGTATTGTACATAGGGATAGAAAAAACAACCTACCTTTTTTTTATTCTGAAATTGAAAAAATGAAAAATAGAGGAGTTAAGGTTGTTACAATTAACAAAGATGCTTTATCATCTACTACTATTACTGAAGTTTGCAACAATATCCCAAAGCAGAATGTGGTAGTATTAATACATAGCATTGCAAAAGGGAGTTTAAAACCACTTTATTCAGAGAAAAATAAAACGTTAACAAAGCAAGATTTTGACATTACCATACATGCAATGGCAACTAGTTGGTTAGAATGGACACAAGCATTAATTATGAATAATTTATTTGCTCCAAATTCAAGAAACATAGCATTTACTAGTGAAGGTAATACTAAAGTTTGGGAAGGCTATGGTGCTGTATCTGCAGCAAAAGTAACTTTAGAGTCTTTAATGCGCTTTATGGCCGTAGAGTATGCTCCACTTGGCATGACAAGTAATTGTATACAAGCTGGTATGACACAAACACCGTCTTTTTCTTTAATACCTAATAGTGAAAAGTTAGCTGTTGTTGGTAAAAAAAGAAATCCGTTTCAGCGATTAACAACCCCAGAAGATGTAGCAAATGCAGTCTATTTGTTGACACAGCCTGAGGCGAATTGGATAAACGGAACTATATTAAAAGTAGATGGAGGTGAAAGTCTTAGATAAATAAACTATTTAATCATAGAAAAATTTGCTTACATATTAGAAAAATTACCTTATAAACATCCGTTTCTGTTTGTGGATACTATTACCTCAATTTCACAAAAAGGAATTGTTGGAAGTTATACATTTAAACCTACCGAAGGTTTTTATAAAGGGCATTTTAAAGGATTTCCAGTAACACCTGGGGTTATTTTAACAGAATGTATGGCTCAAATAGGTTTGGTGGCCTATGGAATTTATTTACTAGGTGAGGAGGAAGATATAGATTACAAAAAATTGCAAGTTGCTATGACCACCACAGATATAGAGTTTTTACAACCTGTTTACCCAAATGAAACAGTTACTGTAGTCTCTGAAAAGGTTTACTTTCGGTTTTCAAAATTAAAATGTAAAGTACAAATGCACAATGCGAATAATGAAGTAGTCTGCAAAGGAATCATAACTGGAATGCTAGTTGCCAAATGAAAAAGCGTGTAGTTATAACAGGTCTTGGTGTAGTTTCACCTAATGGAGTGGGTGTGGAATCTTTTACAAAAGCTATTCAGAATGGGATTTCTGGAATTGAACACTATCCTTCATTGGCACATTTAAACTTTTCATGTCAAATAGGAGGAATACCTAAAATTTCAGAAGAAAAAAAGAAAGAATATCTTACAGATCTACAATTACGAAACTTTAATAGTAATGCTATAGTATATGGTATTATAGCTGGGATGGATGCAATACATGATGCAGGTATTAAACCATCAGACAAAGATGGTGACCCATTATGGGATTTAGGTATTGTCTTTGGAACTGGAAATAGTAGTGCAAATAAGTATAGAGAATCAATTTATAAAATAGATGAGGGCAACGTTAGAAGGTTAGGTAGTACGGCGGTAATACAAACAATGTCAAGTGGTGTAAGTGCATACTTGGCTGGTATGCTAGGTGCTGCGAATCAAATAACCACAAACTCTTCTGCATGTGCTACAGGTACAGAAGCCATTTTATTAGGTTATGAGCGTATTGCATCTGGAAAAGCAACTCAAATGCTTTGCGGAAGTACTAGCGATGACGGTCCTTATATTTGGGGTGGTTTTGATGCACTTAAAGTAACTACATATAAGCATAATGATTCTCCTACTAAAGCCTCCCGCCCTATGAGTGCAACAGCGAGTGGCTTTGTACCAGGAAGTGGTGCAGGTGCCTTGTTGCTAGAAAGCTTAGAAAGTGCGCAAAAAAGAGGAGCAAAAATTTATGCCGAAGTATTGGGAGGACATATTAATAGTGGAGGACAAAGACAAAGTGGAAGTATGACAGCTCCTAATAATAATGCAGTACAAAGGTGTATTACCCTTGCCTTGAAAGACGCTTTGGTAAGTGCCGAAGAAATTGATTGTATAAATGGACATCTTACAGCAACTACAAAAGATGCAACAGAAATTAAGAATTGGACAGAAGCATTAAACAGAAAAGGAACCCATTTTCCATACATAAATTCTCTTAAAGGAATGGTCGGACATTGTCTTGCTGCAAGTGGAAGTATTGAGTGTGTTTCGGCAATTTTACAACTAGATAAAGGATTTGTATTTCCAAATAGTAACTGTGAGGATATTCATCCAGAAATAAAAGAATTAATTGCGGAAAAATGTATCACAAGAACACTTATCATAGAGCCAATAAAAACAATTGCAAAAGCTAGTTTTGGTTTTGGAGATGTAAATGCTTGCGTTATCTTTAGAAAAAAATAATCTAATGGATACCGAGACTATTTACAACAAATTACAGCCTATTGTAAAAATGTATATACCTGAAGATGTTGATGTTACTGCAATTACTCAAGACAGTAATCTAATCAACGACTTAAATATTAATTCGGTACACCTAGTAGATATTGTGCTTGACGTAGAAGATGCTTTTGATATTGAATTAGATAATGAAGATATCGAAAGTCTCCAAACAGTTAACGATGCTATTTCTATAATTAAGTCTAAACTTAATTGATTTTTAATATTGAGTTCTTATTTTTCTACATCATTTTTTGAATATACTCCTCAAAGATTAGCTGTTAAGCTAAATTCAGCTGGAGAGAGAAGCCTGCGAAGTGGTCATCCATGGATATTTAGTGATAGTATCATTAAAGTAAATAAAGAGGGACAAGCGGGTGATCTTGCTATTATTTTTAGTTATACTAGAAATGAAGTAATTGGTATAGGTTTATACGATCCAGATTCTCCAATAAGAATCAAGATAGTGCATCACAACGGTCCAGCAACTATTAACGAGGCATTTTTTGCCGATAAAATAGCAAGAGCCTACAGTCTACGAACAGAATTACTAGCTACAAAAACCAACAGTTATCGTTTATTATTTGGCGAAAATGATGGTTTCCCAAGTTTAATTGCAGATGTATATGCTTCTACCTTAGTAGTAAAATTATATTCTGCTATATGGTTTCCATATGTAAAAGTGATACTCAATCACTTAATTAATATTTCAGGAGTAGATACTGTTGTAATGCGCCTAAGTAGAAAACTCCAAAACTATCCAGATATCTTTTTTAAAGACGGAATGATAATATATGGCGAATTACAATCAGAAGAAATTCATTTTAAAGAACACGGAGTGAACTTTAAAGCAAATGTTGTTAAAGGGCATAAAACGGGATATTTTTTAGATCATCGTCATAATAGAAAACGAGTAGGAGAGTTGTCCAAAGGAAAAAAAGTACTAGATGTATTTAGTTATGCAGGTGGTTTTTCTGTACATGCATTAGCTCATGGTGCTAAGGAAGTTACAAGTATAGATATTAGTTCTCAAGCACTTGAAATTGCCAAAGAAAATGTACAATTAAATAGTTTTAGTGGAGTCCATAAAACAATAGTTGGTGATGCGTTTGAAATATTACAGGATTTAGTTACTAGTGGAAAGCAATATGACATTGTTGTTATAGACCCTCCAAGTTTTGCAAAAAGCAAGAAAGAAATTCCTGTAG
>CAYGMB010000059.1:0-9332 GCA_964350765.1 uncultured Flavobacteriaceae bacterium
CTACTGGTGTAGGTAAGACAGAATTAGCAAAAGCGCTCGCAGAATATCTTTTTGATGATGAAAATGCTATGACTCGTATTGATATGAGTGAATACCAAGAACGACATAGTGTGAGCCGTCTTGTTGGAGCACCTCCAGGATATGTAGGCTATGACGAGGGAGGACAACTAACCGAAGCGGTAAGACGTAGACCCTATTCAGTTGTGTTACTAGATGAAATTGAAAAAGCGCATCCAGATACTTTTAATATACTTTTACAAGTACTTGATGAAGGAAGATTAACTGATAATAAAGGACGCGTTGCAGATTTTAAAAATGCAATTATAATTATGACTAGCAATATGGGAAGTCATATTATTCAAGATAAGTTCGAGACCGTTAAAGATCCTGATACAGCTATGGAAGCAGCGAAAGTTGAAGTACTAGGCCTATTAAAACAAACAGTAAGACCAGAGTTTTTAAACAGGATAGATGATATTATTATGTTTACTCCGTTAACTAAGAATAACATACATGAAATTGTTAGTTTACAATTAAAAGGAGTAACTAAAATGCTTTCAAAACAAGGCATAACGATGGATGCAACCGTAGAGGCTATAAACTTTTTAGCAGATAAAGGTTTTGATCCTCAATATGGTGCTAGACCTGTAAAGAGGGTTATACAAAAGGAAGTTCTTAACCAATTATCTAAAGAAATTCTTTCAGGAAAAGTAAGTACAGATAGTATTATTCTCTTAGATAGTTTTGATGATAAGTTAGTTTTTAGAAATCAATCTGATTTGGTTTCTAGTTAAAAGAAACCCTGAGTCATTAGATACTTAGGGCATATTTGGTTGGTTAGACACCCACAGTAATTAAATACTGTGGGTTTTTTTATGCAGGACAATCTACGAAAGAGTAACTTCCTCCCATAGATGCGATAAGATTTTCAATACCCGCCATTCCCATACCAACTGGACCTAAGCTTGTATAAAGAATTTCTTTATATACATTACAGGCAAGTTCTGCTAATGCCTTTTTAATTTTATCGTCCATCCCTGAAGTATCCATAATTACTAGTGCTTGAGAAGCAAAGGCATATAGCTTTACTAATGTTAAACTGTATGCCGATACAATTCCTAATGCTAATCCGCCACCAGCAGCCATCATTCCCATATTCATTGTACCTAGTAATCTTTGATATTCTTTTACTACATCATCTATTCTTTTAAGTTGTTGCTCAACACTCGCTCCACCTCCACCTGTAAGTTCTGGCAAAATACCGTAAAGCTCTCCCGTTTTGTAGTTCATATTCCAAAATGCTTTCTTTTTTGCTTCAGCATCAAAAAAGTTATACATTCCTCCTTTAAATAAGTACTGTTTAAAATACTGTTGGTTTTCTCCTAATTTATCGGCATTGTAAACGCCTTTTGGTAGGTTTTTAGTAAACGCTAACTCTAATCCTTCTAATTCGGAATATGTTGTAGTTGGGAAGACACTAGCTTCCAATAGTGCTAACTGAGCTGTTTTAGAAGCATTAGTCTCAAACCATTTGTTTCCAGTTCGAGTTAAAGTTCTATATTCTGAAGTACGCATATAATCGAAACTAATCTTGCTCTTCTCCGAAAATATAGCTGGTATAAAACGTAAAACACCAAATCGTAATCCTGATACATATGTTGCAGAAGTTGTAGTTACAGGCTGCTCAATAGGTTGCATCATACTCAATAAAACTGATGGATAGTCAAAAGCTCCTTTTTTAATTTCTTCAAGCGCAGTTTCTGTATCATTTTTTAGATAAGGTTCCATCCAAGAACGCGTATCCATAAGAGTTTGCAAATATTCAGAAAATCGAATAGAAGTTGTTGCACCAGCCTGTTCTATAGCAACAGTAATACCACCCATTAATGCTTCGTGAACATCTCTTGCCATTGATACAGTAGGTTTTACATAGTATTGAGTTATTTTATCATATCCAGCAAGTATTCGTCTTTGTTCATATTGCCGTCCTACTTTCACATATAAGTATAAGCCTACAATACGCTTACCAACAGCACTTTCTACTACTTCAGGAAATTGATAGTTTGTTTTAGATGTGTGAGGAGTTTTCTCTATTGAAACTTCTACATCATGTAGACCCTCTTCTTCAAATGCATTGTATTGGAATGCATAAGGAGCTAATTTCATTTCGCCTAAAATTCTACTTATTTCTTGAGATGTAATTTCAGTATCACTTGCTGGAATTTCAGTAAAATTTAAATTCTCTCTTAAATGTTTAAAATGAGTATCACTTTCATACACATTTAAAAATATGATGGGAGGTCCTGCTTCGTAAACAGCCTTATACCTTGAATCAAATTTGTCACTATTATGTGCGTCTGTTACGTACAATATTAAATCGTTATTAGTCTGAGCTGCTTTTAGTGCTGAGGTATATACGTTAGAACCAACTGCCAATGTGTTAATCTTAGCATGAGGATAAAGTTCTTTAATAGTCACTTCTGTATTTTCAACAAACTCATCCATTCCCTTTCCTCTGTAGATACTTGGCATACTTAATGAAGTATCATGAAGCACTAGAATCTTAGGCGCTATCAAATTTCTTTTTAAAATACCACGAACCGCATTGCCATTATCTTTAATTTTAAAATTATTTGCCGAGAGTCCTTCTACTACTTCTCCATTTGTATCTAAGGGTCGAATCTCTACTTCTACTTGTGGAAAAACCTTTGGCTTTGCTGAAATTTCCAAAGAGACCACATCATCAATAGTGCCTGGTTTAAAGTTCTTGAAGTTTAATTTTGAAAAAAGCTCTGCTTCTTCAAAAACCTTTTCACCACTAAGACTGAAAGGTTCCCCCAAAAATGAACGTTCTTCAAGATAAGTGGCGTCTTTATTAATATCCTGTAATGCAATACTTGGTGTAAAGGTATTTATACTGCCAATTGTTTGGGTTGCTTGTTCTTCAAAAGTGAGGTTATTAAGGAAATTTATTTTAAGTTGATTTCCAACTAATTCTGATGCTTTGTATGTTGCGGTAAGCAATTCATTTTCTTTTCTAAGATTAAATGAATCGGTAGCTTTTAAAGATACTGTTACATCATAGTCGGGTTCATCAACATCTTTTGTGTCTAAAAATTCTTGATATCGATTTTTAGGGTGCATTTGTCCAAATGGAACTGTTGGGTCAAATAAATGTAAACAAATATCCTTACCCTCTTGAATAAGACCTACAGCAGGTACATACTTATATCCAAATTGAAATCTATTTGGATTTTTTTCTTGACGTTGTTCTGGAGTTGTTTTTTCTAATAACATACTAGCCAGTTTTTGAGCTTTTTCAGAAATATCTGATATCTCTTTAAAATCTCCCTGTTCTTCTTTTACACCAAGTGACTTTCGCCACTTTTTATATTGACTATCACTTACTGGTGGGTTAAACTCAACTTTGGATTCTCTAAAAAGAATATTTTTCACTTCTTCTTCACTTAGTATTAGGTTTTCAGTTACTATTCTAGATTCGAAACCTGCCTCGATTAGCATATCTCGTAAAATAATTGCTTTCTCTCTAGGTGTTGCCATACCAGTTCTAAGAGCTCCATTTACCCCATATTGGAATCCACCCCAAATATCTCTAAAGTAACGGTCATCCGTTGGTAATAAAATAAGCTCATCTCTCACAAAATTGAACATTGCCTTTGGGTCTTTTTCTTGCACTAACCTATCTCGCTTTGCAATAAAATTATCGGGACTGTGCTGCAAAGCATATAGTATTTCCTGCCATGTTTTAAATGGTTCAATCCCTGTTCCCTCTGGTATGTTAAGTATTTGTTTTGACTCACAGGCTTGTAATAACGGTAGCATCTGAAGCCCTACACCCGCTAGAACAAGTTGTTGAAAAAATATACGGCGTGATAAATTGTTAGACATAGTAGTTTAGGTTACGGTTTATAATCCAAGTGTTATCCATTTATGGATTTCTATTTCTTTTTCAAAAACAGGACTGTAAAAAATCTTTACAGTCAATAGCTCTTTAGCATCCTCTTCTGAAACTAGAAACTGATTTTTACCAGCTGCATTAAAAACTGCTTCTGGATAATTGGCAGTTACCTCTTGGGTTACTTCTACCCTAGCGATAGATACATTTGCTTTGCTTAACGGTATTTCATAAAAGATATATTTTTTCCCCTCCAAAGTCATACTTTGGTTATTTAAGAGCCAAATTTTATTATCCTTAAAGTCTATTTTGGGATTGTTATAAAGTGATGGTATTTCTATTTCTTCACTTTCCAATTCCTGTGAATTACCTTCAGCATTATATACCACCTTCATTTTTATCTCTATTTTTTTTGCACCCTGACCTGGACGAATCATTTCGGAATGAATCCCAGCCTTAAACCCTATAGTATCCCGCATCGCTTTCCAATCCTGAGGTCGAAATAATGAGCTAGCACTCGATGAAAATCGCAATCTACCCTCTTCTTTGGAGAGACGCTCTGTCTCGGTATTGTATATTCCTAGCGCCGTATTGTGGGCTTTAAGCAAATCGTACCCAGTATCATCTTTTAGCGTAAGGAGTTGAGTTTTTTCTATATTAACAGACGAGAAGTCATCTGCCTTAACCCAAAAATCGATAATCAATCTGTTTTTTGAAAAAGCTTCTCCAGGAATCTCCTTTTCTATTTCTAATTTCACAACATCTACTTCTTGTGAAATACTATTAAAACTTAAAAGTATTGATATAAGTAACAATAAAAATTTTAGCATGATAAAGACTTTAAATAGAGTTATTTAAAGTTTGGTATCAAAAACAACTGTAAGGTTAACAGAAATCTAAAAATTATTTTTTTTTAAAAGCATTATGATTACTTTCGTGTTTAAATGAGATTAGATAAAAATATAATAGTAGTTTTTCTGTATTTACTTTTAGTAAACTGTACTAATTCTCCCAAACCTATTGCAGACAGTAGGCAAAATGATTATGCATTATATGATGAAAACGGAGGATTTCATAGGTTTTCAACTTATAATAATAATAAAGCAATTGTACTTTTTGTTCAAGGAAATGGTTGTCCAATTGTGCGTAATGCTTTAACAGATTTTCACGCTATAGTAAATGATTTTTCTGAAAAAGGATTTACTTTTTTTATGGTGAATAGCAACATCCAAGACAGTAAAGAAACTGTAAAAAAAGAGGCTACAGAATTTAATTTTAAAGTTCCAGTATTACTAGATAAGTATCAATTAATTGCAGAAGAATTAGATATTACTATAACTGCTGAAGTAATAATCTTACACCCTACAACTCGTCAAATCCTATACCGTGGCCCAATAAACAACAGGTTAGATTATGAATCTCAAAAAATAAAACCCACCCAAACATATTTACGTGATGCACTTTTGGCAATACTAAAAAAGAAAAAACCAACTAGAGAACAAGAAGTTACTAGAGGTTGCAAAGTGACACGACTTTCAGTCTTAGAAAAAGAGAAAAAACTAACTTACACAAAAGATATTGCTCCCATTTTAGTTCAAAACTGTGTACAATGCCATCGAGATGATGGTATCGCTCCTTGGTCCATGAAAGATTACCAAACTATCACAGGTTGGTCTGCAATGATAAAAGAAGTCTTATTAAGTAGAAGAATGCCTCCAACAAAGCTTGATCCTACTATTGGTGAGTTTTCTAATGTAAATATACTCCCAGATAGCAACCGAAGAAAAATAATAAAGTGGATAAATAACGGATTAGAGCCTGGAATTGGAAAAGACATCTTAGTAAACATACCACAAAAAGATACTATTGAATGGCAAGGAGGAATTCCAGATAAAATTATTACTATTAAAGAGGAAACCATTCCTGCTTCAGAATTAATTCCGTATCGAATTCAGAACTTACCATTAGATTTGGATAAAGATGTCTGGCTTAAAGGGATAGAAATTAAACCCGATAATAAAAAAGTAGTACATCATGTGGTTGTTACAAATCTTAGTAAGTCTAAAGAGAATCCTATTCTAAAACGAAATTCTAGAAAATGGCTTGATGATTTACTTGGTGTAAGTGGTGATGGCCAAAACGATGTTACTTTTTACCCTAACAATTCTGGTAAATTATTAAAAAAAGAAGACAAAATAATTGTACAATTACATTATACTCCATCTGGTAAAGTAGAAAAAGATAAAACAAGAATAGGTTTATATTTTCACGATTCAATTCCACAAAAAGAACATCATGTTGTCACCCCTTTTGATACAAAAATTAATATAGTACCTCACGCTAAAAATCACAAAGAGATAGTTTACGATAGTATTACAAAAAATATAACACTATACTCAATATTTCCACACATGCATTACAGGGGTAAATCCATACGTACTTTTGTTAATTATCCTAATGGAAAGAAGAAACTACTTTTATCTGTACCAGATTATAATTTTAACTGGCAACAAAATTATATCTTAAAAGAGCCTCTCGATATTCCTGCAGGCTCAAAATTAATTGTCGAGGGAACGTTTGATAATTCTTATCAAAACCCAATTAATCCAGATCCTAATGTAGAGGTTTCTTTTGGAAGACAAAGCTATGACGAGATGCTATGTGCTTTCTTTTCTTATACCATAATTAAATAAATTTCACAAAAATTGTAACAAATCTAAAGGGTTGATCGTCATACTAATACAACAATCAAAAAAACAAACAGTATGAAAGCTCAAGCACAAACATTAAAAACAGAAAAAGTAATCTACCCCAAAAGAAACACTTTATTAGCAATGTATATTGCTTTTGTATCAGCATTAGTAGTTACATATAGTCTTATAACAGCTGCAACTTATTTATAAAAAGAAAAACCTCCTGTTTAGTAAAACAAGGAGGATTTTTCTTTTCATAGCACTCTTACTATGTGACTTTTAAACCTCGCATTCAAAAATCAAATTATTAACTAACTAACGAAAGCATATACGCAAAGAATTTCTTTTTGGTTTTAAAAAAGTATCTTTAAAAAAAATTTTATAAATGAAAGTATTTGCTAAATCCCTTTTTATTGTATTTATAATACTCTTTTCGCAGTCAAGTTTTGCTCAAAAGCAGGTTGAAAAAGAGACTACTACTTACTATCTCATTAGGCATGCTGAAAAAGATAAAAGTGACGCAAAAAATAGAAATCCACATTTAACTGAAAAAGGATTGGCTAGAGCAATGCGTTGGGCTGCATACTTTAACGATAAAAATATAGATGCTGTTTATTCCACACCTTATCATAGAACTAAAGAGACTGCTCTTCCTACTGCTAATAGTTTTAAAATTGACATAATAGAGTACAACCCTAGAGCAATGTATAGTGACTCTTTTAAAGAAGAAACTAAAGGAAAAAATGTATTAATTGTTGGGCATAGTAACACTACTCCACAGTTTACAAATTTAATTATAGGTAAAGATACCTTCCCATCAATGTCTGAAGATGATAATAGTAGCTTATATATAGTAAAAATAGAGGGGAATGAAACAGAAGTATCTGTCGAAAAAGTAAACTAGTTTATACTTACTTCAACATTTTCAGTTTCTATCTTTGAGAGAAGCACAAGTTTTTCATCTTCAAATAACAAGTCTAGATCTGCAAGTTTAATACCTAAAGTTTCCGGTTTGTAATTGTTATAATCTAAAAATGTAATTCCGTTTACAACTCTTTTATTGTAAGCCTCTCTAAACCTTACACCTCCACCATTTACAGTATAACTATATGCAAGGTAGCCTAAAGAAAAATCTTTCTTTTCTATCCAATAAACAAACTGATCTTCAAAATCGGTTCCACCACCCTCTTCAGTAAAAGTAATGCCAATTTCGTAATAGTTTTTACCCTTAATAGTGGCCTCCCCTAACAATTCTTTTTTAACCGCTGGAGCGTTTAAGCCGTATGGTAGTTGTGAAAAATAATGCACGCTGTTTACACTATTAGCATACTTTATTGCCAAAGAATCTACAACATTAATAGCGCTATCATTTATTGATCTCGCAAACCCTTCATTAGTTAATACATCTTTAATATTTCCAATACTATCACTAAAAATTCTTTCGTACTGGTAACTACCTGCTCTTCTAGAGCTTTTATACTTTTTATCCCGAAATGTAAATGAAATATTGGCGTTATCACAATTACCATTACAATGCGCTTGTATAGCATTATCAATAATATCTTGTGCTGAAAGCTTTACTGGTGTTTCCTTACATGAAAATATAAAAAGTGATACTAGAATTAAAAATAAAAGTCGCATGGTATAATTTTGTAACAAATGTAAGTACTTCGCTACGTATAATAGTAGAATTTGGCAATTAACAGTAATATTTAGCATGACAATTAAAACCGTTTTAGTTTCCCTAAGTTTATTTATTTCAGGAAGTATTTTTTCGCAAAGTCCTAATTATGAAGCAGCTTTAAAAACATTTCAAGAAAATTATAACACCAATAACCCTGGTCTTATTTTCAATATGTTTGATGCTACAATGCAGGCTTCAGTAAACTTAAAAACAACTACAGATATTGTAAATACCTTTCAAACTAATTATGGAAACTTTAAAAGTTTTTCTTTTAAAGAAAGAAAAGAGACCCTAGAGACTTACACAGGTGTTTTTGAAAAGGGAAAACTAACTATTATTCTTTCTTTAAATTCTAATAATAAAATAAATGGGCTTCTTTTTAAACCTTATGAAGATGATGGAAGTCCTGGAAAATTTGAGCGTAACACAACTGCCATGCAACTCCCATTTAAAGGAGATTGGTTAACCTTTTGGGGAGGTACAGATAAAAAAGATAACTATCACGTAATAAATAGAGCACAGCGAGGCGCTTTCGACTTTGTAATTGTAGATAGTAATAATAAAACATATGAAAGAAGTGGTACTAGAAACGAAGATTATTACGCATTTGGTAAACCAATTTATGCTGTGTGTGATGCAGAGGTAGTAAAAGTAATTACAGATGTAGAAGACAATAAACCAGGTACTATGAATCCCAAACAAGTACTCGGAAATAGCATTACTCTAAAAACATCTAATGATGAATACATTGTATATGCTCACTTTGAAAAAGGAACTATTACTGTAAAAGAAGGAGATACCGTCCAAAAAGGGCATTTTCTTGGAAATTGTGGAAACTCTGGTAATAGTAGTGAACCACATTTGCACATACACTTACAAGACGAAAAAGAAATGACTAATGCAACTGGAGCAAGGCTATTTTTTGAAGAGTTAGTAGTAAATGGAAAAATACAAAAAGACTACTCACCAGTTAAAAATGACATAATCGCAAAAACTAATAAATAATAGTATAGAACTAATCTCTATTAGCTTATCAACT
>CAYGMB010000060.1:0-3952 GCA_964350765.1 uncultured Flavobacteriaceae bacterium
AAATATGATTGTTCAAAATTATTTCATTTCCCGAAACTGAATAATACTCAGCTTCATGTCTATCTTGCACGTTGAAAGTGATTATTTGAAGAGTTTTGTAATTCATGGGTCAAAAGACATCCAACATTGTATGAATCCACTTCGAACAATAGCCCCCTCATCTTCCAACATATTACTCGGAGTAGTGCCAATTCGAATTTGCCTTCATTTTGATTTAGGATAATCCATTTGAAAAAAAAACAAGCCAAACAAAATTTTTATTTGTTTGTGCTGCTACACTAGTAAAACAGTAATCTTTAAAAAGTTTGAATCTGTTTTCGTGCCACTCTTCAGTTAATACCGCAACATTTTGTTTGTTGGTAGTCCAAGTTTCTTTTCTTAAATTAAATCTTGTGATTAAAAAATGTTGAAACATGAGTAACGTTACTTTTGTAGCCTTATATTTGCTATCACAAAGGTATTGTTTTTTAGCTAGTATATTTTATGAGTAAAACCCTCGTTGTACACCCGCAACAAGATAGTATTACAAATACAGACATTGATAATCTCATAGCGTCTTTTCATACCCTTGAGGGAGGGATTAACAAACGTAATGTAATAAAGGTTACTCGAGTTAAAGAAATACCTTTAAACATTAAGTCTTTTAAAATTCCGCATCTTATAAATAAAATTGCTTATGGGTTTTTTAGAGACTCTAAAGCAAAACGTTCTTTTTACTATGCGCAAAAACTACTAGACAAAGAGGTAAAAACTCCAGAGCCAATTGCATATGTTGAAAATAAAAAAGGAGGACTACTACACGACAGTTATTATGTAAGTAAACATCTTACTTACGATTTTACTATAAGAGAACTAGTTGATAATAATAATTTTCCGAATTACGAGGCTATTATGCGCGAATTTACTCGCTTCACGTTTTCACTTCATGAAAAAGGCATTAATTTTTTGGACCACTCACCAGGAAATACACTTATAATAAAAAAAGAAAGGTGTCATGAATTTTATTTGGTGGATTTAAACCGAATGAATTTTGAAACAATGGATTTTCATAAACGAATGAAAAACTTCGCCAGACTTTCTCCAAAAGATGCCATGCTAGAGTTATTATGTGATGAATATGCAAAGCATTATACTAAGCAACCAAAAGAAAAAATAAAACAAGTGATGTATTATTACTCGCATAAGTTTTCATCTAGTTTTAAAAGACGTGAACGCTTTAAAGAAAAATACTTTTTTTGGAGGAAGAAGAGAAAAAAATCTTAGACGGTAAAAGAAACATTATATCCCCTATCTTCGTCTTTAGTTGAAAAACAACTACCAATGCAAAAAATTATTTTTTACTTTTTTCTTCTTTTTTCTACCCTTGTAAGTGCTCAAATTACAGGAACAGTTTCAGATACAAAAGGTGCTCCATTACCATATGTAAACATATACATAGAAGGAAGTTATCAGGGAACTACATCTAATGAAGAAGGAAATTATACACTAGAATTTAATACATCAAAAGAAGAAACTGTTATTTTTCAATTTTTAGGATACAAGACTCTTTCAAGAAAAATAAATAGTGAAACTACAGTTCTTAACGTCACTCTCGAAGAAGAACAAGTTAGCCTGGACGAAGTTGTTATTAATACTTCTGAAGACCCCGCCTATCGAATTATTAGAGAAACCATTGCAAAAAGAAAAGAAAACTTAGAACGTATTTCTGCTTTTGAGGCAGATTTTTACTCGCGTGGTATTTGGCGTGTTAAAGATGCTCCCGAAAAAATACTTGGTCAAGAAGTTGGGGATTTTGATGGAGCATTAGATTCTACAAGAACAGGAATCGTTTACTTAAGTGAAACCATTAGTAAAATAGCGTATCAAGAACCTGATAATTTTAATGAAACTATTATTGCGAGTAAAGTAAGTGGTGATGATAATGGCTTTAGCTTTAATAGTGCATTAGATGCAAATTTTTCGTTTTACGAAAATACTGTAGACCTCAACGCTGCAATTGTTTCACCTATTGCCAGTAATGCTTTTAACTATTATAAATACAAACTTGATGGCGTTTTTTATGAGGGGAGTAAGCTTATCAACAAGATAAATGTTACACCAAAAAGACCTAACGATAGGGTCTGGAGCGGCACTATTTATATTGTAGAAGATGATTGGCAGTTATACGGAATAGAACTAACTACAAATGGCGATGCTATACAGGTTCCCTTTGTAAAAAATTTACTCTTTAAACAGAATTTCAGTTATGATAAAAACTATAAATCTTGGGTAAAAATTTCTCAATCCATCGACTTTGGTTTTGGTTTTCTAGGGTTTAAAGGTGATGGAAGGTTTATTGCTGTCTATAGCAATTATAATTTTGAACCTAGTTTCAGTAAAAAATCATTTAGTAATGCAGTATTGACTTTTGCCGAAGAAGCCAATAAAAAAGACAGCCTTTTTTGGAAAAATACCCGACCTGTTCCACTTACTACTGAAGAAATTAGGGATTACGTAAAAAAAGATAGTTTACAAACTCTTAGAAAATCTAAAGTATACTTAGACTCCATAGACCAGAAGAATAATAAATTTGGCTTACTTGACCCCATCACAGGATATACTTACGCAAATACCTTTAAAAAATGGCGTATTAGTTATGATGGACCTTTTCCAGCAATTAATTTTAATACTGTGCAAGGTTGGAATGGAGGAGCTGGTTTAAATTATTTTAAATGGTATGATGAAGACGCAACAAAATGGCTATCTATTTACGCAAACGCAACATACGCATTAGCAGAAGATAGAGTAAGGTTCACAGGAGGAATTACAAAAAATTTTAATAGAACTACTAGGCTTAGACCTTCACTTTATGGAGCTAGTCGTGTACAACAATTTAATAGCAATCAACCAATTTCCCCACTAATTAATAGTATTTCTACTTTATTTTTTGAGCGTAACTATGCTAAGTTCTACGAACTCAATTACCTTAAAGCAAATTATAGTCAAGAATTATTTAATGGCTTACGATTGTTTATTAACTCTGGGTATGAAGAACGTAGACCTCTTTTTAATAATACAGATTATGTTACTATTCCAAACGATGACGTAAGCTATACCTCTAACAACCCATTAAGTCCTTTGGATACACAAAATGCTGCAATACAACAACATTCTATTTTTAAAACCAGTATAACAGCTTCTATAACTTTTGGTCAAAAATACTATCTATATCCTGACGGAAAATTCAATATAGGCAATGATGATTACCCATCCCTAAACGTAACTTTTGAAAATGGCTTAGGAGCATCTAACAGTAATTTAAATTATAGTCAGTTAAGAGCTAGTTTATATCAAAAAATTACCATTGGAAACAAAGGAGATTTTAGATACCGTCTCAAAGGAGGTACTTTTTTTAATGCAGATAATATTTCTTTTGTGGATTTTCAACACTTTAATGACAATCAAACAAGAGTAGGCACAGCATCAAGATACACCAATGTTTTTAACCTACTCCCTTACTACCAATTAAGTACCAATAAATCCTATGCAGAAGCACATCTTGAACACGATTTTAGAGGTTGGATTCTTGGTAAAATACCTGGTATAAATGCCCTTAACTTTAACTTGGTGGCAGGAGCCCACGCGCTAACTATTGATGGTAAAAAGCCCTATACTGAAGTATCGCTTGGAATTGACAATTTAGGAATTGGGAGCTTTCGGTTTTTAAGGCTGGATTATGTACGCTCTTTCTATAATGGACAAAGTGAAGGTGCTTTTATTTTTGGCTTAAAATTTTTAAATTTTATTGATTAATCTAACTTTAAATACCAATTAAGGGCCAACCAAAAACGGTGACTGGAAGCATCATTAATAAAATTTGAAACCCGATAGTCCAACCCTACCTCAATTTTATTGGCATCTGTAAATACATACCCCAACACGGGAACTAGGCGTATTTCAAGGTCGTTTTCAC
>CAYGMB010000060.1:3962-9272 GCA_964350765.1 uncultured Flavobacteriaceae bacterium
AAAAATCCCTAAGTACTCATTATTTACTTTTAAATACCATTCTTTAGGATCTACTTCTTGTCCGTTTAGGGAAATTTCACTACCAAAACGGTAACGTGCCCTAAAAACCGGGTTTTGAGAATTCTCAAAGGTTTGGTCTGTACGTAACCTATGCCCTAGCCTTATTCCTTGTAGACGCTTTGTATAGGTATATTGTTGTAAACTTCGCTGGATTATCCTATCTCCATTAATCCTGAATAAATAGCCAACTCCAATCCCTCCGTTGGCACCAACTTTTCTAGCTGCTATGGTTGTTAAATCTGTCAAGATATATTCGTAATCTAGGGCTGTTTCCTCTTCAAAAATTCCTGCAGAAAGCTGTTGGCGGGATTCTATTTCAAAATTGAGTTGCCAGACCTCGGTAATGTTTTTATTGAAATTTAAACTTGGCAATAGACCACTTTGGTAGTCTGCCTGCGCCAATGAAAAAAAGGTGTTACACAATAAAACACCTAGGAAAAGGTGCTTTTTAATATTCAATGTTATCGGTGTTTCGGTAGTTTATTTTTTGTTTACTAATAGTTTTTCCTTCTTCTGAAAAGAGAAACTCATACGGGTAATATCTATTATCATTTTTTCCTTTTACAACAATTTCGTAATTGATAATGATGTCTTGTTTTGAAGCCTTTTCAGAAATAAATAAAAAAACAGCAGAAGGTTCTCCCGAGTACTGAAGTTGCACTTTATCAATCTTCCATTTTTGAAAAGAAGTCGAAAATGTTTTGGAAATAAACTGCTGTACCTCTTTAGGTAAACTTTCAAAACCAACTTTAATCTCTACATCCTCAAGGGTTCCATTGGTTTCAAATTCTATACTGTACCTGCTGCCCTTATATTTGGTTTTTGCTTCAATAGAGTTACCCCTATCGCTCTCTTCCTTATACCACTTTACTCTCTTGTTAAAATTGAACTTTACTACAAAATCTTTTGCGAGTTGAGGCACTTCTTCTAGTTTTAGGTGATACTCTTTCTCAAATTTCTCTTGAGAAAAACTTAAACAAAACGTGCTTAAAAAAAATAGTAAAAAGTAGTATTTCATTTTTAGATTATATAACAAAAATAAAAAACCTCTCTATAAAAACATAGAGAGGCCTTTTTCATAGCAAATGTACTAAACAACCAAAACTACTTAGGCATTACCACATCTTCTATAATGTGTATTACACCATTATTTGCCATGATATCTGTCTTTACAATTTGGCTGTAGTTACCATTGGCATCTTTCAACCAGATTTTACCATCTTTTTGCACAACTTTTAGTTTTTGGCCATTAAGCGTAGTCACTTCTGTTTTTCCTTTTCCTTTCTTTAGTGCGTTTACTACATCTCCGGCTGCTAATTTTCCAGATACTACATGATAGGTTAAAATTCCTGCCAGTGTACTTTTATTTTTAGGTTCTAACAATGAATTTAGCGTCTTAGATTCTATTTTTGCGAAAGAAGAGTTGGTAGGTGCAAATACGGTAAATGGTCCATCTCCCTGTAAGGCCCCAACCAAGTCTGCAGCTTTTAGGGCAGTTACCAAAGTTGAAAAATCATCATTGGAAACTGCTATGTCAACAATGCTTTTTTGTGCGTTGGCAGTTATCGATGTTATTGAAAATACTACTGTTAAAATAAATATGAACTTTTTCATGAGTGTTACTTTTTAAAAATTATTTAATTGATTAAACTTGCGCGCTTTCATTTATAATTACACATAGATTTCTTTTTTGGATGAGGCTCGTGCTTTTTTTATATATTTATTAACACTTTATAACTATAATGCAAACCGAAGAAGAACTCTTTATTTCTTTTAAAAACAAAGATGAAAAAGCACTCGCTAGCCTTTATGATAGCTATGCTGGAGCTATTTATGGAGTTATCTTAAGAATGTGCAGGGATGAGGATAAAGCAAAGGATTTACTACAGGAAACTTTTGTAAAAATTTGGCAAAATGCAGCTTCCTTCAATCCTGAAAAGGGACGTTTTTACACTTGGGCGTACAGAATTGCCAGAAATACTACTTTAAATTCTTTCAGAAAAGAAAAAGACCTCATCCAAAACGAGGATTTAAGTGTATATACTAATAAGGAAGAAACTACAACCCAATCAATTGATACTATAGGTCTTAATGGTGCTTTAAAAAAGTTGGAACCACATCACAAAGAAGCCATAGAGCTTGTTTATTTTAAGGGTTTAACACATAGGGAAGCCCATGAGCAAATGGAAGTGCCATTAGGTACTTTTAAGTCGTATATAAAACAAGCCCTTAAAAAATTACGTACATCTTATGTATCAATAATTTTATTATTTGAATTGCTATTAGATTTGACTAGATGAAAGAAAGAAAAGACATTATAGAATCTGGGATTATAGAACAATACCTTCTTGGTGAGCTTCCTGAAAAGAAACACAAGGAAGTAGCATCCCTTATTGAAAATGATTCCGAACTTAAACAGTATCTTACTGCACTTGAAAAGGACTTTGAAAAAATGGCGTTGGAAAATGCCATAGACCCACCTACCGATGTAAAAGAAAAAATCTTTAACACCATAGAAAGTGCCCCTAAAGTAATACCATTAAATGCTGAGACAAATTATAAAGTCTATCTATCTGTCGTTGCATGCATAGCACTAATCTTTATGGTAGGTGGTGTATGGATGTATCAAAAAATGAATGGCCTTGAGCAGCAGTTGCAAATCGTTTCTGAAGAAAACAAAAACCTTCAAGAAAAAAACATTGCTATTGAAGGTAATTATGCCAAGGTCGTAGATTGGTACACCACAATAAACAAACCGGAAGCAAGAAAGATAGTTTTTACAGGAAATGATTTAGCCCCTAATGCCAAAGCCGTTAGTTATATAAACCACAAGGAAAAATCTGTTGTACTTGATGCCAAAGGGCTTCCCAACTTACCAAAAGATAAAGACTATCAACTCTGGGCTGATGTTGAAGGCGAAATGATTAATATGGGAGTAATCCCAAAAGACAGCGAAATGCTTACTATGAAATATATAGACAATGCTGCCTCTCTAAATATCACGATTGAACCCGCTGGCGGAAATGATCATGCAACTGTAGAGAATTTAATTGCGAATGTGTATCTAAATACTACTCCTTAACCAACTCAAAAGTATTACTCACTCCGTCTACTGTAACACTTACAAAATAAATACCGCTACTGCCAATTAGTTGTATTTCATGTCCATTATAATTTGAAATCGTTTTTTGTAAGACTCCAGTAATGGTATAAACAGATATACTTGCTCCTATGGCGTTAGTGAGTCTAAAACTATTAGAAAAAGGGTTAGGATATCCTTTTATCGCAGAAAAGGTGTTTGAATCAATCCCTAAAATCGCAGCACAGGCAGGATCTTGTCCATTAGTAATGGCAGAGAAATTACCATCCTCAATAACCCAATGTTCCCAGTCACCTGTACCAGTTACTTCCCATGTATTTAAGTCTATCGCCACGTCACCATTTTGCGTTCCGGGAACTTTATAAACACGTAATGCATCATTATTCTTTGTCCAAGTTAATGGAGTATTGGCTTGGCATACTTCTGGTGCTCCATTTTCACAATTAGGCTGTATAAAGTAAGCAAAATCATCTTCGCTTGGAAATGCTCCATATATGCTAGCAAGTCCATTTTCGTCAATACAAACTGCTGTAAATTCTTCGCATGCAATACCAAAAGAACGCACCCCAAGGTCTTGAAACATACGTGCTACAAAAACACTATGTCTTCCTCTCCTATCTGGGTCATCATAGTGCGTATCTGTAATAACATTTTCTAGGTAGGGTATTTCCAAAAAGTCATTATATCCTAGGGACACCCTGTTTGCATAGGGATTAACTAAAGCTTGCGCATTGGTAACGGTACCATTTTCTGCATCAAAATAAGAACTTCCCATAATGGCCATACCGGCACTCGTGCCGCCAATCACACCTCCCTTTACGTTTACAAAATTATTTAAGGCAGTCTCCATTGCAGTATCCTTAAAGTAGCTTACATAATCAAATTGGTCGCCCCCAGCAAACCATATAGCTTCTGCATTTTCCACTTGCTGTAAAACGTAAGGATCTATTGCACCAGCTGGATTTTCAATTCGTAGTGTTTCAACAGAGTTTATAGTAACTCCTAATTCTGAAAAGAAATAATTATTATATCCATCACTACCAGATGCTCTTAACACTACCACATCTCCTCCATCTGCTCTTTGTAAAAACCAACGCATTGCTTCATCATCTTCACTCGCACCACCCATTAAACAAGTTCCTTGTAAATGATTAGTGGAAACATCTGCTACATCTCCAGTAAAAAAACTAGTATAGTCTTGCGCAGAAAAAGAGATTGGCAATAAAGCTAGTATATGTAAAATTTTCCTCATAAAAATTTAATTTTTATCTTCTAACAAAGGTACAAATCTAAACTCTCCATACTCATTCTTCTCAAATTCAGTTTCGCTTTTGCGAGTAAAAACAGTCATAATCTGAACTGCATCACCTACAGGAATAACCAAATTAGCTCCAATTTTTAATTGCGCAAGTAGTGGTTTAGGAACATAAGGTGCTCCTGCAGTAACAATAATTCCATCAAATGGAGCTTCAGTTTCAAGCCCTACATATCCATCTCCAAAAATAAATCGCTTTGGTCTATATCCCAATTTGGGTAAAAAGCGTTTTGTTTTTTTAAATAATTCATTTTGCCTCTCAATGGTATAGACTTGCGTTTCAAGCTCTAATAATACAGCTGTTTGATAACCGCTCCCCGTACCAATTTCCAGTACTTTATCGCCCTTTGTGACTTCCAAAAGTTCAGTTTGTCTAGCAACAGTATAAGGTTGAGAGATGGTTTGATCTGCGGCTATTGGAAACGCTTTATCGACGTATGCATGATCTACAAATCCAGAATCCATAAACAAATGCCTAGGTATTGCATTAATGGCTTCTAGTATTTTTTGATTCTGTATTCCTTTTTTATGAAGCGTCTCTGTTAAACGCTTTCGCATTCCTTTGTGAGTAAAAGTATCTTTCACAAGTCAAATTTCTTTAACTGCAAAATAGGTAAACGAAGTGTTTTTTTCAACTTTAAAATTTAAAATTCTGTAACATAGTTATTGCCTTTTAATTTGGTATGTAAAGGTGTACCTTTGTAAGAGATCTTACTAAAGGATTTTAAAAAAGTAAAATATGCTTAAAGCTGGGGTTTTAGGTGCTGGGCACCTAGGAAAAATACATTTAAAATTATTGCAACAATCATCAAAATATGAATTGGTAGGCTTTTTT
>CAYGMB010000061.1:0-7064 GCA_964350765.1 uncultured Flavobacteriaceae bacterium
CTTTACTCCAAAGAATATTACAATCTACCATGAGGCATTTACTCATAGGTCTATGAATAACACCAATAGTGACGGAAGTGCACAAAGTTATGAAAGACTAGAGTTTCTTGGAGATGCAATGCTTAGTGCAGTTATTGCTTCGCATTTGTTTAATGAGGTTCCTACAGGAGACGAAGGGTATCTTACCAAGATGCGCTCTAAAGTAGTAAGTAGAGAACACTTAAATGAGCTAGGAAGAGATTTAGGGCTTATAAACTTATTAAAAACGTCTGTACCTACAGACCAGTTTGGAGGTAATATTCACGGTAATATTTTTGAAGCGCTTATTGGAGCTATTTATCTAGATAAAGGGTATAAATATTGCGAAAAGTTTATCTATAAACGCGTTATTAAACCTTATGTAGATATAGAACGCCTAGAAGGTAAAGTTATAAGCTACAAGAGTCTTTTTATAGAATGGTGTCAAAAACACAAAAAGCACTTTAAATTTTCTGTGTATGAAGATACCGGAAATGATAGTCTTAAACATTTTGGCGTAAAACTTTTATTGGATAACGAATTAGTGGGGAAAGCACGAGCGACTTCTAAGAAAAAAGCCGAGGAGCGTGCCGCAAAAAGAGCATATTACAAACTTCAAATTGTGATTGATAAAGATTTTCATTAGTAATCTACACTCACTACTTAGGCGAAAACGATTTCGTTTATTATTTACATAGATTTAATTAGCAAACAGTACAACAATCACAAAACAATTGTTACTTTTAAAGTTGTTCATACATAATTATGAGTAATTACAGGTTAATATTAGATGATACTTTTGAAGAAGACTTCAACCTCATTGCTATTCATTGTAGTGAGGAGTGTTATAAAGTAGCTTATTTACTAAACCAATTTTTACAATTACGATTACACCGCTCTAAAACAGATTTAGAGTATTCTAAAGACGGATTGGAAATAGCATTTCCAATGTATGACTATGAAGATGAAATGAAATATACTAGCTATAATTTAATTGCTAATATTTGTAAAAATCCTGTGCCCTTAACTACTAGTTCTGGAGGTCTTTTTGAAAATGAACCTACTGAAACTAGTATAACTAGCTATCTAGTACCCGAGATGAAACAAGTTGATTTTTTTATTAAGATTGTTTCAGATTTTGAAATAATCCCACTAAAGAAAATGCTTGCATCTATCAATGAAATAAAACAAGTAATTTCAGCATATAGTGTTGATGTACAGACTTTAAAGTCTAAAAATAATTTAATATTTGACTAATAATGCTCAATAAAAAAAGAACTAAAATAGTAGCCACATTAGGACCTTCTACCTCAGAACCTGAAATTATAAAAAAGATGATTTTAGAAGGTGCCGATGTATTTCGCGTTAACTTCTCACACGCCAACTATGAAGGTGTAACAAAGAATATTAATATGATTCGAGAGATTAGTGATTCTCTTGATACATCAACGGCAATCTTAGCAGATTTACAAGGACCAAAACTACGTGTTGGATTAATGAAGGAAGAGGTTGTTGTGGAGCCAGGAGATACTATTAGATTTTGTACAGGAAAGGAGTTTGAAGGTACTAGCGAACGGGTATACATGAATTATGACAACTTTCCAAAAGATGTAAAACCAGGAGAGCGAGTACTACTTGACGATGGAAAACTTATTTTTGAAATTACCACAACCAACGGAAAAGATGAGGTTGAGACCAAAGTTATACAAGGCGGACCTTTACGCTCTAAAAAAGGAGTAAACCTTCCAAATACAAATATTTCATTACCAGCACTTACAAAAAAAGATAAAGAAGATGCCATATTTGCAATTTCGAAAGAAGTGGACTGGATTGCCTTGTCTTTTGTACGTCATGCTGAAGATTTAAAAGAACTGCAAGCCTTAATTGAAGCACATAGCGAATATAAAATTCCAATTATCGCTAAAATTGAAAAACCAGAAGCAGTAAAAAATATAGATAAAATTGTTGCCTATTGTGATGGACTCATGGTAGCACGTGGTGATCTTGGTGTTGAAATTCCTGCGGCGGAAGTTCCACTTATTCAAAAAGAACTTGTGCTTACAGCAAAAAAAGCAAGAATTCCAGTAATAATTGCTACCCAAATGATGGAGACTATGATTACCTCATTAACACCTACTAGAGCAGAAGTAAATGATGTAGCTAATTCTGTGATGGATGGAGCAGATGCTGTGATGCTTAGTGGTGAAACTTCTGTAGGAAAGTATCCCGTTGAGGTGATTAGAACAATGGCAAATATTTGTATAAATGTTGAAAACTCACCGCTTATTAATGTTCCGCAAGAGCCTCCCCATGTACGTACCAATAGGTACATCACAAAATCTATATGTTACCACGCAGCAAATATGGCTAATGAGATAGAAGCAAAAGCTATTTGTACGCTAACTAATAGTGGATATACGGCATTTCAAATTTCGGCTTGGCGACCTGATGCTCATATTTTAGTATATACTTCAAACAAAAGAATTTTATCTAGATTAAATCTTTTATGGGGTGTAAAATCTTTTTACTACGACAAATTTGTAAGTACAGACGAAACAGTAGAGGATGTTAACAATATCGCTTTTAAAAGCGGCTTTGTAAATAAAGGAGATTATTTAATTAACCTCGCTGCCATGCCTATTGTAGATAAAGGGATGGTGAATACATTGCGAGTTTCGCAGGTCTAGAAATTTGGCTGTCTAAAATATTTTATTATATTTAAATTCCTCCCCGATTAATAATTTAAGTAGGTATTATACACAAATTAATTATTAATTAAACTTAAATACAATGAATTTTCTTTCAACTTCCATTTTAAATAAAGGATTATCGTCACTTTTTTTTCTATTGTTAATTTTATTTTTTTCGAGTTGTCAAGAGGAAAACTTGATTGACAAAGAATCATCTAAAATCCATAATCATGAATTAGTAAAAGAACGAATAGTAACTTCAAGTGATATTCCAAACATCATAAGCTACATTGAAGATGAAACAAAGGGAAGCTTTCAGCTTTCTATTCAAGAATATAGTTTTAATAAATCTGAACCAGATATTATAATTGGTACTATATTAACTGATTCTATAATTGAGAACACTAATGAATTTGACAAATCAAATTACTCGTTTAAAACAGAAAGTAACTCACAAAGTAATGACATAATTATTTATAATTTTATTGTTAAAGAGAGTGAAGATGAATTGTACTCTTTTGTTTTAGGATATAGGCCTGATTTAAATTGGTATATAAATAATGGGAGTATATTAACTCTTCATGATTATACAGGAGACATCTTATTATATTCAAACACAGGAGAGTTTTTGGGAAAAACTACTTTTGCAAATGGAATAGAATCTGAGTCTGAAACTAGAGATCCATGCAATAATAATGGTAATACTGGTGGAGGTAACACAGGTGGAGGTGGAAATAGCGGTAATACTGGTGGAGGAAATACCGGAGGTGGAGGCAATACTGGCGGTGGCGGAACAGGTGGAACAAATGTTACTGTTATAATTACTTGCGGTTGCCCTCCTGCACATCCAGGAGGTAATTCTAGTCCAACATGTAACTGCACAGCACCAGATGTTGTAGAAATTATTGTTATGCCAAGATCCTCCGAAGAAACGCAAACTGAAAACCCATTAAAAGGATGTGTTACAGACGATTGCCCTGCAAGAAGAACATCTAGTAACCCTTGTGAAAATCCAAGTATAAGTGTTAATAATCAACAACAACTCTTTCAGCAGTTTAATGATATTTTATGTCAAAATACTACAAATGCTCAAGAAGCATGGATATACGCAAACTACCAGTTAGCGCAAGAGGTTGCTGATTTTTTAACTTCTAATACTCCTTCTGGAGAATGTGCTAATGTTAATTTGAATCTATTTATTAATAGAGTAGAAGGTAATGAGCCACCAAGTTGTCAAGCATTTGATTTCTCAACAGTTACTTCAAATTGGCAAGCATCTGCAGTTAAGAACATTGTAGCAAATTTTGTATATATAAATGTAAATAACGGGGAAGTTGATATTGCGAATGTTATTTTTCCTCAAGCAATTTACTTTGAAATGCCTATAAATTCGCCCTCTAATGGAGGATATATTTCTCCTGGGGCTGCGGCTGAATTATCCGCAGATGCACTTTTTGAAGCTATACAAAGGACAAAAGCGTATTTTTCTGCAAATTCTGCTACATCTTCTCAAGTTCAATCAAAGTTTTGGGACTATTTGAGAGATGAAATGAGTAATGGTACTGTAATTGGGGGTAGAGCGAGTTTTACACCACCAATTGGTTATAATGGAAGTATTAATGATTATAAGAGCTATTGGTTTATTGAAGATAATTGCAATTAAATGCTAGAAACTATTTTTACAAAACAAATCGACAATTTTTTAAAGATTTATTATCCAATCGATTTTGAAATCACAAATCCTCATTATCAGACTTGTAAAGAGACTATTAGATTAAATGAAACAATTTTAAATTATTATAAGGATAAAGAATTAATTGAAGCTTTAAGTAATAACCTTAAAGATTATATTTTTTTTCAAATGGGAGGAAATTTCCCTTCATATAATTTTCAAAAAATAATTTATAATAATCAAGAAAGTATAAGTGTAATAAGCATATATATAAGTTTTATTCTTCCTTTTTATATTATTAAAAGATTAGAAGGTTCTTACGTTAATAAAAATATAACAATAAACTCCTTAGAAAATTTAGACAACTACAATGAGATTAATTTTATAGAGAATAAATTAAATTATAAAAGGTTGTCAGATAGATTTTTAAAGTTTGAAATAAAAAACGGACTTGATTATTTTAATGCAATCTTTACAGATAATTATAGAATAATGGGATTTTAGAATATGGATATTAATATTGGAGATTACTATATAAAAATTAAAGGAGTTTATATAATAGCATTATTTTTTATTTTGATAATTATATTAATAAAATCAAAAAAGAAATAGTTATGAAATATTTTTTACTTTTAATTTTATTAAATACAATAGTTTTTTGCCAAGCAGAGCCAGAAATTAAAATTTATTTTGAGAAAGTAGAAGATAGTTATGAAATTTATGTAGATAATTTAGAGTATTGTCCTGTAAGTATTTTAATAGATTTTAAGCTAACAAATTTAAGACTTGAAGGAACGAAAAATAGACCGTATTTAGTTAATGCAAAAACTAATAGATATTTGATCTCTAAACTATTAATTGTTCAGAAAGCTAAACCTCATAAGTTTTCATATAATTACATTGCTAATGTAGGTGACGTAAGCAATAACTATTACGATAAAAATTTTGAGTATAGTCTTCCATATGCTTCCACAAATAGTTTTAAAGTATCTCAAGGCTATAATGGAAGTTTATCTCACCAAAATCAAAATGCATTAGACTTTACAATGCCCATAGGTACAGAAGTGATGGCTATAAGAGACGGAATTGTGATAGAAGTAGTTGAAGAAAACTCTAAAAATTGCGGAAATGAATCATGTAAAAAGTTCAATAATTATATTATTGTTTATCATAAAGATGGAACTTTTTCTGAATATACACATTTGAAAAAAAATGGCTCAAAAGTTAAAGTGGGTGACAAAGTAACTCAAGGGCAACTTATAGGTTATAGCGGAAATGTTGGTTGGAGTACAGGCCCTCATTTACATTTAGTTGTGTATTTACAAAAACTAAAAGAAAGAGTTACTCTAAAGACAAAATTTAAAATAGATGATGGGACATCTAATGTATTTCTTAAAGAAGGAGATAATTATATTAGAGAATATTAATAAACCCCAACAATATTTTCTAATGTTGGGGCCTATTTAATAATGTTAAAACTAATCCACAACCTCCGTTCGCTCTAATTTTATATTTTCTCCTTCTTGAGTAATAGTAACTGTATAACCAAAACCATCGGAGGCGTGAGTATATTTAATTTTTTGAAGTGTTTTGTCCTTTCTTTCTATGTTTAATTCACTAACTCGAACACGAGAAGAGGGCTTTGGATTTTTAATTTTTTGTGCACTTTTTCCTGTGTGAGGCGGAAAAGTAAATTCTCTAGGGATTTTAAAAAGTCTTTGTGCAATAAAATATCCCTCATGCCAAGTAGCATTAGGAAGTACTAAAGTTTCAGTATTGCTTGGTTTTGTTGCCGTACCGCCTGTAGTTTCAGTAAATATTACTTTAGGGAATTGCCCTTTTAAATCCTCAGCATAGATTGCAGGTTTTATATCTTCTTCAGGAGGGAAAAAACGAGACAAATATCCATTAAAAGCATATCCTTTTTTATGATTGTAAGATACCTCGTGCATTCCTCCTTTAATGCACCCCACAGTCATTGTTGGTTTCTCTTCAGCAGTTATCACTTGTACCTTAGTACCATATGGCATAATGGCTAATTTTTCACTAGATAGATTATTGTATTCTCGTAAACTTAAACCAGTAGCAGCATTAACATAAAGATAGGTTTCTTTTGGAGTATTTACAGCAGTTTCTGCAATGGCTAGGTCTTTAACTTCTGGAGTTGTTTGAGGGTCTTGGGGTGTTTCTTTGCAAGAAACAAATGCAACACTTGTTGCAAGTAAACTTAAAAAAACTACTTTTTTCATAACGGTATTGATTTTAGTTAATAAATGATTTAAAGTAGTTTACTTACATAGTTAAAAATCTAATTTTAATTGAACATCAATTGAGGACTCTTCTTTAGGCTTAGGTTTCTTTTTATCCTCATTGTTTAGGTTTGATAAACTTATTCCCAACAAGCGTACCGAGTTTTTCATTTTTTCTTGAAATAACAAATCTTTAACGTTATCAAGAATTAACTCTCTACTAGAGATATAGAGTGGGAGTGTTTTGCTTCTAGTTTGTAACGTAAAATCACTATACTTAATTTTAAGAGTAATTGTTTTTCCGGCTACTTTACTTTTTTTAAGTCGTTTTTCTACTTCTGTAGCAATATCTTCTAGTCTTTCTAGCATAAATAACTCACTAGAAATGTTTTCATTAAAAGTGCGTTCTGCTGCGAGTGACTTTCTAGTACGATT
>CAYGMB010000061.1:7109-9169 GCA_964350765.1 uncultured Flavobacteriaceae bacterium
CCTTACTAGTATGTACTCCCCGAACTATAGTATAATAGTAGCTACCGCTTTTGCCAAAGTTTTCTTGGAGGTATTCAAAAGACTTACTTTTTAAATCTTTGCCAGTATAAATTCCATGACGGTACATTTTTTCTTTCATCACTTTACCTACTCCATAAAACTTTTTTATATCAAGTGATTCCAAAAAATCTAATACCTCTTCTGGAGGGACTGTTTTTTGCCCATTAGGCTTATTAATATCGCTAGCTACTTTTGCTATAAATTTATTGATGCTAATTCCTGCGGATGCATTAAGTCCTGTTTTTTCTTTTATCTTTTGCCGTATCTCTTGTGCAATCAATGTTGCACTAGGATTCCCTTTTTTATTTTCAGTTACATCTAGATAGGCTTCATCAAGTGAGAGAGGTTCTACTAGGTCTGTATATTCAAAAAATATTTTTCTTATTGCTGTGGAAACTTCTTTATATCGCTCAAAATTTGTTCGTACAAAAATGAGATCTGGGCATAACTTTCTGGCTAAAACACCGCTCATAGCAGATCTAACTCCAAACTTGCGTGCTTCGTAACTAGCAGCACTAACAACACCTCGAGCAGAACTTCCACCTACTGCAATAGGCTTGCCAAGTAAATCTGGATTGTCTAATTGCTCTACAGAGGCATAAAAGGCATCCATATCCACGTGTATTATTTTGCGAATGGGAAGTTCTGTTTCCATAGAATAAAAATACTACCTAAAATAAAATTTCTGTCTATCTTTAACTATTATGAACCTTAACCAAGTAACAATACCCTCTAAAGACGTAAAAAAAGCGATAGAATTTTACCAAAAGTTAGGGTTAAAACTTATTGTACATACTCACGACCACTATGCTAGATTTTTATGCCCAAAAGGAGATGCTACATTCTCTATACACTATAGAGAAGTTGTAAATACTCATGAAGGTGCAATTATTTACTTTGAAGTTGATGATGTTGCCAAAAAAGTAAAACTATTAAAAGAAAAAGGAATTACATTTATAACTGAAACTACAGCACAATCTTGGGCTTGGACTGAAGCAAAGCTTAAAGATCTCGATGGTAATACACTTATTATTTATCATGCTGGAGAGAATCGAAAAAATCCGCCGTGGAGAATTCAATAAATAAAATAGCAATACTACTTGGAGCTACCGGTCTAACAGGTGGAATACTATTAGATTATTTGCTAAAAGATGATGCTTACACAAAAATTAAAATATTTGGTCGAAGTTCAGTAAACATTAATCATGAAAAAATTGAAGAGCATCTTATAGACTTATTTCAACTAGAAAAATATACAGAAGAATTTAAGGGTGATGTTGTTTTTTGTTGTATTGGTACTACAAAAGCTAAAACTCCAGACAAGGATGCGTATAAAAAAATAGACTACGGAATTCCAACCACAGCGGCTAATCTCGCTAAGAAAAACAATATACCAACTTTTATAGTAATTTCTTCTTTAGGAGCAAATCCTAAAAGCAGTACTTTTTATAGTAAAGTAAAAGGAGAAATGGAACGAGATGTACTTTCAGAAAATATAGAAGGCACCTATATTTTTCAGCCTTCATTGATAGGTGGTTCTAGAGACGAAAAAAGAGTTGGTGAACGCCTAGCTCAAATAATCATGAAAATAGTTGATTTCTTAATACCTAAGAAGTTCAAGATAATAGAACCAGAAACCATTGCAAAGGCAATGATTATTGTTTCAAAAAAAGGATATAGTAAGAATAGTATACCTTCGGATAAAATTAAGGAGATAGCAAATGCTTGAAATAGAACGCAAATTTTTAGTAAAAGACAAGAGTTTTAAAACAGATGTAATTTCAGAAAACCAAATTGTACAAGGGTTTTTAAATTCAGACCCAGAGCGTACAGTTCGCGTAAGAATTAAAAATGAAAAAGGCTTTATAACAGTAAAAGGAAAAAGTAATATAGAAGGGACAACTCGTTTTGAATGGGAAAAGGAAATATTAACTACAGAGGCTAAAACCTTACTAGAGCTATGCGAAAAGGGTATTATTGAGAAAACTCGATATGAAATA
>CAYGMB010000062.1:0-4169 GCA_964350765.1 uncultured Flavobacteriaceae bacterium
TTTAAATTTCCTAATTTGTTTGCAATACTTGCGTTATACTGTAAATCTCCTACTCTAAGAATAAATCCTCCTACAATAGTTTCGTCTACAGTATTCTGCACGGTTACATGGTCACTACCGGTAAGTTCTTTAACTTTTGCTAAAACTTTAGATTCTAGCTCTCCAGATAATGGAACAGCTGTAGTAACCTCAGCTACTTTAACTCCTTTTGCATCATTGTACAATGCCTGAAAGCTAGTAGCTACACCACCTAATAAATCTACACGTTTGTTAGAAGACAATACTTCTATTAAACCTTTTGTGATATCAGAGGTTTTTGAAAAAATCTGTAGTAATGCTTCTTTCTTGTCCTCTGGTTTTACAACCGGACTTTGCAGAACTACTTTTAATTCCTTGTTGTTTTTTATGGTAGCTTCAACAGATTTCATATCACCAAAAACCACCTCACCTGTATTGGCTTCGTTAGCTTGGTTTAAAACTGCTTTCGCATATCGTATTGCTGCTCTTGTACTCATATTAGTTTAATGTTGCATCCTTAAGGATATCATCCACTAATTGTAATTGCTTGTCTTTATTAGACAATTCTTGCTTTACAACTTTTTCTGCTATTTCTACTGAAAGACTTGCAACTTGCTCTTTTAACTCAGCTACTGCAGCTTTCTTTTCACTTTCAATAGCGTTTTGAGCTTGTGTTATAATTTTTGAGGCTTCTGTTTTTGCTTCATCTTTAGCGTCTTCAATCATTTTTGCTTTGATTTCTCTCGCTTCTTTCATTAACTGATCACGCTCTGCTCTTGCTTCTTGTAATAACTTTTGGTTATCTGCCTGCAAGTTTTCCATTTCTTGTTTAGCAGCTTCAGCAGATGCTAATGCATTTTTAATACCTTCCTCACGCTCATTAACAGCATTCAAAATTGGTTTCCACGCATACTTTCTTAATAAAAAAAGTAAAAGAAGAAACAAAAGTGATTGCCAAAAAAATAGACCTAATGAAAATTCGTTTATTAATTTTTCCATTCTTATTGTTCCGCTTGTGCGGAATTACTTTTAGTGATACGTAACTCTTTTGTTTAATTTTAAAACTATCAATTGTAACCAACCGTTACAATTGATAGTTTTTTTTGTTTTAATTACGCTGCAAATAATGCTGCGAAACCAATACCTTCAATAAGTGCTGCTGCAATAAGCATAGCCGTTTGAATTTTTCCGTATGCTTCTGGTTGACGAGCAATAGCTTCCATTGCTTTTCCACCAATTTGACCGATACCGATACCTACACCGATTACGATTAAACCTGCACCTACGATTCCTGGGATTGTCATAATATATCTATTTAAAAATTAAACATTCAAAATTAAAAACTTACAAATGCTGTATTTCTCCTTCGTGTTCTTCGGCATGCTCGTGTGTTTCACTTGCAAAACCAAAATATAAAGCAGACAACATTGTAAATATATATGCTTGTAACAAGGCTACTAGTAATTCTATTAAAGAAATGGCAAACGAAAGTCCAAAAGACAATGTTCCACCTATCCAGTTTTGGAATACATATATAAGACCAATTAAACTTCCTAATACAATATGCCCAGCTTGGATGTTTGCATACAAACGTATTAAAAGTGAAAATGGCTTAATGAATATTCCCAATACCTCAATTGGTATTAATATTATGTATAAAATAGCTTTTGCATACCAAGGCATTGTATTACCTAATGGGTCGAAAATATGTAACCAGTAGTCTTTAGTTCCTGTAAAATTAGTAAGGAAAAATGTGAATAACGCCAAAGAGAGTGTGATTGCAATATTACCAGTAACATTTACTCCAAGCGGAGTTAATCCAAATAAATTTAAAAACCAGATAAAGAAAAATATAGTTAATAAATAAGGCATGTACTTTTTGTACTTTTCTTCTCCAATATTAGGAATTGCAATATCATCTCTAATATATAGTACAATAGGCTCAAAAAATCGACCAGGACCAGATGCAATATTTCCTCCGTTTTTAACATAGCTTCTTGCTAATCCCCTAAATAGAAAAAATAAAAGCAAGCTTACAATCATTACCATAAAAACACTTTTGGTAATTGATAAGTCTAATGGTTTTTCGTTGGTAGCATGATGGTCTTCATCATAATTAATAACTCCAGAAGCGTCCGTCTCATATATTTTGTAGCTATGTGTGTCTAAAGCAAAATACTTTCCGTTAGACTCTACAACTTCTTCTCCATGATGAAACTTACTAGACAAAAAAACATGTAAGCCATCACTCCATAATATTACTGGAAGAGGAAAACCTACATGGTGCTTTTTCCCATCATCACCGGTATAAGAATATAACCCAAAATCATGAGTGTCAAGATTATGGTGTTTTACATATTCGCTAACCTCTTTTTTTCTTTCCTCTTTTGTAGTTGCTCCTTCGTCTTTTGAAGGCTCTTTTGCAAATCCTGAAATAGATGTTGCAAGCAATAAAATTGAAAGTAATCTTCCGAGTGTTTTTCTTTGCATACCGAACAAAATAATGGTGTCCTTAAAATCGGTGCAAAAATACAGTACTTTCTTAGAAAGAAAAAACTATTTTATCTCTTTTTTTTCTTCTGAATTTTTTGGAGAAGTAGTCTGATTATTAAGCTCTTTGGAAAGAAAGTAAACTTCTAAGAGTAAACATACGAAATACGGAACAAAAAAGGTCGCAAACTCTGCCGTGCTCATGTCTCCATCTGCTTTATATGAAGGGTTAAATACAAGAAAAAAAACAATGAACTTTAATGCGCTACCCATTAAAAATAAAAAACCTGCTTGTGCAGACCCCTTTTTAAGATTTTTTGAGACTAGGAATAATATTATTGTTGCCAAAGCATAATTAATAGTATATGCAAGGATTATTTTGTGTTTAAATAAAGGAGCGTCTAAAAAATGCAAAAATAAAAGGTGTGCACCAAAAACAACAAGTAGAACTAAAAGCAAAAAGCCTAAAAAGGTTAAATTTTTTTTCAAAATTATTGATTTAACTTATTGGTTTGTTTTATTACTAAAAATAATGAAATAGCTACTCCAAGCAACGTTCCAAAAATTATATAGAGTTTTTCTCCAGAGTTATAGTTGTCATCTAGCCAGAGGCCTAACTTTACAAAAAGGAAAATTATTGCGCCCATTTCTAAGCCAATAGCGGTAAGTATAGCCCACTTTTTTAACCCGTTATTCCCTTTTTGGGGCATCTCTTTTAATTAGATTGCTCTGGAGTAGTTTTCCCGGCTTGTTTAATACGCTGTGATCTATCATAAGGGTGGGCTTTGTCTTGAGAAGGTGTTGTTTTTTTCTCAGAACCTTTCATTGTGCAAGAAGCATTAAAAGAAGCGCCAGGTTCTACAGATAGTTTTCCAACAACAACATCTCCCTCTATAGTAGCTGTGGCTTTTAAGGACAAAGTGCCTGTAATATCTAATTCTCCATTAAAAGTACCTTCTATATCGGCATCTTTACAACTAAGAGTTCCTAAAATTTTACCAGATTTTCCAATTACTACTTTTGAAGGTGTTTTTACATTTCCCTCAATAGTTCCATCAATTCTAAAAAAACCTTGCGAGGTTATATCTCCTTTTATAAGTGTTCCTTCATTAATTCGGTTTTGACTTGCGCTTGGTTCCATAGTTTTTTTCTCTTTTTTATCTGAAAACATACTCTTTTATTTTTGTGGTTCCGTTTCCTCTTCTTCTGGTCTAATTGATTTTAAATAGGCATCTAGGTTTTTATGTAGTTGAATTATCTTATAGTTTGGTGTTGCAATTTCAAAAAATGACCTTTGTATTTTATATTCTTTTCGTTCTCTTAGTACTTGAGCAAAACCTCTACCGCCTAATTGTGTGTCAAGACCATGTACAACAACAAATTGATTATCTGGGCTGTAATAATCTAGAGAAACTTTTAAATCTCTATAATTAAGTTTTGTAATTGCACTATCAATCTTCGCTTTTACTAGGTTTGCAGCTTCACTTTCTTGTGAGGTGAACGAATACACTACTTTCCAGCTATCTGTTTCAGCAGGGTCAATAAACTCTTTATTTTCTAATGTTGGTAATACGGCGCTATAGATACGTTGAGCTTGCTTACCTTCATCAGAATTAGGATAGTTTAATGAAACATAGTTTAATGCTTTTTTATATGCTTCA
>CAYGMB010000062.1:4251-6872 GCA_964350765.1 uncultured Flavobacteriaceae bacterium
TAGCAGTTGCTTTTAATAATTCGAATTTAGGCACCATATCTGTCCCCGTATAAATGGTGATATAGTTGTCACTTTCGTTAATTACTTTCTCGTATTTTGAAGCTTCAAATTCTTTATATAATTCTTTGTACTTAAACTCTGGGCTAGATTCATCTGTAGCCAGCTGCGTATTTGGGTTTCTTAAAATTTCAGCATAACGAGAATCTGGATGATTATTCAAAATATCATTCTTGTATTTTGAAGCCATTGCATTATCCTCTCTAATTGTTGAGATTTTATATAGATTATATTTTGCTGGAAGCACTAAACGCTCTTCTGGATTAAAGGTGAGTAATTTTTCTAATCGATTTACAGCTAGATCATACTCTTTAAATTTTTCTTTATAGATTAACCCTAATTGATAGTATGCAAAATCTCTATCTTTTTTAAGACTATCTATTACTTTTTGATCCGTAGGGATTTTAGAAATATATGCTTGTGGATCAAATTTTTCATTGTCTGAAATTGCCACAACTGCATCTGTATTTTCGTCATTAATTCCACTAGATTGCTTGTCAGACCTTCTCCAATTATCTTCTAACTTTCTATTTCCCCATATTTGTTGAAACTGTTGTTTTCCATAGGCAACTGTAGTAGGATTATAAAAATAGAAAGTTCCTCCTTTTGCTTCCTTTTCTTCTTTAGAGCCTATTTCTTTTTTATAAAACTCATTATTTTGAATAGTTTCTTGCTTTGCCGCATTTGCTATTGAATCTTCTACAGCTTTTGCTTTAAGCTTTGATGTGTACTCTGTAAAATAGGCTAATTGTTGTGCTTCTGTCATAGTAGCAAAACGCAAAATACTATCATGTAACAATGCGATATCCTCATACTTGATTACATCATCAAGATTTTCGCGCTTTTTTGTTACTCTTCTATACTCTCTTGTACCTTCTTCTAGTTGCGTGAGTGTGCTATCGTAATAAGCGCCAGCAGTTTTGTATTCTCTTCGGTCAAAATTAATTTCCCCTAATGTGGTATAATTTACTGCTTGTAAATACTTGTCGCCTTTGTAGTTTTTAATAGAACGATTATAAAAAGCAATAGCTGTATCTACAGGTTTTGCATTTAGGTAATACTCTCCTATCTGGTTGTATATTTTATCTAAGTAAGGTCTGTTTTCTCTATTTTCAGCAAGGTCTGTGAGCAGTTCTAAGAAAAGTGTTTTATCTCCTTTTTCGTAATCAAAATTTTTGGCTTTTGCGATATAGGCATTTATCATATAGATTCTTGGAGACTTTCTGTTAAGCTCTATAACCTCATCAAAAGCAAGATTAGCACTATCCTTAAATCCTAGTCTATTATATAACTGTCCTTTTATATAAGCATATCTACCTTTAAGTTCATTGTCCTTTACATTTTCTGAAGCTATTTTAATATAAGGCAATGCTTCTTCAAGAGAATCTAATTTGATATATGCTTGAGCCATTATAGCAGTTACATCTACTAAGTCTTCTTTGCTTATATCATTGTCTTCTTGATCTAGTATTTTTTGAAGGTTTTCTAATGCAACATCTTCGCTATTTAATCTAATGTTTGTTTTTGCCTTCCAAACTTTTGCTCTATTAATATTATTACTTGTTGGGTATTTATTAAGTATAAAATTAAAAGCGTCTATCGCAGGTATAAAGCGTTTATCAAAATAACGAGCTTTTCCTAATAAAATGTAAGCTTCATCAATTTGCGGGTTGTACTCTTTTCCTTTTACGTATACTGAGTGTTTTTGAATTGCCTTGGCAGCTTTTTCTTCAGCTCTTGTAAAATTTTCGTTTTGTTGTGGACCTACTCCTGGTGCTCCAAAATCATCTTCATCCAGATCTATTCTTTCTACTGGCAAAATTTCCCAAAAATTGTCCTTATAAGTTTGTGCTAGTTGCTGCTTTCCTGCCTCAAAAGCAATTCCTCCGTTGTAGAGTGCATTATACTCTGCTGTTACAGCGTGGTAGTTTCTACTCATAAACGTATTTTTTTTACGTGAACAAGCTGCTAGAACTAAAACAACAAGAATCCCAATAGTAATTTTATGTATACCCTTCAAAATGTTTCTGTTTATATAGTATTGTAACTTAAAAGCATGGCTTTTAGTATATAAAATAAAATAGAGAACGGTAAAAATACATTTCTTTTTAATAACTCAAGGAAATATAGGTTAAAAATTGGTGCTATTACTGCCATTTAACCCTTTGATAACCAAAAAGCCTTTGTATTTTTGCAGAAAAAAAATAGCATGGCAAAATTTCACTCACTTACTGTAAGTGCAAAAGACAAAATTACTCCCAATGCAGTTGCAATAACATTTTCAATCCCAGCAGAATTAAAAAATGCTTTTTCATTTAAAGCTGGGCAGTACATTACTATTAAACACTCAAAAGATGGTGCAGAAATACGTAGAGCATACTCTATTTGTAGTAGTCCTAATAGTGACACCCTGACCGTAGGAGTAAAAAAAGTTGTGGATGGAACTTTTTCAGTTTTTGCCAACGAAAAACTCATAGTTGGAACTGTTTTAGAGGTTATGCCACCAGAGGGGCTATTTATAATTGAGCCAGAAGCAACTAATAATTATATGGCATTTGCTGCCG
>CAYGMB010000062.1:6882-9095 GCA_964350765.1 uncultured Flavobacteriaceae bacterium
TACTCTTGAAGCAAATACATCTTCTCAATTTGTATTGGTTTATGGAAACCAGTCTAAGGAGGAAACCATGTTTTCTACTGAAATAGAAATACTTAAAGCTAATTATCCTAATAGATTTTTTATTGAATACCTGTACAGCAGAAAACAAGAGGAAGGTGCACGCTTTGGTAGAATAGAAAGAAGTACAATAAATTTTTTCACAAAAAACAAATACAAAGAAACTAGTTTTAGTAATTACTATTTGTGTGGACCAGAACCTATGATAAATGAAGTTTCTGAGACACTACAAGAAAATGGAGTTGCTAAAGAGCAAATTCATTTCGAATTATTTACCACTACCGAAAGTGATGTCCCTGCTGAAACTCTTGACGGAACCACTAAAATTACTATAACTGTTGACGATGAGTCGGAAAGTTTTTCTATGCCTCAAGGTCAAACAATACTTGAAGCAGCTTTAGAAGAAGGACTAGATGCTCCATACTCTTGTCAAGGTGGAATTTGCAGTACTTGTATAGCTAGGGTTGTTGAGGGAAAAGCAGAAATGCAAAAGAATCAAATTTTAACCGATGGCGAAGTTGCTGAAGGTCTTATTCTTACCTGCCAAGCACACCCTATTACGGCAAGTATAGTAGTAGATTACGATGACGTGTAACAAGTTTTTAGATTAAAACAGCTCTACAATTTTCTTGACAATTAACTCTACTGGAATAGTCTCCATCGCATTTTCGTAGCCTTTTGGATATTTGTTTCCGTATACCGATGTAGGGATTAGTGGGTACTTCTCTCTACTAGAAACTAGCTGATTCTCTCTTGGCTGATTAAATGGTGTAAATCCTAAATAGGGATGTGTTACTCCCCAAAGTGTTAGTACAGAAACACCAAACATAGCTGCTAAGTGACCATTCCCACTATCCATAGCAACCATCCCATCAAGATTTGAAATAAGAGCTAGCTCTTCTTCGAAAGAGAGTGAACCAGCTACTACTATTACATTTTGCAACCCAATACTTAGCTCCTCAAGTTGTTTTATTTCATTTTTTCCTCCAAAAAGTAATAGTTGGTAGTTTTTTTGAGTATTTAGTTTCTCTAGTACCTCTCGCATCATTGATAATGGATACATCTTACTTCTATAAGCTGCAAAAGGAGCAACTCCAACAAGTTTTCTGGTATGAGTTCCTATGAGTTTCTGTGCTTTTTCTGAGAGCTTTTTTTGAGAAACGGGGGTATGCTTTCCTAAGTCAATTGGATACCCTAAACTGTCAAAAACATCTGCATAGCGTTGATGCATGGTTTTTAATGGTTGTAATTTTTTTGTAGGGTTTGCTACGGTAGCTTTTTTCTTTTCAGCTCTTCCTTTATTAATGCTGCTTGTTTTAATTCCTAAGCTCCACAAATGCGAGCAAAGCATTTTGGAGCGAAGCACATTGTGTACATCTGCTACAGCATCTATTCCTAGTTTTTTTGCTTCTGAAGACAACTTAAAAAGTCCAAATCCTTTATGCTTACCATACACATCTGCTTCAAGAAAACTACAATTTGATATATCTTTAAAAAGAGGTTTAAAAAAAGCTCTGGAAACTACTGTTATTTTTAATTCTGGATAACTTTCTGTGAGAATATGTAAAACCGGTACCAACATCGCAACATCTCCTAATGCCGAAAGACGAAGTACGAGTATGTGTTTAGTTTTATTCATGATAAGAAAGTAAAAGTATGGTTAAGCTAAGCTTAGCCATACATAAAGTTACTTCCCCCTTAAAACAGGGTTTAATTCATCATCATTGTACATCTTCATTTGCTTATATACTTTCATATACTTATCGCCTTTTTCAATATCGTGTAATAATGTATCAATAGCAGTAGACAAGTCTACTCGTTGCTCTAGCAAGACGTCTAGTTTTTTCTGGCAGGCAGCTCTATGTGCATCTGTTGCATTTTCTCTGGTCGCCTCCTCTTTCATATGATAGATTTTTAATGCCAAAATAGACAGTCTATCTACTCCCCAAGCAGGGCTTTCGGTATTAATAGTGGCACCGGGTTTTGGGGTTACATCTTTATATTTTTCTAGAAAATAACTATCAATATACTCCACCATATCTGTACGATCTTGGTTAGAGGCATCAATCTTTCTTTTTAGGGTTAATGCAGCAGCAGGTTCTATGTTTGGGTCTCTTATGATATCTTCATAATGCCATTGAACAGTATCTATCCAA
>CAYGMB010000063.1:0-9073 GCA_964350765.1 uncultured Flavobacteriaceae bacterium
TCCTCAATATTTTCTGAAGTTCCGTAGGCAAATATCCATTGCTCTGGGTTTGCAATTTCTCCTATTTGTTCTTTTAATTTTTCAACTTGTTGCTGGGTTCCATTTTCTACTAAAAACAAAAATTGGAAATCCTTAAATTCTCTATTCTTTTTATAAATTTTGTGAGCTAAATTAAATGCGCTTGCTTTTTGATTTATTGGACTTTTGCCAAAAAACCCCAATACAGTAATCTTATCTTGAAGTGTTACGGGTTCTCCTTTACTATCTAAGAACTTAGAAACATCTTGAACATTTTCTGTAAGTAAAGGTAAACGTCCAAAATTATCTTTCCCAGAGGCAAAAAAAAGATACATAGATAATGGTAAAATAAAAAGAACCCCTAAAACCAAATACTTTTTTACCTGCATCTCTTTACATATTTTATTTTTACAAAAATACTGCCTAAAAGCTGTTATTACAACCTAATTATATACTTTTTAAAAACAAAAAACCACGCATAGAGCGTGGTTTAAAATTATTTTAATTGATTTATTTTTAAAAATCAAACTTCACATAGTTCTCTTTGTATACATCAAAAATATAATCTCCTTCTATAAGTAAGATTAAGATTAAGTAACATATTAAAAATACAGCAGTCCATACTACCATTCTCCTCAAGCCTTTTGTCTCATCACGCATATGCATGAAATCCCAAGTAATATAATACGCTTTAACAAGTGTAAGAATAATGAATATCCAATTAAGTAACTTCATTGCCAGAAAACGGTTCTCCGTTAAAACTTCTGGTTTAATTATACCTAAGACAACTTCGATTGCAGTTACAAAGCAAAGAAAAAAGAATACACCCCATATTTTGGATACATTACTTTTAAATTTCCATGCGCCTCTAAAAATTTCTAATTTATGTTCGTGTGCCATTTCTTAAACTTTCAAAAAGTATTAAACAAGATAGAAGAATGTGAATACAAATACCCATACCAAATCGACAAAGTGCCAGTATAGACCTACTTTTTCGACCATTTCATAACTTCCTCTACGTTCGTATGTTCCAATAATCACATTAAAAAATATGATAATATTTATAACTACTCCTGAGAATACGTGAAATCCATGGAATCCAGTTATGAAGAAAAAGAAATCTGCGAATAGTGGAGTACCGTATTCGTTATGTTTTAGGTTTGCTCCTTCAACAACAAGCTTTCCATCTTTTTCGATTTTGGCAATGGATTCTTCTCTAGATAAAACGGTAGGCTCACCATTTTCATCTAAATATTGTGTACGTATTAATAAATCATCATTAGCTAGAAACCCAGCTTTAACTTCTTCAAAATTGTATGTAGTCTGTGTTGCATCCGCATCATACCAAATACCATTTCCTTCTTGATGCACCTCTCTTGTAGAAGGAATTTCAATTGCAAATTCTGATATTGCAACTCGTTCTCCATTGTTATCTAAAAACTGAAGAATTTTTCCTCCTTTTGTCTCAACAGCACCATAGTCTCCTTTGATAAATGTTGCCCACTCCCATGCTTGAGAACCAACAAATATTGCTCCACCAATAATGGTAAAAAACATATACCATATTACTTTTTGCTTTTGCATCTTATGCCCTGCATCAACAGCAAGTACCATTGTCACAGATGAAAAAATAAGGACAAGCGTCATAAATGCCACATAGTACATAGGAGCAGGTACTCCATGTAGAAAAGGAACGTGGGTAAACACTTCGTCGGCTATTGGCCAAGCATCAATAAACTTAAATCTTGAAAATCCGTAAGCGGCAATGAAACCTGAAAATGTTAAAGCATCAGAAACGATGAAAAACCACATCATCATTTTACCATAACTGGCTCTAAGTGGTTGGTTACCTCCACCCCAGGTTTTTCCTTCGGTACCTGTTTTAGCAACAGTTGCTTCCATAGAAATTATTTGGTGTTAAATAAAGCACAAAAATAGGTATAATTTTTATCTCACGAAACATGATTTATTAATTTATACTAATACTTAATAATTAGTGCTATAAGTTGTTCTAGAACTTACTAGAAAACAATAAATTACCTCACAAAATAAAAAAACAAGAAGAGGTAAATCCACAAGATATCTACAAAATGCCAAAATGTTGTTGCTAACTCAACCCCTAATGTTTTATTATTATATTTTTTATTTGAATGATTTACAATAACTACTAATAGACAAATTAACCCCACCAAAATATGAGCTAAGTGCATAAGAACAACCAGATAAATAAAAGAGGTTGTAATCGAACTTTCACTTCCAGTAAAGTAATATCCATTTTCAATAATTTGACTAAAGCCAATAAATTGCAAAACAACAAAAACTACTCCCAAAACAAATGTGGATAATAATAGAAGCATACCCTTTTTATTATTCTGAATTTGTATAGCTCTTTTAGCAAAATGTATTGTTATACTACTTAATACAATAGCAACAAGGCTAATGTAAAATGCTTGAGGTATTTGAAAATCTGTTAACCAATCTTTACGTTCACTACTTACCACATAAGCACTTGTTAAACCAGCAAAACTCATGGACAAACTAATAATACCAAACCAAAGCATCATTTTTTTTGCCCTTCTAGATTGATTTTCTTCAAAAAGTTTTTGTTCCTCTAGCTTCTTAATTTCTTCGTTGTTTTGTGTATCTATCATCGTATAAATTTATCTAGAACATAAATAATTTGCAGTAACGTTATGTAACTTACACTTACTAACATGAGTTGTTTTGCTGCTTTATCTGTTTGATTTTTATATAGTTTTACAGCAAATGTTATAAACCAAATGCCAAGACCTCCTATTAAAAATGCGGCAATTGGAGATAAATATAAGGCTCCAGTAACTCCAAAGGCTGGTATTAAAGAAGCTAATACAGTCCAAATAGCATATAATACTGCTTGTATAGCAGTTCCTTTATTTTTTTCACCATTTGGCAGCATAAAAAAGCCTCCTTTTTTATAATCTTCGTAAAGGAACCACCCTATTGCCCAAAAGTGCGGAAATTGCCAAAAAAACTGAATCATAAATAAAGTTCCTGGTTCAATACCAAAATCGTTTGTTGCAGCAACCCATCCTAACATAAATGGTATTGCACCCGGAAAAGCACCTATAAATACAGATAGTGGTGTTTTAGTTTTAAGAGGAGTGTATGCAGCTACATAAAGTATTATAGAAATTGCACCAAACATGGCTGTTTGAGGATTAATAGCGTACAATGAAATAAGACCTAAACTAGTTAGTACAATTCCGTAGAAAAGAGCAAGGTTATTGCTTATAGAACCTGCTGGAAGCGGTCTATTTTTTGTTCTATCCATTAAAGCATCTAAATCCTTTTCAATAATTTGATTAAAAATATTAGAAGCCCCTACCATACAATAACCCCCAAAACATAAAAGAAAAAAAACTGAAATATTAAAACCTATAGTTTCGTTAACCCCTAATAAATATCCAGCAACAGAGGAAAAAACAACACTTATTGAAAGCCTAAACTTTGTAATTTCTAAAAAATTACGAAGAAAACTTCTTTCTATTTTTTGTGTTTCTGCTGTTTTCAACTTATTATTTTAAAAAACCTATTTAAGACTTGGTTTATTTTGGAATGCAAAGATACTGTACACTATAGTTTTATCACAATATATATTTGTGTTTATTGTTTAATAATGTAGTAATATTTAGTATTTTTCGAACTTTAAAATTAAAACATATATTATGCGATTATTAGTACTAACTGTAGGAATGCTTTTAGTTCCAATTTTTGGTTTATCTCAGGATAAAACGGAAAAAGAAAAGGAAAAGGAAATTACAGTCAAGCTTAGACCAGTTAACAAAAACACTTACTATTTAGAAGGTAAAGGAGGAAACATAGGTTTACATTTAGGAGAAAATGAAATTTTGTTAATAGATAGCAAGTTTGCAGAACTCTCTAACTCAATTATAGAAAAAGTACAAACTCTAAGTCCTAATCCGATAAAATTTTTAATAAACACACATCATCATGGTGACCATACAGGAGGAAATGAGAATTTTATGCAAAATGGTACCACAATTATTGGACACAAAAACTTAAGAGAGGTGTCTGGTAGTGACTTAGAAAAAATGAGTGATCTCGAAAGAAAGGAAGCTAGATCTAACATGATGCCTGTTGAAAAAATGCCTCAAATTACCTTTGATGAAGATTTAAAAATTTATTTAGGAAAAGAAGAAATTTATGCTTTTCATGTTTCAGAGGCTCACACAAATGGTGATGTTGTAGTTTATATTCCATCTTCTAACGTAATGCATACTGGAGATGTATTTTTCAACCAAAAATACCCATATATTGACCTATCTAGCGGAGGAAGTGTCTGGGGAGTAATAAAAGCACTAGAGCAAATACATATGATGTGTGATAATAACACAAAAATTATCCCTGGTCATGGTCCAATTGGTAATGCAAATGATGTAAGAAACGCTATTATAATGTTGACAGGTTTTATGAAAAGAGTTGAAAATTCTTATTTACAAGGTAAAACAGAAGAAGAAGTAGCTAATATGGAAGAAATCACTGCCTCTTATGATAGTCGAGGATTTGGAGATGGCTATATTAATGGTGAAAAATTACGAAGAACAATGTATAAAGAGGTAGAAAAAGAATTCCAGAAGAAAAAAGAACAGGAAAAAGAAGAAAAAAAATAAGCTAAGCTTTCTAGTTCTTAAAAATCATAATACCAATTAAACAAATCTGTTCTAATTCCAAAATTTACCCAAGTTGTATTGTTCTCAAATACATCTTGGGTATTTTCTTTAGGAGTGAAATTTCTAACAATAACACTCCCATATACTTTTAGGTTTGTTGCTGGGTTTAATAAATAGCCTCCTAGAAGTTCAGCATGAAAAAAATCTGTTGTGTTACCCTGTGCAATTTCATTTCCTAAATCTGAAACTCTATTATCCTCTGTACCATAAATACTACTACCGTAGTAAAATGTATCTTCAGGAGTATTAAATTCAAAGCCTCTTTTTGCATAAACCACCTTTGCATCTCCAAATATTCTACCATTTTGATATCTTGCTATACCTACAAACTCATAAAAATTTGCCCCAAGTGTATGAGCCAAAGACTGGTTATTATGACCATAGTTTAAAACTACGGTGTTATGAGAATAAGTATAAGGCCTAACTCTATTATACTCTCCCTGTAAATACAACCCTTGTACACCAAATGCATCGTAGTACTTGACCCCTAATTGATGTGCTATTTTATTTTTATAACTTCCTTCTCCTCCAAAAATATCACCTGACGAAAATTCATCAACCATTAACTGGGCATACGCATTTACTCTATCTGAAAATTTATATTTTGCACTTAATCCTATTAAAGCATTTCCTCCTCTAGACCCTGTTGAAAATTCTATAGCTCTATAAAATATTACTGGGTTCAGATAGTTGAAATCAAAGCCTCTATCATTATCATTCTGCCAAATTCAAAAAAGCCTATATTTAAACGCTTTGTAACGTTATAACTCAAATAATGACTAGCAACATACTTTGTTCTAAAAGACCCATCTGCTGTAACTTCTGGTCTGACATCTCTTAATGACATCCAAGTATTTGTGTATTTTAATTTCCAGAAAGTTGTGTTTAATTTAAAAAATGGATACGGACTTGCATTATCACTCAGCAAAAGAGAACGGTAGCCATCACCAATAAAATTTTTACCATGACCTAATTGAATATTAATCCATTTTGATGGAGAGTATGAAATATGCCCTTCGGCAATTGGGTAATCGTATGAGTCTGTTCTAAACTCCTTAGCTATTCCTTGTCCAGGGATTATGGCTGGATTACCTCCATCTGGTCTTCTTGCTTCAGCAAAACGATTAAAGTAATCTGCAAATCTTCCTTGACTCTCTCTTACAACAGCAAAAAAATTGAAGTTTTTACCCAAACCACCTTGAGTATATACAAGTCTTGTGTTATTATAAGTATCTATTTCTTGATCAAGATCTTTACCTACTTGCAAGTCAATTCCAGGATCTAATGTAATCCAATAGTCTTCACCTTTAATAGTTACCATATGTTCGTCCCAAAACTTTCTTCCAAACCATGATTCTTTGTTTTTTAAAAGCTTAGCATTTTCAGTTTCAAAGTTGTAGTATTTATTTACTTCACTATAAATAAATGGTTTTTGAGCCGTATGGTTATTTTGACCAACCCTATTTAATGCTGGGTCAAACAAACTATAATTGTGGTGCGAAAGTGGAATATTTATAACACTTGTATATTCTTCATTTTCATAAGCAAGGTTAGTTATCTCATCATACTCTTGTTTAAGAGTTGTTATTTCTTCTCTAATAGCTGTAGTGTTAGTATCTCCCCCTTCTTTAATAGTATTATTTGAAGGCTTTTGTAAAGGGATGGCAATAGTAAATGTAAATTGTACATAGGCAGGATTTCCGTTATATGTAGCTGGTGTTATTGTTGGTAATTGTTCAAAAACGTGTCTTGCTTCATTTTTCAATTCAGTATAAACACCATCAACATAAAGAACTTTAAATACTCCTTCTTTATCAACTTCAAAAAAAACAGAAACACTTCCATTGTAATTTTCTTCTGAAACTATTTCGGGAACATTAAAGTTTTTGTAAATAAAATCTTGTAATGTTTTATTGAAACAGTTTTCTAAATCATCGATTTCTTTTGTTTCACAGTCAGGAAAAACTGGGTATTTCTCAAAGGAATTAGTATTTGTTTGAGCGTTAATAAATACAAATGAAACTAAGAATAGAACTAGGGTAAGTAACTTCATTTCAACAATACAATTTAAAATTGAAAGATACAGTTTTATAATGGTTTTTGTAAAAAAAAGAAAACCTGCTTTTGTAAAAGCAGGTTTTTAAATTTCATATCTTATAACCTAAAAGCAATAGGTATCATATATACAACATCTACTGTTTTACTTCCTTGCCTTCCAGGTTGCATAAGAGGGAGTTTATTTATTACTCGCTCTGCTTCTTTTTCTAATCCTCTATATTCCGCTCGAGTTTCAATATCTTTAACCGCTCCGTCATTGCCAATGGTAAACTTTACATAAATCTTGTGTGTTTTACCGTTTTCTAGGTAACCAAAATTATCTGTATCAAACTTTTTACTTACAAATTTTCCAATTTTTGAAGACATACATTGTATTTTTCCTTCTCTTGTTGGTTGTGATTCACATCCTGGAAAAACAGGCACTTCTTCTACTCCAATTATATTTGTAGGGCCAGAAGGTACTACTGGCTTAGTAGTAGCTGGATGGATCTCGTCAACAACTGGATTGTTTGATGGTGTATCTGTGGGCTCTACTGGAGTTTCATCTACTGCAGCCGTGTTGTCATCTACTTTAACTACATCTGTAATTTTCTTTTGAGGAGTAGGCTGTTTTTTAACAGTCTTTCTTTTAGGAACTACAACCTCAACTTTTGGTTTTTCTAAAACAACAGGCCCCATAGTAATCTCAGGCTCCAAATAAATAGGATCTTCAATATTGATTATTGTTTCTTTTATCTTAAAAGACATGTTTACCACTCCAAAAACAAGCAATAAACTTACAATAATACCTACTTGAAAATAACGTACTGAGTTCCATTTTATATTAATGTTCTTTTTATCTAACCTTTTAGATACAGACGGCTTTTTTTGGTTGGCGTTGTGGTCTAGTGATTTCATAATAAAAAAATTAAACGATTAATAGTATTATTATAGTTACAACTGTTGTGCCAAAAAAAAGACCTCCTATAAAGGAGGTCTTTTTAAATATACTTTATTCTAACTTTACATTAGTTTTCTACTTGGAATAAAATTGGTAATGCATAAAGTACACCAACTGGCTTACCACGTTGCTTACCTGGCTGCATTTTAGGTAGTGCTTTAACAACATCTACTGCTTCTTTTTCTAGTCTAGGGTGTGGAGCACGAGCTCTTACACCAACAACATTTCCATTTTTATCAATTTTAAACTGAACTGAAATACGTTGTCTACCTTCAAGTCCTAGATCACTAGCTAGGTCTGTATCAAATTTTCTTTGTACAAACTTTTGAATTTTCTCAGACATACATTTTTTCTTTGCATTGTTTCCGCTCTCATTTTCACATCCTGGGTAAATTGGAACATTTTCAATTACTGCAAAAGGTACATCTGCAATTACTTCTTCTTCTACTTCTTCAATTTCTTCTACTTCAACAATTTCTTCTTCAGCATTTGTTTCTGTAGACTCTATAATGGTTTCTTCTACTTCTTCTTCATCTTCTACAACCTCAATAATTTCTGGAGCTGGTGGTGGCGGAGGTGGTGGAGGTGGAGGTGTTAATTGTTGTGTTACTGGAACCTCTTCTTCCAATTCGTCACCTACATCAAGCATTCCTGCATCAAGATCACTTTTATCATAACTTTTGTACTCGATACCTTGCCAAGCTACTAATAGCATAAAAGCCATACCTAGTTGAAAAAATATCAACAGCCTATGTCTTAAATCTGCTTTTGGGTTTTTTTTGTTTTCCATAATAGAATATTTAAAGTGTTGCTAAAATATATATTTTCTTACTCAATAAAAAGAAATTTTCTACAATCTCAGGAAATCTTTTTAGAAATCGTAAAAAAGAGCATCACTCCTATAGACATACCAAAACTATTTGCTATTACATCAAAAATATCTGCTTGCCTAGAAGTTGTAATACTGCTTTGTAAAACTTCAATAATTATGCCATATAAAAATATAGTTGCTAGTATATAGCACCAAATTTTGGGATTAAGTCTATTTCTAAAATATAGCAACCATAAAAAAACAAGCATTACATATATAAACACATGTAATGCTTTATCAAAGTTTTTTATATCAATAGGCTTTTCTTCTATTGAAGGTATTAAGAATGCGATTGTAACTACAATAGTATATAAAATGGCGGCTACAAGGAGTTTTTTAGGCTCCAACAAGCTCTTTATATCCTGCATCATCTAATAACTCCGAAATTTCATCTTGATTAGATATTTTAATCTTTATCATCCAGCCATCATCATAAGGATTTGAATTTACCAACTC
>CAYGMB010000064.1:0-3136 GCA_964350765.1 uncultured Flavobacteriaceae bacterium
GGTCGTTTCTTCGTGAACCCTAATGAAGACATCTACGAGGGTCAAGTAATTGGTGAAAATACACGTCAAGACGATATGGTGGTTAATATTACCAAGACAAAAAAACTTTCTAATGTGCGTTCTGCAGGAGCAGATGATAAGGCAAGAATTATACCTGCTATTAAGTTTTCACTTGAGGAGGCATTAGAGTATATTCAGAAAGATGAGTATGTTGAGGTTACACCTAATCACTTACGTTTAAGAAAAATCTACCTAAAAGAAGTAGATAGAAAACGTAATAAGCAATAACTAGTTTTAAATTTAATAGTAAAAAAAGCCTGTGTTTTACAGGTTTTTTTATTTATTTGTTACCTAATTGTAAATTAGAGTTTAATTTATAGTAAAAACATTGTGACTATGTATTTTTTATATTTTGACCCAGGTCTTGGAGCGATGATTGCTCAAGCCGTAGTAGCCGCTGCTGCTGGTATATTGTTATTTTCAAAAAATGCGTGGTACAAGTTTAAGTTATTTTTCGGTCTTCAAAAAGATGAAGATGATGCTTATGATTCAATAGATATTGATGAAAAAGAAACCGAAAATGATGAAACAAAAAAATAAAACTCACGAGGCTTCTTTTAGAGATCCATCTGGTTCTATCTTTTATGACAAAGATGGAGTGTTAAAGAGAGTTATTAACCCAATATATTTTCCTCAGTATAAAAAACTTAAGGAGTCGGGTTTTTTTAAAACTCTAATAGATAAAAAGTTATTAGTTTCTCATGCAGAAACGTTCTCTTCAGAAGAAAAAATAGAAATTACTCCAGAAGTGATTCCATTTATTACGAATCCTTACGAATGGAGTTTTGAGCAATACAAACACGCAGCATTACATACTCTCAAAATTCATAAATACGCTTTATCTAAAAGTTTTGTTCTTAAAGATGCATCTGCGTATAACGTGACATTTCACAAGGGAAAGCCAATTTTTATAGACACCCTTTCTTTTGATTTTTATGAAGAGGGAACTCCTTGGAGAGCTTATAAACAATTTATAACTCATTTTTTTGGACCACTAGTTCTTGCAAAGTATCATGGTACCGAAATATTTAAAATGATGCAAACTCATATAGATGGCATTCCTATAAAACTAATTTCAAGTTTACTTCCAGGAAAATCTAAATTGAGTTCTACGCTCTACACCAATATTCACTTACTTGCAAAAATGGAGGCAAAACATAGTGAGGATTATAAGGTAGAAACTAAAATTGCTAGTCTTTCTAAAAAAGCACAAAGTAATATCATTGAGAATCTCTTTAATTACATTAAAAAATTAAATGTTTCTGAAACAACAGAATGGGGTGATTATTACACAAAAACTAACTATAATGAAGATGCCTTTAATTTAAAAAAACAATTAATAAAGTCTTGGATAACTCCATTAGAACCTCATCGACTCATTGACGTAGGTGGTAATGACGGAACTTTTGCGAGAACCGTATTGGGACAAGTGCCACATGTAATAGTAACAGATATTGATGCAGAAGCGGTAAATCATAACTATAAGCAAAGTATTAAGAATAGTGAGGAAAATATGCTTCCTTTTGTTTTTGATGTTTTGCAACCTGCTCCTGGAATAGGGTTTAATAATACCGAAAGGCACTCTGTTGTAGAGCGTTTGCAAAAATACAACCCAGACGTAACTATGGCATTAGCCTTAATACATCATATTACACTTTCGGGTAATGTTCCTTTTGAAAAAACTGCAGCATTCTTTTCATCTTTTTCAAAAGTTTTGTTGATAGAGTTTCCTACTAGAGAGGATACTTGGGTAGCTTCATTATTGGCTAGAAAAAGAGAATTTATAAATCACTTTGACTTTTACAACAAAGATAATTTCGAGGTAGCATTCTCGAGGTTTTTTGATATAGACAAAAAAGAAGAAATTAAAGGTTCCAAGAGATTTTTATATCTTTTAAAACGGAAAGATGAAAACATCGATTCGTAATACATCAAAATCAAAAATTAGAGAACTCCCTTTTTATATTTTAGGGTTAGCAACAGGTTTATACCCTATTTTATTTTACTACTCTAACAATTACTCTTTAATTAACTCATGGAAACATCTAGGGTTTTTTATTGTACTTTTTATAGTAGTACCAATAGTTGCTTTTTTTGTTCTCAAATTTATTTTCAAAAAATACACTAAGCTTGAAAAATATAAAACAAGTGCATATGCGTTTTGTAATGCGTTAGGGTTTTTACTATTTATTCAGTTGTGTTTATATGCTAGTCTTACAATAGTCTTTACCGTAGCTTGCTTTATTATTTCGATTTTTATTGCAAAGTTTTTAAAAAGACATTTATTAAAAATTGTTGTTTTTCAGTTTTTATTAGCATTTGCCTCTCTATTTACTTTAATACCTACTATAATTAATCAACTTTCTTATAATGAAGAGTGGTTAAAGCAGCCTGACAATATTGAAGAAGCTGTATTTATAAAAAGACCTAATGTATATTATATACAGCCAGATGGGTACGTTAATTTTTCTGAAATTGATAAAGGATATTATAACATAGATAATAGTGAGTTTAAAGATTTTCTAACTGAAAACAATTTTAAACTATATCCAGATATTCGTAGCAATTATACTTCTACTTTAGTATCTAATAGTGCTACTTTTTCTATGAAGCATCATTATTATAATCGTGGGTTTAATTTTTCTGAAACTGCAAATGCACGGGAAATAATTATTAGTAAAAATCCAGTACTAGATATTTTTAAAAATAACAATTACAAAACTCACTATTTAGCCGAAGTTAGTTATATACTTAATAATTTCCCTAAAATGGGTTATGATGCATGTAACTTTAGCTATGATGATATTTCTTTTATAACCGATGGGTTTCAATCTGAAGAAGATATTACGGTTCCGTTAAAAAAATACCTAAATGAAGATGAAAACCAATCTAAATTCTTTTTTATTGAAATATTTAAACCTGGGCATGTAGAGTCTAACAAGAATAAAACTCTAGGCAAGGAAGCCGAGTACGAAAAATATAAAACCAATTTAAAAATGTCTAATGAACGATTGGTTAAGGTTATAAATTTAATAAACAAAAAGGACCCTAATGGTTTAATAATAATTATGGCAGA
>CAYGMB010000064.1:3146-9042 GCA_964350765.1 uncultured Flavobacteriaceae bacterium
GTTTTTAAAAAAACAAATGATAGAGATAAACTATATTCTGCATTTAGTACAATACTAGCTGTAAAATGGCCAGAAAATAATGCTCCAGCAATTGACAAAAACTTTAAAACAGGTGTAAATTTATATCGTATTCTGTTTTCTTATTTAACAGATAATACTAACTACTTAAAACATTTACAAGAAGATGCGAGTTATAGTATTATAGATGGAGGAGCCCCAAAAGGAGTTTATAAACGTATTGACAGCCTAGGTAATATTGTTTTTGAAAGAGTAGAACAATAATTATGGATAATTTTTTCACTTTTAAAAAAGGTGTATTAATAAACTCAATTTTTATTTTTATTGGGTTTTTACCATTGGCTTTTTGGGTCTTTAAATACATTAATTACGACTTATGGTATGACGAAATATTTTCTTTAAAAGACTATGCTTTAGTAAATTACAATACAACTTTCTTTTATTATCCAGCACCAAATAATCACATTTTTTTTAATTTTTTAAATCAAATAGTATCTAGACTATTTCAACTTAGAAATATTAATCTAGCTGCCGATTATGTATACGTTTTTAGACTATTTCAATTTCTAATTTCGGTTTTATCTATATTTTATGGAACTTTAATTTTAAAGAAACATTTTAGAATAAAATACTACGGTTTATTCACGATTCTTTTATTGTCAACTATTCCTTTTTTAAATTTTTCATTACAACTTAGAGGCTACAATCTTAGTTCATTATTAGTATTAATGTTGGTTTTTTACGTCTTTAACTATATAAATAAAAGATCATATACATCTGTTATAATGATTTTTACATCAAGTCTTTTGCTATTGTACACGATCCCTTCTAATGTATATATACTAGCTTCATTATGGCTATGTATTCTAGCACATGCAATCTATTTTTATAAGTTTAATAAAAAAGAGTATAATAAAAATAATAGCAAAAACGTCTTAATATTAATTGCCTTAGGAACAGTAGTAGCTTTCCTTTTGTATTTGCCCATAATAGAAAATGTAATTTTTAATAAATACTCTAGCAGAACATTTTCAGGTAATTTTTACATGGTTTCTGTTATTAAGGAAGCTATTCCTGCATTTTTGTCTTCAAGGTATTTATTAATTCCCTTAATCTTGTTTGGTCTTTATTTGTTTTGGAAAAGAGAGAACAAGAAAAAGAAACTTTTTTTAATAACATTAGGCATGTTTGTTCTTCCGTTTGTAATGGCATTTTTACATCAAAAAGCTCCATTTCCTAGAGTTTTTTCTCCAATAGCTCCAATCTCTATTTTACTAGTATCAATTTTACTTGATGCATTATTACAAAAAGTAAGGAAACATAGAACGACAAATGTTTTTGGTTGCCTTATATTATTTTATTGTTTGTTTACATTTTATTCCCAATATAAATCCAACCAATATTTAGTTAAAAAAGAAAATTTAGTTGAAAAAGAATTTCCGCCACAAGGTTTAAATAGAAATTACTATCTAGCAAATAATTTTAACCCAAAAAATACTTTGTTAAGTTTTTCGGAACTTTACAGTAGCAATACTGTTTTTATAATAGAGCAATACGACAAACCAGCAGTTAGGTTATATTTAGATAAATATAATGTTCCGTTTGTGGAAACGGATACAACTAAAAATATTATTGAAACTGTTAAACAAGAAAAGGAAGTGTATATTCTTACTTCAAAAAAAGAAAAGCTTTTTAAGCAACTTACCCTAACTCCCAAAGTTTCTATGTCTCAAGTTTCTGGTGTAGAAAGTTTTCCAATGATATTTAAGTTAGAGTTTAAACAATAAAATGAAAAAGAGAGGCAGTAAATATATTTTTTATGGTGTGGCAGCTGGGTTATACCCAGCTTTATATTTTTTTTCAAGAAAACCTGATATACTTACATCACTTGAGCATTACATCTTCATTTTTTCTTTTTTTCTGTTATTGCCAACAGTTACTTTTTTCATTATTGAGAAAATTTCTAATTACACTAAAAAATATGATAAAGAAAGGTTATTAACCTTTTATGGAGTATTCAGTTTTTTGGTTCTAGTTCAACAAATCACTTTTGTACAACACCATAAAAAACTTATTATACTATCAGGAGTAGTTGCATTAATTATTTCTTACTTTTTTTATAGACACTTTTTAAAAATAGTAGTACTCCAACTGCTTTTTTCTGTGTTAACTATACCATTACTATATGATACAATACAGCTCAAAAACTCCTACAGCAAGGACTGGATAAATACAAGTGATAATATTGAAAAAGCTATTTTTAAAAAGAAACCAAATGTTTACTTTATTGAAGCAGATGGCTATGCTAATTTTTCAGAATTAGAAAAACCATTATATGATGTAAAAATAGATAGTTTTAAAGAATTCGTATTTAATAAAGGATTTAAACATTATCCAAATTTTAGAAGTAATTATCCAACAACAATTTCTTCAAATGCTTCGCTATTTGCGATGAAACACCATTATTATAATTTAGACTTAAAAAGTGATGAGGTTCAACATGGTAGAGACATTATAATGCATGATAATGCTACTTTAAAAGCTTTTGTAAATAATGGCTACCATACTACTCTAATTACAGATACACCTTATTTACTAGCAAATAGGCCCAACACTTTATTTGAGAAGTCTAATTATGGTTTTTGGAATGTTTCCTTTTTAGACAATGGGATAAGAAAACATAGAAGTAATATTTTAGAATATTTTGACGAAGTTATATCGCACAACTATGATAAAGAACAATTCTACTTTATTCAATTTTTAAACCCTTGGCATATAAAGACAAAGTCTAATAACTCTATGGGTAAAGATATTGAAAAGGAGAAATGGTTAGAAGGACTTCAAGAATCTAATGAAATTCAAACAAAACTAATAAATAAAATAAAAGAAAAAGACCCTAATGCTTTGATTGTTATTACAGCAGATCATGGAGGTTTTGTAGGATACGACTATACAAATCAAACAAAAGTTAAAACTACAAATAGAGATTCTATTATGACAATATTTAGTAGTAATTTATTAATACATTGGCCAAATGGGGATAATCCTACGTATGATTTTGAATTGAAATCATCTGTTAATTTATTTAGAGTTTTAATTAGTTACCTCTCTGAGGATGAGAATTACTTGTCCAATTTACAGGATAATAGTAGTTATATTATACTTGATGAAAATACCCAGAAAGGAATATATAAATATATTAATGATAGCGGTGAAACGACATTTGAGCCCTATTATATTCCAGATTAGTACTACTTTTTAAGACCCAGAATACTAAAAAATAAACTAAATAATATAACTTGTACTCCTAGCAAAATAGTAGTTATTGCTGGTATTACAATCCTAAAAGTAGTACTATTATTAATATCTCCAAAGTTTAAGCTTTGCCAATTTGTATAAGCCCAAATACTTAGCAAAAGACCTATAACTAGCAAAATAAGCCCGAATATAAGACCTCTTTCTAAATTAAAAATTTTAAAAAGAGAATTGTATTTTTTCGGTTTAGGTAAAAGCTCATTTTCTATAGTATATACTTTTGTTAAGCCATAAAAAAGAAGAAATTGAAACCCCACTAGAAAAAGAGCTGTGGTAAATAGAAGAGTATGGACATCAAATGTTAGACTACCTATTTGAAAAGGACCGGTAATTAATAAAGCAGAAGTAATAAATCCTACTAAACAGAAAAGTATACTTGGGTATAAAAATAACCATCCAGGGCTAAAGAGAACTAAAAAACGCAAATGTCTCCAACCATCTCGCCATGTATTTAAGTGCGGAGGTCTTGACCTACCATCTTTTGATAGGGTAGTGGGAACTTCGGCAATTTTCATGCTTTTAAGACTTGCACTAACAATCATTTCACTTGCAAACTCCATTCCAGTAGTTTTTAGTTTCATTTTGTTATAAGCCTCTTTGCTAAAACCTCTCAATCCACAATGAAAATCACCAATGTTGGATTTAAAAAAAAGTCTCCCAAGAAAAGATAAAACAGGGGTACCTAGATATTTATGTAAAAAAGGCATAGCTCCCTTTTCAATACCTCCTTTAAAACGGTTTCCCATTACCAAATCGTACCCTTCCCTTAGTTTTACTAAATAGGGCATCATATTACTAAAGTCATAACTATCATCTGCATCTCCCATCATTACATATTTCCCTTTTGCAGCATCAATACCTCCCCTCAAAGCGCTACCATATCCTTTTTCTTGAACTGAAATTACTCTAGCATTAAGTGAGTGAGCGATATCTTGTGAACCATCTGTACTACCATTATCCGCAATAATTACCTCTCCACTAATTTTATTTTGATTTAAAAAATCTTGTGCTTTTTTAATACAAGTAGCAAGAGTTTCAGCTTCGTTAAGACATGGCATTACAACAGAAAGTTCTATACTCATCGTGCAAATTTTAATTTTCTCAAAAGTAGAACTATTACTAGGAACCCTAAAAAATAATTATAAAATAAATACCGCATTATTGAATGAGATGCAAATGCTACAATTAAAGAGTTACTTAAAAAAAGTAGTGTAGTTGTTAAAATAAAGCTGTTTTCTAAAGTAGGGATTTTTATATTTTTAATAAGGTATGTTATAGAAACTATGATAACAAAAAGAAATATAAATACTGAATAGTATCCGTTGAACACTCCACTAAAGTAAACCGACAAATAATTTTTTAGATTATTTTTTATAAGTATTCCAGTTAGATTTTTACAACTTTTTTCTGTGCTAATAACATGAAAACTTCTTTCTTGATTTAATTTATAATGAATTGCCTTTCCCTTAACAAATATATTTTGATTACATATTAAGGGGAAATTGTTGTGAAAAGTTTTGTACTTCTCTTCAAAGCTTCCATTTATTTTTGAACTTAACAAATTCATGCTATCTATATGCCTAATAGATTGTATAAAAATTTTTCTATCAATCGGGTTTTTTATAAAAATGCTATCCTCAATTTTTGAAGTATACAATGGTAAAGTGACAGCATTAACAAAAGTATAAGGTGGAGAGACAAAGTGGTTATGAACTAATTTTCGATATGTTTTTTCACCTAAGTTTGTAACTATTGGAGTTAAAAGAAATAAGGATAATATTAAAATGTTTTTTTTTCTAGTTATTTTTTTTCTGTATTTCAACAAAAAAATAAAACCAAAAATTACTGGCACAATTATAAATTGGCCTCTTGTTAAAATAAGTGCTATTGTAGAGATGAAAAATACTAGTAAGTTTTTGCGATTCTCATGTTCTATAAATACTATACCATTACTTACTCCAATTAAAAAGAAGGTATACGACAAGGACTCAGAAGTTATATTATTTACTATCTCTAAAGGAGGGAATAATGGGAATATTAAAATTAAAAATAAGAAGATTTTGGAGAGAAGTTTTAATTTTAATAGCTCACAAAACATTTTAAATGTGATGTAAATAGCAGTTAAACAAAAAAGTGTCTGAATATATACAGCAATAACATCAAACCCTTCTTCAAATACAAATTGCAAACCTCTTAAAAAAAGCACATAACCAGGAGACCTAACAATATCTGCCCTAAGGTAGCTGTATGAGTCTGGATAAAATATGGGTGGTTGCAATACAAACCAGAAGAAAATTATACTCATAATAGCAAGTAAAATATAATCTTCTAGGACTAATTTTTTTAAAAGCAGTTTTATCAAAGAGTTTTATTTAAAGTACCTATCTCGCAAGATATAATAAAAAATAGTTTTAGTTTTACAGTTGTAGTTACCCCTTAAACAAAGAAAAATAATTTATACAGTAAAAAAATATCAAACCAAAGACAAAGTCATTTGGGACTCTTTTGTTGAAAAGAGCAATATAAAGTCATTTCTATTTAAGAGAGATTTTATAGAATATCA
>CAYGMB010000065.1:0-8973 GCA_964350765.1 uncultured Flavobacteriaceae bacterium
TTCATACGCAAGGAAGTGGTTTGACAAAGTAGATGAATCTAGCATTCCTAGAAGTGAACGTGAGAAGTTTTACTTTAATAATGGGTATGCTTATTTTAAGGCAAAGCGATACAATGAAGCCAAAAAGTATTTTAATAGAATCTCTACCTCTCAAAAATATGGTTCACAGGCCAAGTACTATCTAGGGTTTATAGCCTATGAAGGCGACGAATATCAAGAAGCAACAGAGCTTTTTGACGAAGTAAAAGATGAAGAACGTTACTCAAAAGATTTATCGTATTATCAAGCAGATTTAAATTTTAAGTTGGGTAAGTTTCAAAAGGCTATTGATTTAGGCAAAGAACAATTTGATGCCTCTACGCCCAAAGAAAAGAGTGAACTTTCAAAAATTATTGGAGAAAGCTATTTTAACCTAGAAAAGTATAAAGAAGCAATTCCGTATTTAAAGGGGTATAATGGAAGAAGAGGAAAATGGAATAATACAGATTATTACCAGTTAGGTTATGCGTATTATAAACAAGGAGATTATGAGAATGCTATAAGTGAATTTAATAAAATTGTGGACGGTCGTAATGCAGTTGCCCAAAATGCATATTATCATTTAGCCGAAAGTTATCTTAAACTAGACCAGAAACAGCAAGCTCTTAATGCATTTAAAAATGCTTCAGAAATGGATTTCTCTGCTCAAATTCAAGAAGATGCAAACCTTAACTATGCGAAGTTGAGTTATGAAATTGGAAATAGTTATAAAAGCGTACCGCAGGTTATCTCAGGATTTATAGAAACATATCCAGACAACCAGAATAATGATATGCTTAAAGATTTGTTGATAGATAGCTATATAACTTCAAAAAACTATAAAGCTGCTTTAGAATTATTAGAAAATAACAAATCTTTTGGGAATAAACTTGCCTATCAAAAAGTAGCTTTCTTCAGAGGTATTGAATTGTACAACGAAGGCGATTACAAAGAAGCTATTTCTTTTTTTAATAAATCACTAAAAGAACCTAGAGATGCCACCTACACAGCTAGGGCAACGTATTGGAAAGCAGAGAGTGATTACAACCTTTCTAATTTTGAAGCTTCTTTAGTAGGGTATAAGCAATACTTACAATTACCTGAAGCTACTACAACACCAGAGTATAAAACTATAAAGTATAACTTGGCGTACAACCAGTTTAAGCTTAAAAATTATAATGAAGCTATTACCAATTTTAAAAGCTATGCTTCTTCCACCAATGCAGAAGCGGCTAGAAAGCAAGATGCCTATTTACGTCTTGGCGATAGTTATTTTGTGACAAGCCAGTATTGGCCAGCAATGGAAAATTATAATAAAGCGATAGATTTAGGAACAGGGGACAAGGATTATGCATCTTTTCAAAAAGCAATTAGCTATGGTTTTGTAGATAGGGTTCAGAAAAAAATCGAAGAGTTAAATACTTTCGTAGGGGCCTATCCAAACTCAGTTTATAAGGATGATGCATTGTATGAGCTTGGTAACACTTACGTTTCTCAAGATAATACAGAAGAAGCTCTTAAAACATATAATAGACTTTTACAAGAACAACCTAAGAGCTCCTTTGCTTCAAGAACCTTGCTTAAAAAGGCATTACTTTTTGATAATACAGGAAAAAGTAATGAAGCACTATCTATCTTTAAAAAAGTAGCAAGTGATTATCCTTCTACTCCAGAAGCATTACAAGCTGTTGCTTCTGCAAAAATAATTTACATAGATCAAGGAAATGTAGATGATTATGCCAATTGGGTAAACACACTTGACTTTGTTCAAGTTGAAGATGCAGAGTTAGATGATGCAACATATCAAGCTGCTGAGCAACCATATTTAGAGAATAAGCCCAAACAAGCCATTACAAGGTTTGAAGAATACTTGACAAAATTTCCAAATGGACAACATGCTCTACAAGCTCATTTCTATCTTGCCCAGCTTTATTTTGCAGACGATTCTAAAGAAAAAGCTATTCCACATTATGAGTTTGTAGTAAGTAAAGAGCGTAGTGAATTTTCTGAACAAGCATTAGCTAGAGTTTCTGAAATTTACCTTTCAAAGAAAAATTACGAGAAAGCAATTACATTTTTACAACGATTAGAAACTGAAGCAGATTTTCCTCAAAACATCATTTTTGCCCAAACAAATAGCATGAAAGCGAGTTATGAGCTAAAGAAGTATTCTCAGGCAGTTAGTTATGCTGAAAAAGTACTTCAGAATTCAAAAATTGATAATAAGATTAAAAGTGATGCTCAAATAATTATTGCTAGATCGGCTATTAAAACTAATGACGAAGAAAAAGCAAAAATTGCCTATACTGAAGTTGCTAAAATTGCAACAGGACAATTAGCAGCCGAGGCACTTTACTATGATGCTTACTTTAAAAATAAAGATGGGGCTTATGAAGCCTCTAATGCATCAGTTCAAAAATTAGCAAAAGATTATAGTGGTTACAAATATTTTGGAGCAAACAGTCTAGTACTCATGGCAAAAAACTTTTATGCACTTAAAGATGCCTACCAAGCTACTTACATTTTAGAAAGTGTAATTACCAACTTTAAAGACTATCCTGATGTTGTAAATGAAGCAAAAGCGGAATTAGACAAAATTAAAAATGCCGAAGCAAAGACTAATGCTTCTGTAGAAACCGAAGAAAATTAAATCCCATTGTTTGTCATGCTGATGTCCTCATGCATCTCAAAAACTCGAATAAAATTTATGTTATACAACCCTTTCCATAATAAATTAAAGCCTATACTTTTTTTACTTACTGCGGCTATTTCTGTAACTAGTATGGCTCAAGAAGAAAAACAAGATTTAGGTACCGAAGTGGTTAATATTGTAAAACCTTACACACCTACTATTTCTGATGCTTTTAAGGTAAAGCAAACACCTATTTTAAATGATTCTGCAACCATAAAAAAGCGTCCTGTTCAATACAGTATATTTTCGGTGCCTGTTGCTTCTACCTTTACACCTGCTAAAGGAACAGCAGCTACTTTAGAAAAACCAAAGCGCATCAAATTGTATGATAACTATGCTTCACTTGGTTTTGGAAACTTTACTAGTATTCTAGGAGAATTATATAGCAATTTTGAGATAAGTAGGACTGATAATGCAGGTGTTTTCTTTAGACATAATTCTTCCCAAGGTGGAATTGATAATGTAAGACTAGAAAATAAATATTATGATACGCAATTAGACGGGAACTATACAAGAAGACAACGTGATGCAACTTATATTTTAAACGCTGGATTGCAACACCAATTATTTAATTGGTACGGATTACCTGATTTTTACGATAATGTTGCTACTGAAACTATCAATTCTATAGATCCACAACAAACTTATTTTAGTGGCTATGTTGGTGGAAGTATTGCGCTAGATGATTCAGTTTTTGAGAGAGTTTCTGCAGAAATACGTTATTTAGGTGACGCCTTTTCTTCTTCAGAATTTAATATCACAGCGCAACCAGAGTTTAGATTTCCTCTAACCGATTTCAATTTAAAATTAACAGGAGATGTCGATTACCTAAGCGGGAGTTTTGATAGGAGCTATAACAACAACCAAGGTATAAACTATAGTTATCTTAATGCAGGAATAACCCCTTCATTAGAGTATATAGATTCTGATTTGTCACTATCATTAGGAGTAGGAGCTTATGTAAGTTTAGATTCTGAAAATTCTCAATCCGAATTTTTCATATACCCACGTATTGATGCTTCTTACAGATTAGTAGATGAGGTACTCATTATATATGGAGGAGCGAAAGGGGATTTACAACAAAACAGCTACTTTAACTTTAAAGAGCAAAATCCATTTGTGTCACCCACTTTATTTATAGCACCTACTAGCCAATTATATAATGGGTTTGCAGGTCTTAAAGGGAAACTATCTAATGCTATAGGATATAACGTAAGAGGGAGTTATGGAAAATCAGAAAATCAGGCTTTGTTTTTAAATAATCCTGTAATAGACCAGCCAGTTGCAGATATTCAACCTTATGAATTGGGAAATTCTTTTGGAGTAGTTTACGACGATATTACAACATTTAGAGTTTTTGGAGAATTACAAGTAGAAGTAAGTGAGGTCTTTTCATTAGGTATAAATGGAACATTTAGTAGTTATGATACTACTAATCAAGCACAAGCTTGGAACTTACCAGAAATAGAGGCAACAGTATTTTCTAATTTTAATATTACTGATAAGTTATATGGAGGAGCCTCAATATTTTTTGTTGGAGAACGTATGGACCTATCTTTTGTAGATGGTCCTCTTGCAGATACTGCTGCTACAGAAGAAACATTAGACAGTTATCTAGATGCTAATATAAATCTAGGGTATCGCGTAAATGACAGGCTTTCTATTTTTGCTAAAGGAAGCAATCTACTTAGCGATAACTATCAAAAGTGGCTTAATTACCCCGTGCAAGGGATACAAGGATTGTTAGGTGCGACCTACAAGTTTGATTGGTAATATTTAATGCCCAGGATGTGGAGTAGTTTTCTTTTATCAATAATTTAGATGGAATAAGAATAGGTAATTATTTATCTTTACTCAAAATCAAACTTAAGATGAAACAATTTATATTCTTTCTAACTTCAGTATTATTAGTTAGTGCTTGTAAAGATGCAAACCAAACAGCAGATTTATTAGTTACAAATGCCAAAGTATATACTGTAAATGAAAACTTTGACATAGCTGAAAGTTTTGTAATTACTGATGGAAGAATAGTCGCGGTAGGATCTGAAGATGAATTACTTGCAAAGTACAATCCAACAAAAACAGTAGATGTTAAAGGAAAAACTGTTTTACCTGGTTTAATAGATGCACATGCGCATTTATTTAATTTAGGTGTAACCTTACAACAGGTAAATTTGGTTGGTACTACCAGCTATCAAGAGGTGTTGGATCGAGTGGTAGCATTTCAAAAAGAGAAAAACGTAAATTTTATCACAGGTAGAGGATGGGATCAAAACGATTGGGATGTAAAAGAGTTTCCTTCCAAAAAAGAATTGGATGATTTGTTTCCAGATACACCAGTTGCATTAACAAGGATAGATGGACATGCAATGATAGCAAATAGTAAAGCATTAGAGCTAGCGAATATATCTTCAGAAACCCAAGTGCCTGGTGGAGAAGTTGAGGTGATTAATGGAGAATTAACAGGGATTTTAATTGATGCTCCTATGGCTCTAGTAAGAGCTACAATCCCAGAAATGAATCAAGCAACACGTATCCAAGCATTAAAAGATGCTGAAGCTATTTGCCTTTCACTAGGTCTTACTACAATTAATGATGCTGGTCTTTCAAAAAATGTAATTGAAGCAATTGATAGTTTGCAGCAAGCAGATGTTATGGATATTAGAGTGTATGCCATGATAAGTAATACTCCTAAAAACCTTGACCATTATCTTAACAAAGGGATTATTAAAACTGATAGATTGAATGTTCGTTCTGTGAAGGTTTATGCGGATGGAGCATTAGGTTCTCGTGGAGCAGCTATGAAAGCTCCTTATAGTGATAAAGAAAATCACTTTGGAGCCATGATTACTCCTCAAAGCGAATTACAATCGCTTGCATCTCGTATCGCTAAAGCTGGTTACCAAATGAATACTCATGCCATTCGTGACTCTGCAAATATTGCTGTACTAAGAGCTTATGAAGAAGCCTTAAAAGATAAAGAAGACTCGCGATGGAAAGTGGAGCATGCACAAATTATAGATACAAAGGATTTTAATTATTTTTCTAAAAATATCATTCCATCTGTACAGCCCACACACGCTACAAGCGATATGTATTGGGCAGAAGAAAGAGTAGGGGAAGAACGTATTAAAGGAGCCTATTCATATAAGACACTTCTAGATCAAGCTGGAATTATTGCTTTAGGAACAGATTTTCCTGTTGAAAAGGTAAACCCTATGCACACTTTTTATGCAGCAGTTGCTAGAAAAGATTTAAAGAACTATCCTGAAGAGGGATTTAGAAAAGAAGAAGGATTATCTAGAGAAGAAACACTTCGTGGTATGACTATTTGGGCAGCCTACTCTAATTTTGAAGAAAACGAAAAAGGAAGTATAGAGATAGGGAAATTTGCAGACTTTATAGTATTAGATAAAAACATTATGGAAATTGATGAAGATAGTATTCCTAACACTAAAGTCTTGTTAAACTATATTAATGGAAAAGAGGTGTTTTCTTTTAATGAGAAAAAGTAAACAGATTAACTACTAGATGTAACTCTATTTCTCAAATCTACTTTCCTCCTTTGGCTTGCAAATCACCAATGCATAATGAATCAAATTCCGGTACGTTTTGCCTTCCTCTAAGGTTGTTAAGAATAGTTTCCATATTACTACGTCCAAGATTACTTTCAAAATACATTAAACAATCCTCCACAATACAATGTCTGTTATTGTCTGTATCCTCATGGTCCGTATGGATGTCATCATCAAGAATATTAACTAAACCAAAGAGGTGACCAAATTCATGCTGTAAGGTAGTAGATTCTAGTAACGCTAATTCAATATTTTGTGATGTACTTAGATTTCTTAGTGTTCTTTCATATACAACAATAGATGTATTCTGGTATGCAGTACCAAGTGTTACAGAAGTATTAGTATCATTAGAATTACTTCCGTTTGAGAAAAAAACATAAACTGCGATATCGTCTCCTTCTGTATATTGTGTTCTATTTTCGTCTTCAATATCCCTAATTTCTTGCGTTGTAAATGGAGCGCCATCAGGAGCTTCAATTTGGGTTTCTATAATGTTAATTCCGCCAGGTTTGTTTATTCGAGCTGCTAAAAAATTTTCAAAATCAGTTATTGTTGACTGCTCTGGTCTAAATCCAGCAGAATAAACCAACTCTACTGTAATACTTTGGTAAATATCACTAGATAATATATCTGCTCCAGAAGAACCTAAGGCTTTTCTGTTTTCAGCTTTAAAGTCTTCAACACTTTCATTATCATCGTCTTTACAACCAGCAAGAGCTATTAAGGCTACAAAAAATACTATATATTTGAATTGAAAAATTTTCATACAGTCTAGAATTTTAGCAAACATAAAGGTATCCCAATAAAATGAAACTAAGACACTTCACTTTAACGCTTTTTTTAACGATTTGTTTTTCAGTCACTACATATGCACAATCTTTTCAAGAGGATATTATTAAATACCTATCAATTAATGGTACGGCTCAGCAATATGAAAAAGCCTATGACGAAATGTTTTTGGTTTTACGACAGCAATATCAAAATGTTTCAGTACCAGAAGAAGTTTGGACAGACTTACAATCTTCAAAAGAAAACCAGGTTAATTATTTAATTGCTTTACTAGCATCTACTTACAGAAGTCATTTTACCAAAGAAGACATTAAAACAATGCTTGCCTTTTATGAAAGTGAAGCAGGTAAACAACTGGTTGAAGATTACACAAAATTAACACCAGAGCAAAATGCTGCTTTTAGTGCTTTTAATGCTAGCGAAGCGGGTAAAAAATTAGAAATGGTTCGACCAGAATTAGCAAAGGATATTTCTGAAACATCTGAATACTGGAGTAGAGATTTATTTAAAAATACTATGCAAGCCTTAAAGGATAAAGGATATTATCCTATAAAGCAGTAAGCCTAGCTAGATAATCATAATTATTTCCTTCTGCTACTATTTCAAAATTAAGATTTGAAGACTCACACGCCACTTTAAAAATTTTTTGGTCTAAGTATAACCAGGAAAATGGATTTGTAGTTTTGCCTTTGTACGACATTGTGAACTCCAATTCCCCGTAATAATGGTCTTGAGGCACCCAGATACCTCCGTCTTCTCCTTCAGGATATAAATATTTGAGATCACTAGAATCAATTAATATCTGCCCATTAGAACTCAATAAACCTTTTAGGTGTGTGAGGTAGGTATTAACTTTTTCTAGTTTTTGAAAAATTCCAGTACCATTCATAAGCAGTATAATGGTATCAAATTTCTCACCATTAAGCTCTAACAAATCAATTTTTCTAGCATCAATAACCCCTCTTTTTTTAGTAACTTCAATAGCACCTTTTGAGATATCAATAGCAGTAACAGGGTGTTTTTTTTGTTGAAGATATAATGCATGACTTCCAGCGCCACAGCCTACATCAAGTACTCTTCCTTTGGTAATTTGTAAAGCCTTTTGCTCTAGAAGAGGCATTTCTTTATACTTTCGAAACAGATATGGAAGCGGTAGTTCATCTTCTTCAGTAACCGAAGTTTCAGTACTAATATCTTCGGTATAGTTTCCATTATAAAAATCTAGTAAAGCATTTCCAAAGATATCGTTCATAAAAAAGTAGCATTTAGTATTTTTGATGTATGGATGAAACGCTAAAACAGCTACCACAACGCGCCAAAGATACGCATAACGAAACCAAAAAGTTTTTTAAAAAACTTAAAAAGAAGCCGCCTAAGCATCTTGATACATTAATGCAAGAATTGCATGATACCGAATTTTCAAAAACAGACTGTTTTACATGTGCTAATTGCTGTAAAACTACAGGGCCATTATTTACAGATAAGGACGTTTCTAGAATTGCAAAGCATTTTAAAATGAAGGAACAACAGTTTATAGAAACCTATTTACGTGTAGATGAAGATAATGATTATGTATTGCAAAGTGTTCCATGTACTTTTTTAGGAGCCGATAATTATTGTAGTATCTATAATGTGCGTCCCAAAGCGTGTAGAGAGTTCCCACACACAGATAGAAAGAAATTTCAGCAAATCTCTAATCTTACTTTAAAAAATGTGGCTATTTGTCCTGCTGCTTTTAATATCGTAGAAGAAATGAAAAAAAGGTTGCGATAATCTCTTCTTTGTCATTGTGGTGTAAACTGTAATCTACTCATACAATAAATAGGGCTGTCGCATAGAGTTATACGCTTCTAAATCTCGTAACCAAGTTGCTCTAATTTCTTTATATGTGTATCCTTT
>CAYGMB010000066.1:0-8967 GCA_964350765.1 uncultured Flavobacteriaceae bacterium
TCAGAGTTTGTAAAAAAATATGAATTTATATCTTCAGAAAAAATAAAGACCGCTCCAAGTCATGAGCCAGGTAGCAAGGTTATTTATGCATTTAAGCAAGGTTTAAAAAAATTAGGTGATGATTATGATATAATTTGCAAATTTGATGCAGATTTAATTTTCCCATCTAACTACTTAGAAACAATCTCCAATTATTTTGAAAAAAATGAAAAGTGTGGAATGGCGGGAGGTTTTTGTACCATCAAAAAAGGAAACTCTTGGATACTAGAAAGCCTTACAAATAAAGATCACATTAGAGGAGCATTAAAAGCATATAGAAAAAAATGCTTTGAAGCCATTGGAGGTCTTAAAGAAAGTATGGGTTGGGATACTGTGGATGAGTTATTAGCAAAGTATCATGGTTGGGAAGTTATTACAGATACCTCTTTGCTTGTAAAACACCTAAAACCAACAGGAGTCACATATTCCAAAAGGGCTAAATACAAACAAGGAGAGGCCTTTTACAAAATGCGTTACGGGTATAAACTTACTCAACTTGCCTCTTTAAAATTAGCCTTAAAAAAGAAACAACTAAGCTTTTATTTTGATTGCTTAAGAGGTTTTGCAAAAGCAAAAAAAGAGAAACAGCCTTTTCTAGTTTCTGAAAAAGAAGGTGCTTTTATTAGGGAGTATCGTTGGAAAAATATCAAAAAGAAATTATTATAACAATTCCATAACCTTCAAAAAGTCTTTTTTAAATTACTTTTGAAAGTATAATATAACAATATGAAAAAGATCTTTTTTGTAATAGCTACTGTTTTACTTTCTTCATGTGTAGCAGTAAATGTATCGGAGAATACAATTGAAACAAACACCAATAAACAAAAGCCTAAAAATATTATTTTACTTATTGGAGACGGGATGGGTTTAAGCCAAGTTTCAGCAAGCTTTTTTTATACAGAAGTCACATCAAATTTTGAGAGATTTAATACCGTAGGCCTCATTAAAACTTCGGCATCAAGTGACTTAATAACAGACTCTGCAGCTAGTGCAACTGCTTATGCTACTGGAGAAAAAACATATAACGGCGCCATTGCTGTAAATAAGGATACATTAACTGTAGAAACTTTAGTCGAAAAAGTATCAAAACAAAATATTGCAACTGGTCTTATTTCTACTTCCTCTATTGTTCATGCAACTCCAGCTAGTTTTTATGCGCATGTAAAACAAAGAAGAATGTATGAGGATATAGCCTCTTTTTTAACTAGTTCAGATATCGATTTTTTTGCAGGAGGGGGTCTTCAGTTTTTCAATAAGAGAAAAGACGGAAAAAATTTATTAGACAACTTAAGCCAAAATGGTTTTGAGGTATCTACAACCTCTCTACCCTTTGCAATCTCATCAAAAAAACAAGCAATTTTACTTGCAAATGACGGAATGCCAAAAATGCTTGAAGGAAGAGGTGATTTTTTACCTGATGCAACTAAATTAGCTCTTGAACATTTATCTAAAAACCAAAATGGATTCTTCTTAATGGTAGAAGGTTCTCAAATAGATTGGGGTGGTCATGCTAATGATTCAGATTATTTAATAAGTGAACAACTAGATTTTGATAAAACAATAGGAGTTGCACTAGATTTTGCCAAACGAAATGGCAATACTCTGGTTATAGTAACAGCAGATCATGAAACAGGTGGATTTACACTAGCCGCAGAAGATGATAATTACAACAGTATTAAGCCTTCATTTTCAACAGGGGGTCATTCTGCCACTATGGTGCCAGTATTCTCTTATGGTCCCTCTGAAAAAAGTTTTGGCGGTATCTATGAAAATACATCATTATTTCACAAAATGATATCTTTATTTCAGCAATAATAGAGGTACTTTCCCTAATCACTTGGGTATTTTTGTTACTTTAGCAGAAGGCAAGATTTCATGAAATATTTTCAGCACATAGGCTCTTATTTTATTATGTTAAAGCGTGTATTTTCAAGCTTTACCAAAAGGAGTGTACTTAAAGAACTTATATTTAAAGAAATAGACGACCTTATTTTTGGCTCATTAGGTATAGTTTCTTTTATCTCTTTCTTTGTAGGAGGTGTTATTGCGATACAAACTGCCTTAAATATCGACAATCCATTAATACCAGCTTACCTAGTAGGCTATGCCACTAGACAATCTATTGTTTTAGAATTTGCTCCTACATTTATTTCAATTATTATGGCAGGAAAAGTTGGTTCTTTTATTACTTCGAGCATTGGATCTATGCGAGTTACAGAACAAATTGATGCATTAGAAGTAATGGGTATAAACTCATTAAACTATCTAGTTTTTCCGAAGATAACAGCTATGCTAGTTTATCCTTTTATAATAGGACTGTCTATGTTTTTAGGGATTCTTGGCGGATGGATTGCTGGCGTATACGGAGGTTTTACAACCTCTACAGATTTTATTACAGGCTTACAAGAAGATTTTATCCCTTTTCACCTAACATATGCATTTATTAAAACATTTGTCTTTGCCTTTATCCTAGCAACGGTACCATCATGGCAAGGCTATTATATGAAAGGCGGAGCACTTGAGGTTGGTAAAGCAAGTACAAACTCTTTTGTATGGACTAGTGTACTTATCATATTCACAAACTTTATTATAACCCAATTACTCTTAAGTTAATGATACGTATTGAGAACATACAAAAACGATTTGGTGAAGAAGAAATTTTAAAAGGAATTTCCACCACTTTTGAAAAAGGTAAAACCAACCTTATTATTGGACAAAGTGGAAGCGGAAAGACAGTTATGTTAAAATGCCTATTAGGGCTTTTTTCTCCTGAAGAAGGAAAAATATTTTATGAGGATAAACCCATCCAAGAGATGGATGAAGAAGAACAACGAAACTTAAGAGAAGAAATAGGGATGCTTTTTCAAGGAGGAGCACTATTTGATTCTATGACAATTGAAGAAAATGTAATGTTTCCTCTTAGAATGTTTACCAACAATAAAAAGGAAGACATGCTAGCTCGTGTGAAAGAGGTACTATCCAGAGTTAAACGAGATGGTGTAAATAAAAAATCCCCAGCGGAAATTTCGGGAGGAATGCAAAAAAGAGTTTCAATAGCTAGAGCCATTGTAAATAAACCCAAATATCTTTTTTGTGATGAGCCTAATTCTGGACTCGACCCAAAAACCGCTACTGTAATAGACAATCTACTACAAGAAATCACACATGAGTATAATATCACTACTGTTGTAGTGTCTCATGACATGAACTCTGTAATGGAAATTGGCGAAAATATTGTGTTTTTAAAAAATGGACTTCTTGTTTGGCAAGGTACCAACAATGAAATTTTTAACACAGACAATAAAGATGTTACAGACTTTGTTTATTCTTCAGATTTATTTAAAAAAATAAGGATTGTTCAGCAAAAAGAAAATTAGCAAGCCTACTACTGTTTCTTTAAAACTATAGAATCTAACTTAGTTTGCGTCTTCAACCACTCTACAAGTTGTTTATCTCTAACCTTAATCACGCTATCATTTAATGATTTTTTCCAGTTTGCAGAAACTACATTAATCGTATCTATTTTAATAAAATCTTTTGAAGTTAACATTTTAGAATACCCAAAATATTCTAAATCACTAAATCTAATTTTGGCGTCTTTTGCTATACTTGAAAATGAAAAGCTATTATTTTTTTGACTTATTAAATCTATTTCTTCTCTAAGAGTTTCAATTTCTTTTTGTAGTCCCGAAATTATATTATCTCTTTCATCCAGATCTTCAATAGCCCTATCATAAGCATCAGAAATTTTATCAAAACTTCGGTTTTTGTTCCCGCTTATAATTAATTCAAAATCACTTATGTTTTTATAACTTTTAAGTTCATTTCTTAAGTCAGACTCCGTAGCCTCGTTTATTTCACCATTAAAAAACAAGGTTATTTTTTCTTCCTCAGGGTTAAGTAGACCTTTTTGAAACCATAGTTCACTATTAGGTTCTATCTCTTGCTTCACAAAGGTGTTATAGTCATTTTCAAAGCCACTATCTTTTAATACTCTAACAAATGTTATTGTAGGATAGATCATGACAATAATTGCAGCCAAAGAAGCTAATTGAGATATACGTTTTCTTCTTTTAGAATTGGCATATCTTACCAATGGGAAACGTAATATTTTTGCCACTAGAAATGTAGCTAAAGCAATAAATATGGTATTTATGGTAAATAAATTCATTGCGCCTAAAAAATAGGGAATGTTTCCATTTGCCAACCCGTATCCAGCAGTACAGAGAGGTGGCATTAAAGCTGTTGCTATTGCCACACCAAATATTACACTTGCGATAGTACCTCTTTTTGTTCTTGCAATAATTAGAGCCAAACCGCCAAAAAAAGCAATTAATACATCACGAATATCTGGTTGTGTTCTTCCTAACAGTTCTGAGGTTTCTTGACTCCCTAATGGGAAAAACTTAAAAAAGAGAAATGCTGTTAATAAACTAAGTACAATCATTACTGCTAAGTTTATTAATGATTTCTTGAGTACATCAATATCATTAACTGCGATAGACATACCTACACCAAGAATAGGCCCCATAAGTGGTGATATTAACATGGCACCAATTACTACAGCAGTAGAGTTTGCATTTAATCCAATGGATGCTACAAATATTGAACAAATTAGAATCCAAGCCGTTGCGCCTTTAAATGGAATATCATTTTTTATAGCCTCTATGGTAGCGTCTCTATCTGTATCTTCTCTGAAAGCCAGCAATTCTACCAAAAAAGTTTTTATACTGTGCCAAAGACCTTGAGCATCTTTACGAACAGCTTCTTTACTTTTTTCAATATTTTCTTCTTGATTCATTTATGTATAATTTTCGCCAAATTTATGCGATATTTCCGTTAATGTTTTGTTGTTTTTCTTTCGGATAAATAAGTAGCACATTTTCTTTATCTACTATTATGTAGTTATCTAGACTATCTACTACAATTAGCTTGTTTGTTGCACTATATATCATATTTCCTTTTGCATTTGTAAGATGAGAGGTTGCCCTTACAACTGCATTTTGTGAGTCTTCATGAGTCATTTTATCATGTAAAGCCCCCCAAGTCCCAAGGTCGTTCCAATCAAAAGTAGCTTTTTTAACAAATACATTATCAGCTTTTTCCATTATACCGTAGTCTATGGATATATTTTCGGCTTTTTCATAGTTTTTTGAAACAAAAGCAGTTTCATTATCTGTATTATAAAGCGGTTTCCCATCGGCAAATAAAGAATACATACTTGGCATATTTTCTTTAAAAGAGTTAGTTATACTCTTTACACTCCACAAAAAAATTCCAGCATTCCAAACAAAGTTACCAGCTTTTACAAATTGCTTTGCTGTTTCGTAATCGGGCTTTTCTCGAAACTGTACAACCTTTTTAATAGGTGTTTTTTTATTAATAGCAGCCTCAATATAACCGTATCCTGTATTTGGAAAAGTAGGTTTTATTCCTAATGTCATTAGCAAGTCTTCTCGCTGGCATGCATCAAAACAAATTTGCACATCATCACAAAAAGCATCTTCGTCTTCAATCCAATGGTCACTTGGTGCTACTAGCATTAGTGCATTAGGATTTTCCTTTTCAATTTTTAGGGCTGCCATTAAAATACAAGGTGCTGTATTACGCATAGCAGGCTCAAGTACAACTTGTTTTTTAGTTATTTGAGGTAATTGCTCAAGCGTAATATTAAGATATCTATTGTTTGTAAGAATGTAAATATTTTGAGCAGGTATCATTTTATTAAGTCTAGAGAAAGTTTTTTGAAGTAGTGTTTCTCCAGTCCCTAACATATCATGAAATTGTTTAGGAAACTCTTTTGTACTTACTGGCCAAAAACGGGAACCTATCCCCCCTGCCATTATAACTGCGTAGTAGTTTTTGTTCATTATTTAATATTTAAACGAGAGGTTATAGAGAGATATCAAACAGACCTAAGAATTTAGTAATTCAACTTCTGCATTTGGATTAAAAAGATATACCCTGCCTGTTGCTATTTCAGTACACTCATATCTTTTCACTCTTTTATTCCCTCTCTTAAAAATCTTTCCGTTGTATAATCTAAAAGTGGCTCCCAATGGTATCTCAAAGATAAAATTTTTATCGTTCTCTGGGTCGTATTGTTTTAATGCTAAAGATAATCTTGAATCAGTATCGCTTGTTGCTTTAGGATTTTTAAAATGAATTGCTAGAAGCGGTAATAAATTAATAGGAAATACCTCGGGTCTTATAAATGGTAACATTAGAGTTTGAAATGTATATTTCCATTCTTTACCATGAGGTTTAATGTTCCTGCCAAATTTTTTAAAAGCTACTAAATGAGCAACTTCATGAATTAACGTTATTAAAAATCTATACTTGTTAAGGCTTGAATTAACGGTTATCTGGTGTTGTCCATCGGGTAACTTTCTATAGTCTCCATGACGTGTTTTTCGTTCATTTACTATTTTTAAATGAACACTATTAGACTTTATTAATTCGAGAACTGGAGTTACGGAAGCTTGTGGTATATATTTAGATAAGGTTGCTTCCATGATTTAGGGAGTACTGCTTGATACTTGTAAGATTTTACCATTATAGTATCTATTACCAGTTAAAGCAAAGTCTAAAATATATTGTCCCATTTCTTGAGCAGTTAATGGAGCTTTATAACCTGGAAAAGCTTCTTCTAACATTTCAGTCTGTACAGCTCCTAACGCTAGCACATTAAAACTTATTTTCTGTTCTTTATATTCTTCTGCTAATACTTCAGTAAGTGTAATAAGAGCTCCTTTACTGCTACTATAAGCTGCAAGACCAGGAAACTTTAAACTTCCTTGAATACCACCCATACTACTCACGTTTACTACATGACTCCCCTTTTGTAAGTATGGAAGAATTTGCTGCACTAATCTAACTACACCAAATACGTTTACATCATAAGATTGTTCAAAATCTTGAAGTTTGAGTTTACTAAATGGTTTATTTATCAAACAACCAGAATTATTAATAAGTATATCTACATTGCCCCACCTTTCTTTTACAAAATCTCCAACTTTGGTAATGTCTTTAGCATCGGTGATATCGCAAGAAAAGCACACACAACTATCAATATCTAATCCCGATACAGGCGCAGCATCTCTTGACAACGCCAAAACATTATGTCCTGCATCTGCAAAAAGTTGCACTAACTCATAGCCAATACCACGACTTGTTCCTGTTATGATTACATTTTTTTTCTTCATATTTATTCTATGTGAAGGCAAAGAACCCACATACCTATCTACGAATTAACTTTTTACGTACTCACCATGTTTATAGATTCCTACCTTAGCAGAAATTCTATTAAACAAACATTGTAACCGGCTGTTCGATATAATTTCTTAAGGTTTGCAAAAACTGTGCTCCAGTAGCACCATCTACAGTACGGTGATCACAAGCTAAAGTAACTGTCATGGTATTTCCTATAGCAATTGCTCCATTTTTTACAACAGGCTTTTGAACAATCGCACCAACTGATAGGATTGCTGAATTAGGAGCATTTATAATTGAGGTAAATTCTTTAATACCAAACATACCCAAATTAGAAACTGTAAAAGTACTCCCTTGCATTTCTTCTGGAGTAATTTTTTTACTTCTTGCTTTTCCAGCTAACTCTTTAACTTGTGCTCCTATTTGAGAGAACGTCATTTGATCAGCATATTTTAATACAGGTACAAGAAGGCCTTCATCCACAGCTACAGCTACACCTACATGAATATGTTTAGCGATTTTTGTGCTATCCCCTGTCCATTGACTATTTACTTGAGGATGCTTTCGTAAAGCCATTGCACAGGCTTTTACAACCATATCATTAAAAGATATTTTCACATCTGGGTCTGCATTTATTGCTTTTCTGGACTCTATTGCTGCGTCCATATCTAACTCAATTGTTAAATAATAGTGTGGCGCAGTAAACTTAGATTCTCCTAAACGCTTCGCAATAGTTTTACGCATCTGGGAGTTTTTAACTTCTTCCCATATTTCTTGACCCACAGGAGTATATACCTGTCCACCTCCAGCAGCTGGCTGATAATTTTCTATATCACTTTTTACAATGCGACCATTATCTCCACTTCCAGAAACATGATTTAGGTTAATTCCCTTTTCTTCTGCTAGTTTTTTGGCGAGTGGAGAAGCAAAAATGCGTTTCGAAACCGAATCAGAATTCGAACTAGAAGAAGGTTTTTCTTCAGTTTTAGTTGAGGTTTCTTTCTTTTTTTCCTCTTTTACAGGTTCTTCTTTTTTATCTTCAGTCTTTTCTTTCTTTGTTGAACTTTTTGGCCTTGATGCGGTATTTATATTTGAAACATCTGTACCCTCAGGACCTATAATAGCAAGCAACGAATCTACTTTTGCAGTTTCACCCTCTGCAATTCCAATTTTTAATAATGTTCCTGAATAAAAACTCTCAAACTCCATAGTAGCTTTATCTGTTTCTATTTCGGCTAAAATATCACCTTCTTCTACTGCATCACCTTCTTTTTTAAGCCAACTAGCTACAGTTCCCTCTTCCATAGTATCGCTTAGGCGAGGCATTGTGATTATTTCTACGCCTTCAGGAAGATTATTTGTTGAGTCTTCACTAGATGCTTCTTTTTCTTCAACTTCATTTTCTTCTGAAGACTCCTCATTTTTCTTATCCGAATCTTTTGAAGATTCTTCATCACTTTCCTCTTTCTTACTTTCATTAGAAGTGTCATCACCATTTATCAAACTAGAAATATCTTCTCCTTCTTCGCCTATTATGGCTAAAAGTTTATCTACAGGTGCCGTTTCACCTTCTTGAATACCAATATGAAGCAAAACACCTTCAGAAAAAGATTCAAACTCCATTGTTGCTTTATCAGTTTCAATTTCAGCTAGGATATCTCCTTCTTCTACTTTATCTCCAACTTTTTTCAACCATGTTGCCACAGTTCCTTCTTC
>CAYGMB010000067.1:0-8937 GCA_964350765.1 uncultured Flavobacteriaceae bacterium
CCTGCATCAACAAATAAAGTTTCTTGAGCATAACTAGTTAAGTTTGTTACTAACACAAAACAAAAAAACAGTAGTATTGAGGAGTATTTTTTCATAGTGAAATGGGAATAATTTGTGAAATTTAAGAAAATTTTATGAAATTCTACAATTTCAAAATTCTAAAAACTGTCATACCATTCATTAAACACCGAAACGAAAGTAGTATCTTTGTAAATTAGTATAGTTAATACAATGAGTTTAGACAAACAATTAGAAGAAATAGAAGCGTACGGAGATGAACATATTGGATCATCTTTAAATACCCCTTTGAGAGAAGATGCATTTGAGTTAAGTGATATTGAAAAAATTGACCTTATTCAAAAAGATGTAAACAGTATTATGCAAACTTTGGGACTAGATTTAACTGATGACAGCCTAAAAGGAACTCCAATGAGAGTAGCAAAAATGTTTGTAAAAGAAATATTTGGAGGACTTCATCCAGACAGAAAACCTAAAGCTTCCACTTTTCAGAATAAATATAAGTATGGAGAAATGCTTGTAGAAAAGAATATTACTCTTTATTCTACTTGCGAACATCACTTACTCCCTATTGTTGGAAAGGCACATATAGCATATATATCTAATGGAAGCGTTGTTGGTTTGAGTAAGATGAATCGCATTGTTGATTATTACGCAAAGAGACCTCAAGTACAAGAACGTCTTACAATGCAAATTGTCAAAGAACTCCAAGAGGTACTAAATACAGATGATGTAGCTTGCGTAATAGACGCTAAGCACTTATGCGTTAATTCTAGAGGCATTAGAGATATTGATAGTAGCACAGTAACAAGTGAATTTGGTGGTGCTTTTAAAAAACCCGAAACTAGAAGAGAATTTTTAGACTACATAAAACTTGAAACACAGTTTTAAAGCGCAAAACAACATGACAAAAGTCAAAAAGAATAACCTTACCATATACAATTCTATAACAAAGAATAAAGAAAAATTTACACCCATAAATAAAGAAACTGTAGGTATGTATGTATGCGGACCAACAGTTTACAGTAATGTTCATTTGGGAAATTGTAGAACATTTTTGTCTTTTGATTTGGTTTTTAGATACCTTAAACACTTAGGGTATAAAGTGCGCTACGTACGTAATATTACTGATGCTGGACATCTAGAAAATGATGGTGAGAGCGGTGACGACCCTATTTTAAAGAAAGCTCGTATTGAACAACTAGAACCAATGGAAGTTGTTCAAAAATATACAGTAGATTTTCATACCACGATGGATAGGTTTAACGCTTTACCTCCAAGTATAGAGCCAACTGCTACTGGACATATAATTGAGCAAATAAATATTGTAAAAGATATTATTACCAAGGGCTATGCATATGAAAAAAATGGCTCTGTGTATTTTGATGTCGTAAAATTTAACGAAGATAACACCTACGGTAAACTAAGTGGTCGTAATCTTGAGGACATGATTGCAAATACAAGAGAACTTGCTGCTCAAAGCGAAAAGAAAAACCCACAAGATTTTGCACTTTGGAAAAAAGCCGAACCTCAACATATCATGCGTTGGCCTTCTTTCCACGTCGAGTGATGGTTTTCCAGACTGGCATTTAGAATTTACTGCAATGAGCACTAAATATCTGGGCAATAATTTTGATATCCATGGTGGTGGTATGGACTTAAAATTCCCACATCATGAATGTGAAATTGCTCAAGCTGAAGCTTGCAATAATCAATCACCAGTAAATTATTGGATGCACGCCAATATGCTTACTCTTAACGGTAAAAAAATGTCTAAATCTACAGGAAATTACATTTTACCTAACGAAATGTTTTCTGGCGATAATGATATTTTAAGCAAAGCCTTTTCTCCTACAATCACAAAATTTAGCATGTATCAAGCTCATTACAGGAGCATCTTAGACTTTAGCAACGATGCATTATTAGCTTCAGAAAAAGGATATAAGAGACTCATGGATGCCTATAGAGTTTTGGATTCGCTAGAAACTTCTAACACTTCGAGTATAGATATTGATTCTTGGAAAAAATCTTGCTACGATGCCATGAACGACGATTTTAATAGTCCTATCCTTATTGCACAATTATTTGAGGCTGTAAAGCATATAAATTCAGTTTCAGAAAAAAAAGCAACTATTTCTTCAGAAGATCTAGCTACACTAAAACAAACTATGCATGATTTTATTTTTGATGTACTTGGATTGCTTGATAGTACTTCAGAAACTGGAAGTGACAGTAATAAACTTGATAGCGCTATTTCATTGCTAATTGAACTTCGCAACAATGCAAGAGCAAATAAAGACTTTGCTACAAGTGATCGCATTAGAGATGAGTTACAAGAGGCTGGAATACAACTTAAAGACGGTAAAGAAGGAACTACATATTCTCTAAACTAGTCTATTTTGAAAAAGGTACTCACATATCCGTTTATTGCAATAATACGTGTGTACCAAAAGTTTATTTCTCCGTTAACCCCTTCTACTTGCAGGTATAGCCCTACTTGTTCGCATTATACTATTGAGGCTTTGCAAAAACATGGCATATTAAAAGGAGGTTGGTTGTCACTAAAACGTATTGGGAGTTGTCATCCTTGGGGCGGAAAGGGTTACGACCCTGTACCAGAGCCTTCCAAAGAAAAAACCATTTCCTAAAAACTCCCCCACTCTATTTTGCTATCTTTACCCAATAAAACAGACTACACATGACTCACTTCTTAAGTTTTGATTGGGATCCTTCTCCAGGAATAGACCTTGGTTTTTTTGTTATACGTTATTACAGCCTCATGTTTGTTATTGCCTTTACTTTAGGGTGGTTTATAATGAAACGTATTTTTAAAAATGAAGGGGAGTCTGAATCTAAACTAGATAGTCTTTTTATATATATGGTTGTCGCAACTTTATTAGGTGCTAGATTAGGTCACGTTTTTTTTTATCAACCCGAACTAATCACTCAAGATCCTCTTTCAGTCTTATTACCAATACAAACCGTACCAGAATTTAAGTTTACAGGTTTCCAAGGGCTAGCAAGTCATGGAGCGGCTATTGTCATTATAATAGCCATGTTTATTTATAGCAAAAAAGTGCTTCAAAAACCAGTCTTATGGATTTTAGACAGAATTATAATAGCTGTTACTTGTGGTGGTATCTTTGTAAGGATTGGTAATTTTATAAATTCTGAAATAATAGGAAAACCGACAGGCTCAGACTATGGAGTAGTTTTTAAACAATTAGGAGAAGATTTTGCAAGACATCCTGCGCAATTATATGAGTCTGCTGGATATATTATCGTTTTCTTAATAGTATGGTCTATTTACTGGAAAACAGATAAGAGAAAGTATTTAGGATATATTTTTGGAGTATTCTTAGTACTGCTATGGCTAGTTAGGTTTTTAGTAGAATTTGTAAAAGAAGCCCAAGTAGAAGAACGAGCAGACTGGTTACTTAATACAGGACAATGGTTAAGTATACCATTTATACTATTTGGGATATATCTAATTGTTTCTTCAAAAAACAGAAAAATAGCCTAATGAAAAAAGTAATTCTTAGTGCAGCAGTAATAGGGTTTCTATTTTTTACCAATTGCAAGAAAAAAAATGAGGATTCCAAAGTACTAACTAAAGAAGTTTCATTTACTAAAGAAGGAGAAGTTACCTTACTAAAAAATGCATCAGACTCTATTGTAGCAACATTAGATATAGAAATTGCTGATGATGAGTATCAAACTCAAACTGGCTTAATGTATCGTAAGTCTATGCCAGATAACCAGGCTATGCTTTTTATTTTTAATGATGAAGTACGTCGTTCTTTTTATATGAAGAATACTGAGTTTGCCTTAGACATTATTTATCTAAATGCAGAAAAAGAGATTGTGAGTATTCAAAAAAATGCACAACCTTATGATGAAACCTCCTTACCTTCTGAAGCGCCTGCAATGTATGCTTTAGAGGTAAATGCTGGTTTATCTGACTCTTGGGGACTAGAAGTTGGTGATAAACTTGAATTTACAAGAAACTAATAGAAAGCATATAGAAACTCTTTTTATTTTTTTACGAAGTTTAAATAAGTTTCATGTAAGCCAAAAAATATATTAATAACAAAAAAGCGACTAGAAAAATCTAGTCGCTTTTTTAATATTTCAGAAAAGAAAGAAATTAAGCTTCTACCTCTTCTTCCTCCTTTTTGTCAGATAAATCAATACCTCTTTTCTTAACAGTATCGTAGAATACTGGAGTTGCAATAAATAATGAAGAGTAAGTACCTACAAGTACACCCACTATTAATGCAAAGATTAATCCTCTAATAGATTCTGCTCCAATTAAGAAAATACATAGTAATACAATTAACGTAGTAACCGAAGTATTTAAGGTTCTACTTAATGTGCTATTTAAGGCACTATTAATAATTTTATTCATCTTCCAACCTGCATGTTCATTAAAGTATTCTCTAATACGGTCAAATACAACCACGGTATCATTTAATGAGTATCCAATTACAGTAAGGATTGCCGCGATAAACGATTGGTCAATCTCCATACTAAATGGCATAATCTTGTATGTTAAAGAGAAAATACCTAATACTAATAGTACATCATGGAATACGGCAGCCACAGCACCTAAACTAAATTGCCATCTTCTAAAACGCAGTAAGATATATAAGAATACCACAACAAGAGAACCTAATACTGCCCAGAATGATGCTTGTTTAATATCATCTGCAATGGTTGGATTCACTTTATAATACTCCATTAAACCAGCAGTTTTGGTTTGGTTATCTGCTTCAATCTTAAAGTCCTCATACACCATATCTGATGGAAAATTAGACTTTAATGTAGTAAATAATAGTTGCTGTATTTCTTCATCAACTTCCTCCCCACTTTCATCTACTTTATACTTAGTTGAAATTTTAAGTTGGTTTGCACTACCGTAGGTTTTTGCTTCAGCACTTCCAAAAGCAGCAACCAAATCTTCTTGTACTGAAGAAGCATCCATATCCTTATCAAAACGAACTGTATAGGTACGTCCACCAACAAAATCGATACCTTGGTTAAGACCATTTGTAAATAATGAACCTAAACTAATTGCAATTAAAATTCCTGAAACAACATAAGCAATCTTACGTTTTTTCAAGAAATTGATATTCACCTTCGTAAATAAATTTTTAGTGAATGTTGTTGAACATGGTAAAGACTTTCCATTTTTAGTATAACTATCTATAAATAGCCTTGTGATAAAGATGGCAGTAAATAGAGAAGTTGCAATACCTATTAATAAGGTAGTAGCAAAACCTTTTATAGGTCCTGTACCAAATACTAAAAGAATAATACCTGTTAGTCCTGTTGTGATATTGGCATCAAGAATTGAAGAAAGCGCATTATTAAAACCATCCTTAATAGCATCCTTTTGTATTTTTCCTTTTGCAAGTTCTTCACGTATCCTCTCAAAAATAAGTACATTCGCATCCACAGAGATACCTATAGTTAATACAATACCCGCAATTCCAGGAAGCGTTAATACAGATCCTAAACCAGCCAATATACCAAAGATAAATAGTATGTTTACTACTAGTGCAATATCTGCAAAAGCACCTGCTTTTCCGTAGTAAAAAATCATCCATAACAGCACAAAAAGTAATGCTATTCCAAATGATAGTATTCCACTATCAATAGCTTCTTGTCCTAACGTTGGACCTACCACCTCAGCATCAATAATATCTGCAGATGCTGGTAATTTACCAGCACGTAATACATTAGCTAAGTCTTCTCCTTCTGCAATTGTGAAGTCTCCTGAAATTTGTGTTCTACCACCTTCAATTTTACCATTACTTGCAGTAGGGGCAGAATAAACAACATCGTCAAGTACAATGGCAATTTGTCTTTGATTCTGGAATGCATACTCAGTCATATCTTCCCAGATTCTAGCACCTGTACCATTCATTTGCATGTTTACAACTACATTGTTTAGTTGGTCAAAACCTTGGTCTGAACCTACTACAACACCACCACCTAAAGGTGCAGAGCCATCTCTATTTTCAACATTTAAAGCATAAAGTACTGATATTTCCAATGTTTCTCCATCCGTTGTTTCTTGTGTTGTAGGTAATCCCCATACAAACTTAGTATTACGTTGGTCACCCGTAAGTAATGACTTTACCTTAGGCATACGTAAATATTCTCCAACTGTAGCAGTATCTTTTACTTGAAAGCTTCCTAAAGAAGCACCTCCTTGGAAACCTGGAGCTACCATTAACGCAAAAATTGGATTTCTAAGTGCAGGGTCTTCTTCAGCATCCTCAACATCTTCACCATCCAATAAATCATCTATTACATTTTCATCTGTATTAGTTTGAGTAGAGTCTTGTACTGCTTGCTCTGGTGTTTCTGGCTTAATTAAGTCTCTTACTTTGGCATCTGCCTCTACTAAGAAGTTTCCAATTTCATCATACTTATAAACATCCCAGAACTCTAATTGTGCTGTACTAGTAACAAGTTTTTTAACACGCTCTACATCTCTTGCCCCTGGTAATTCTACCAAAATACGTGCAGAGTTTCCTAAGCGTTGAATGTTTGGTTGTGTTACCCCAAACTTATCTATACGCTTACGTAGTACCTCGAAAGCAGAAGTAATATTCTCATCTATCTTTTCAGCAAGAACACTTTGTACTTGCTCATTTGTCATATCACTACTAATATCTTCTTCCAAGTTTTTGTTAAAGAAAATACTAGGCGATGCTAACTTATTTTCACCAGGAAGTGCCTCAAATGCAGTAAAGAAAGATTCTAGATAGGTATCTTGAGAATCTTTTTGAAGCTCATCTGCATTTTCTAATGCTTGATTAAATGCAGGATCTTTAGTATTATTAGCCAATCCTTTTAAAATATCCTTTACAGATACTTGTAGTATAACATTAATACCTCCTTTTAAATCAAGTCCTTTATTAAGTTCTTTTTCTTTAGATTTTTTATAATCTATCCCTAATAGTATAGATTCACCGCTATTGGCAATAGAATCTAAGTAGCGAGCTTCTGCTTCTGCTCTTTCGTTAGGTTGATCTTCAGAAAAGTTATTGATGGCATAATTTCTTGCATCATCTTCAACTTTATTTGCAACATACGTATATGAGAGTTGGTATAAACTTACCAGCCCAAAAAGTATGGCAAAAACGGTAATTAGTCCTTTGTTTTGCATGCTTGTATTTTTTGTGTCAATTTTTTAAAAAACGAGCAAATATAAAATTTGCACTATAATTTGACAATGATTGTTATTGATATATTTTTTTGATTCTGAAAATGACTTCAGAAATAAATAATTAGAATACTTTGTTTTACTAGTTCTTGATAGTATGTTTCTGTAAAAACTCTTAAAATAGAACCTGCAAAGTAATTTTGTAAGCGAAGTTTTTATTAAACGACAGGGCCTGCTCTTACCTCTGGAATAAAGCGATTAGGCCTATAAGTTAACCCTCTTTTTTTATAAAATTGGTAGGCTACCTTTTCTTTATTAGTTAAGCTTAGAAGCAAATATTCACCATCCAGAGATGTGTAATGTGCAATATCATAAAATTGATTATTGACAATTTCTGAATCAATTACTAAACCTTCAAAATCTAATGTAATATTTTGGCTTGTATGTATTTCAGAAATATTAAGCTCATAATCAACAGTTTTCTTTTTTGAAGGATGCGAAGATTTATCTTTTTCTGAAGGTGAAAATAGAATAGCAATATTCTCGTCCTCATTAAATAACTGTTGTACACTTGTTACATCAATAGTACTATAATATGTTATTTTTAAAGTACCTGTAGAAGATTGATTAACTTGGATGTTTGTAACTCCTGCACTTAAAAGTCGTTGTTTTACAACCTGAAGTGTTTTTTGAAGTGCTGCATTGGTAACATTTTGATCACTATACTGCACTTCGATCTCTTGATTTACAAGTGCCGATTTTTCAACACTAACTCCTAAGAAAGCGAGTACAATAATAAATGCTCCTAAGTACCATTTTGTACGCATGCGGCAAATATAAAAAAATAAAGGCTACATAAACTGTAGCCTTTATAAAAATATGTGATTCAGGTAACTATATTATTACAATTCTAGTAAACCATTTGTTTTACTTACACCAGCTGCACTTTCTTGCATATGTGCTTTTTCTGCATCATTTAGGTCAACATCAACAATTTTTTCAATTCCGTTACGACCTAATACTACAGGCACTCCGATGCACAAGTCATTTAATCCATATTCTCCTTCTAAGTAAGTTGAACAAGGGAATATTTTTTTCTGGTCACAAGCAATAGCCTGTACTAGTCCAGATACAGCTGCTCCAGGTGCATACCAAGCAGAAGTTCCTAAGAGCTTAGTTAGAGTAGCTCCACCTACTTTAGTATCCTCTCTTACTTGATCTAATCTTTCATTAGAAATAAATTGAGAAACAGGAACACTATTTCTAGTAGCCAAACGTGTTAAAGGCACCATACCCTTATCACTATGACCTCCAATTACCATCCCGTCCACGTCACTAATTGGAGCTCCTAAAGCTTCGGCTAAACGATATTTAAAACGAGCGCTATCTAAAGCTCCTCCCATACCAATAATTCTATTTTTAGGAAGATTTGTGGTTTTATGAACCAAATACGTCATAGTATCCATAGGGTTACTTACCACAATCATAATAGTATTAGGCGAATGCTCAATAAGACTAGCAGAAACAGATTTTACAATCCCTGCATTAATACCAATAAGCTCTTCACGAGTCATTCCTGGTTTACGAGGGATTCCGCTTGTAATAACACAAATATCACTATCTGCTGTTTTAGAATAGTCGTTAGTAGAACCTACAATGCGAGTATCAAATCCATTTAAAGAAGCGGTTTGCATTAAGTCCATTGCTTTACCTTCTGCATATCCTTCTTTAATGTCTAATAG
>CAYGMB010000068.1:0-8935 GCA_964350765.1 uncultured Flavobacteriaceae bacterium
AAGGCAATGTAGCAATTGGAACAGTAAATGCATTTTATCCGCTTGATATTTCTGCGACCGGACTGAGAGCTGTAAATGTTTTAATGGATGGCACAGATGATATTTCAAAAAGTGGCACCGTTAATACCATTACAAATGATGGGGATGGCCAACACCAAGGTGTTTACAATATTATAAGTGGTGATGGTTCTGGTGATCATTATGGTGTATATAATACTCTTGGAAGTAATGGAACTGGAAATTTTTTTGGCACCTATTCTAGGTTTAACTCAACCTCCGCAAATGAAGAAGAAGGAATTAGAAATGAATTTATTGGAGACTCCCCTACAACACAAAGAGGAGTGAACAATAGATTTACAAATGATGGTTCCGGTAACAGAGTGGGGATTTCCAATACATTTTTTGGTACTGGCGACGGTTTACAAACAGGCGTTTCTAATGTTTTTAGTAATACTGGAAATGGAGTAAAAGTAGGATTTGATGCAGTAATCGCTGGCGGCAATGGTGACAGATACGGTTTTAGGACAAATATAAATACTGGAGGCGGAGGAACACATTATGGTATTAATAGTGTGGTTTTAAAACCTGGTAGCTTTTCAGGGTATTTTTTAGGAAATGTTGCCATTGGTACAAATAGTGCAAACACATATATCTTACCAGCCTCAAGAGGAACTGCAGGACAAATAATGCAAACTGACGGTGCCGGAAATGTAAGTTGGGCAAATGCCCCTAGTACAAGTATTTGGGAAGAGACCGTAGCAGACCAGAGATGGAGTATACCTATTACAGGAACTCCAACTGGAAGACCACAACTTAAATATGATGATAGTGACCTTACAGGTATTTTAGATTTTGGTGCATTTGGAACTTTTTTTGGCACGCATCAAGGAGAAGATACTGGTATGCATACAGATGGTGATAATTTAGACTTTATATCCCCTGGAGACGGAGGAGTGCTCGCACGCTTTTGGGAAGAAGACGCAGACAACATTGTTGCTACCATCTCCCCAACGGGTATATATACTCAAGTTTCAGACCGTAATTTGAAAACCAACATAAGAAAGCTAAGTGATGGTCTGAAAAAAATAAAACAGCTCAATGGATACCGTTACAGTTTTAAGCAGAGTGGAGATGATATCAAAAAAAATACTCCTATCGAAACAACTCTAGGAATTATGGCAGATGAGTTGGAGAAAATCGCACCTGAGTTGGTTTATGTACAAGACACGGGGAACAAAACGGTAAACTATGCAGGAATTACACCATTATTAATTGAAGCTGTAAAGGAATTGAGTGAAGAGAACAAAAATTTAAAAGAAAAACAAAAAACACTTGAAAAACGTCTAGAAAAAATCGAAGCATTATTGCTAAAGAAATAAATAAGCATGCCCTAATCTTCCTTTAAACCTCAAATAACCAGTTTGCGCTAACTAACCAAATAGCCATTAAAAAGCAAGCTGGTTTTGGGGTTATTTATACTCTTGGGCTACTTTTTCTAAACCCATATACCAATCTTTACCAAACCTTCTTATTAAAGCATCTTTTACAAATTTATACACGGGAACTTGTAACTCTTTCCCAAGACTACAAGCATCATCACAAATAGGCCATTTATGATAGTTTACCGCAGCAAACTCGCTATATTCTTGAATTCGCACAGGGTACAAATGACAAGAAATAGGTTTTCTAAAATCAACTTCGCCCGCATTAAAGGCATCTTCAATACCGCAACCTGCTGTGCCATTTGCTGAAAAAGTGACATAGGCACATTCTTTACCGTTAACTAGAGGAGTTTCTAACTCATCAAGATCACTTGTAATGTGAGTACCTTGCTCCTCTATAGCTTTAATACCTTCCTCACGTAAAAAGGGTTTTACTTTTGGATAAATTTCTTTTAAAATAGAAACTTCCTCTTTAGTAACAGGAGCCCCTGCCTCACCTTCAATACAGCAAGCACCTTTACATGCAGAGAGATTACAAACAAAATCTTTTTCTATAATATCTTCTGAAACTATGGTTTTTCCTAACTGAAACATAGTTGCAAAGCTATGGTTTTTGTAATCGAAACCGAAACCAAAATTAAACATTAACCCTGTTGAAGATTATATAAAAAATCATCTCATTTAATCACTATAACCTTATAAAAAGACTAATTTTGCATAGTATTTAAAAAGAAGTGTTATGAACCTTAATTTTAAAGAGATTGCTACAGCCACTATGGTACTTTTTGCAGTTATAGACATTGTAGGAAGTATTCCCATTATTATTTCGTTGCGAGAAAAATCTGGAAAAATAAAAAGTGGCCGAGCGTCTATTATCGCAGCAGTAGTATTAACAGTTTTTTTATTTGTTGGTGAAGAAATACTTAAACTTATAGGGATTAATGTTTACGAATTTGCTGTCGCTGGAGCATTCATACTCTTCTTTATAGCGATAGAAATGGTGTTGGGAATAAAGCTTTTTAAACAGAACGAAACCAATCTAGAAATGGCAACAGTTTTCCCTATTGCATTTCCTATTGTAGCAGGCCCAGGAAGTTTAACCACACTTTTATCACTACGAGCAGAATTTGCATTAGAAAATATAATTGTCGCTATTATAGTAAATGTAATAGTTGTATTTATAGTTTTAAAAACGTCTAATAGACTTCAGAAGTTTTTAGGTAAAAATGGTATTGCAATTATCGAAAAGATTTTTGGAGTAATTTTACTTGCCATTGCAGTAAAGCTGTTTACATCCAACATCCAAGAACTATTTAATTAATATTATGAAAAACTTAATCTACGCACTCATCCTTATTGCTCTTGGGCTTATTATTTTTAATGTTACAAAATTAAACTTTGAAGCCATATTTGAGGGAGAAAGTATGATAGCAGCAATTAGCATTATGGCATCGGCATGTACTATTTTACTGCTATCTATACTATTGGTTGCCAAGAAAATTCAGAAAAAACAAACTAAAGGTTAACTTAAATCCTCTAGATTAAGGTCTTCTATGGCATCCCAAGTTTCGTTTGGATTCATCCCTTTTGCATTAATTTGAACATAAAAGCGTTTTCCGTGCATTAATTGAATAACTGTTTTATTATTCTTTTTTTGATACTCCTCCATTGCTTTCATGTCATCCTTTTTAATGGTCTTCTTGGTGTATGTTTCGGTTTCCTCTTCCATGTCCATAGAAAGCACCATCCTAGCCCCCGCAGTTGCAGATGCGCCCATTTCACCAGCTCCATCCATAATATTAACGGTAAATGTTTTAGACTTGTCTTCGTTACTAAAGGTAGCTTCTATATTCGCAATTTTTAGGTATGATACTTGCCCAGCCTTGTAAGCCGTTCTTTTCATTCCCAATACATTGTCTGGAAGCCAAGCTTTCATCTCCTCATTGGTTAAGGGAGTGACATTTTGAAGCTCTTGTATATCTTCTTGCATGGTGCTAAGCTCATCTACTGCTTTTTTAGAGTTACTTACAGCATTTTTGGTTTCTTTAATTTTTTTACTTACAGGGTTGTCCTTGCACCCAAATAGAACTACTGAAAGTAGTATAAGTAAAGCTAGTTTCTTCATAATATTTGTATTTAATTAGTTAGATTATAAAGATACTAATTTGCTAACAATCAGCCATATGAAAAACGCTGATTTGGATACCGTTAAATATTAAAATTATAATGGAAATTACTCTTGGTCTTGCTCAATAGGATACTCCAACTCCAACACTTTTTGAATCATAGCATCATCTTGATTTAAGATAAACTCAAACTCATTAGGTCCATAAAGTTGTTCTGCCATATTTGCTTTAAGTGCCTTTTTTAATCTTTCGGCATAGTTGCCAGTTAGGTCTATTTGTGCTTCATTAAAACGAGCAGATTCTATAAACTCTTCTGAAAGACTTTGAGGAACTTCGTAATCTTCAGAAAACTCTTTAAAGCTCATGCCATAAAATTGCTTTCTATGATTTTCGTTTTCTAAATATTCAAAGATAAAGTAATTCATAAATCCGCTTCTAGATACATATTGGAGTGTTTCGTTCTCTACACTCGTGTCTTTCGGCACAAAAACATCTGGTATTATTCCTCCACCACCATATACTATTTTCCCTTTTGGGGTAACAAACTTTAATGAGTCTGCTACTTGAATACTATCTATGCTTAATAACTCCCCATTGTTATAGCGATCTTGATAATCTTTGTAGTAATCACCATTTCCATTTCCGTAAGGTCGCTGAATAGACCTACCAGTTGGTGTGTAATATCTTGCAATTGTAAGACGAACAGCACTCCCGTCACCTAGTGCCATTTCTCGTTGTACAAGCCCTTTTCCAAAAGACCTTCTTCCTACTATAACTCCCCTATCGTTATCTTGTAATGCACCAGCCAAAATCTCACTCGCTGACGCCGAATTTTCGTTAATGAGCACATATACTTTGTTGTCTTCAAAAGAACCTTTTTTTGTTGCATAGGTTTTTTGTTCCTCCCCAGCTTTATTTCTGGTTATTAAAACCAACTTGTCATCTTTTAGAAATTCATCTATTATTTCTTCAGTAACTCCAATATAACCACCAGGGTTCCCTCGCAGATCAACTATTAAACTTTTTACTCCTTCATCTCTCAAGTTATCCAATGCTTCATCAAATTCTTCGTATGTGGTTTCAGAAAAACGATTAATTTTTATATACCCAACCTCGTCATTTATCATATACGAGGCATCCACACTTATAAGAGGAACATCAGCCCTTTTAACATTAAGTGTAATAATTTCATCTTCATTCTTTCTATAAACTTTTAATTCTACTTTAGAATTTTTTTCACCTTTTAAGTAATTGGATATACTATCTCTATCTATCCCTTCCCCAAAAAGCTTAACTCCATCTGCATACAAAATTCTATCCCCTCCTTTAATACCCGCAACAGCAGCAGGACCACCTTCAATGGCTCTAATTACAGTAATAGAATCACGATAAGGATAAAAGCTTACGCCAATTCCCACAAAATTTCCTCGCATTTCATTAGCGCTATCTTCATAATCATCCACAGGAATGTAAACTGAGTGTGGATCCAAATTTTCCAGTATTCCGTTTACGGTTACATCAACAATGCTATCTGTATTTACTTGATCTACATATTCATAATCTATGTAATCAATAAGCCTATTAAGCTTATCTTTTTTGGAATTGGTAGCAAATATTTTTTCGTTGGTATCTGTAAAATTAAGTTTTGAGCCAATAAAAATTCCACCAGCAATAGCTAGCCCAAGTAATAAAGGAATATACTTTTTATGGAATTTCATTATATATCTATATCTTCTATATGTATTATGCTAACGCCCGCTTTTTCTAAAAATTTTATACCAGAGTTATCTTTGTAACCATCTAAATATACTAATCTAGAAATACCTGCTTGATGTATTAATTTACTACATTGTTGGCAGGGGGACATTGTAATATATAAAGTAGCTCCTTTGCATGACTGAGTAGATGAGGCAACTTTTAAAATAGCATTTGCTTCTGCATGTAGCACGTACCATTTGGTGTATCCTTCTTCATCTTCGCAAAAGTTTTCAAAACCAGTTGGGGTACCATTATAACCATCACTAATTATCATTTTATCTTTCACAATTAATGCTCCAACTTGTTTTCTTTTACAATAAGACAACTTACTCCATTCTCTTGCCATACGAAGGTAGGCGATGTCATACTGTAATTGCTTTTTCTTACTCATAGTATATTACAAAGTTAGTAGTGAAATTAACAGGAAGTTACATATTTTGTTATAAAGTGCTGTTAAATAATTACAACAAACAGTTTTCTACTAGCATAGGCATAACTCTTCCTATTACAATGGCCGAAACAACTAGCACCCATTCTCGTTGTTTTACTTTAAAAAGCCCTTGGAATAAATACGCCAAAATAAGAACACATAGCACAACAATAACCTGAGATATTTCTACTCCAGCTGCAAAGCCTAATAATGACAAAATTTCGTTCTCTGGAGCTATCATTTTATAATAGGTAGCAAAACCAAACCCATGAATTAAACCAAAAAACAAAGTAACTAACATGTAGAGTGTTATCCATGTGCTTGATACTCTATTCCCTTTAGTGAAAAAGTTTGCGATCGCTGTTATTGCTATAGTCACAGGTATTAAACACTCTATTAAACCTGTATTTACTGAAACCACATTGTAATGAGCTAAAAGCAGAGAAACAGTATGACCAATTGTAAAAACAGTAACCATGAGTAGTAATCTTTTCCAAGAAGCAAAGGTGTAGACTGCTGCCAATACCAATAAAAAAAGTACATGATCATATGCTTGCCAGTCTAGAACATGTTCTAATCCTAAAGAAAAATAAAATGAAAAATCTTGCATGAGGTGTTTTTTTGATGTCGTGTAAATATAAAAAACGCCTCAGATTATCTGAGACTTTTGTACTCAAGGTGGGAATCGAACCCACACTCCCGAAGGAACTGGATTTTGAATCCAGCGCGTCTACCAATTCCGCCACTTGAGCGTTAAGAGGGCGACAAAAATAAGCAAAATGTAATAAATTGTTAGTAAATCGTAATTTCATTTTTTTAAAGACATTGACAATTAATTTACATTTGTGCCATCAACCAAAACTCACAACTATGTCTGTGCCTATTCCAGAACCCAAACTTTTTACCTGCAAGCAAAGTGAAGCATTATCTAAAGCCATAGCAAAAGAGTTTGGCGCTACACTAGGTAATGTAATTACATCAACTTACAGCGATGGCGAATTTCAGCCATCTTTTGAAGAATCGGTTCGTGGAAGTCGTGTCTTTATCATTGGGTCTACGCACCCCAATAGTGACCACTTAATGGAAATGCTGTTAATGCTGGATGCCGCTAAAAGGGCTTCGGCAAGACACATTACCGCTGTACTCCCTTATTTTGGATGGGCAAGACAAGATCGAAAGGACAAACCTAGAGTACCTATCGCGGCAAAATTGGTTGCAAAAATGTTAGAAACTGCTGGAGCTACACGTATTATTACAATGGACTTACATGCAGATCAGATACAAGGATTTTTTGAAAAGCCTGTAGATCATCTTTTTGCATCAACTATTTTTCTACCCTATTTAAAGAAATTAAATCTGCCTAACTTAACTATTGCATCTCCAGATATGGGAGGTAGTAAAAGAGCGTATGCATATTCTAAAGCACTTGAAAGTGATGTAGTTATTTGTTACAAACAACGTGCAAAAGCAAACGTAATATCTCATATGGAGTTAATAGGTGATGTACAAGGAAAAAATGTAGTACTTGTAGACGACATGGTAGATACTGCTGGAACATTAACCAAAGCCGCCGATCTTATGATGGAGCGTGGTGCTCTTAGTGTTCGTGCTATTTGCACACACCCAATCTTATCTGGTAGTGCCTACGAACGTATAGAAAATTCTAAGTTAGAAGAGCTTATTGTTACAGATTCTATACCACTTCGTCAAGAAAGCAAAAAAGTGAGAGTACTTAGTTGTGCATCTTTATTTGCAGAGGTAATGCAGAGTGTAAATGAGAACAAATCTATCAGTTCTAAGTTTTTGATGTAATATTTATCCATCTTTCAACCTTCTTTTCTTTTCTCTTTGTTTTAAATGTTTTACATTTGCAGCCGCTTAAAAGCTAAGCGATTATAAATAATTTTAAAAGATACCCACTTTAGTGGGCAGTATTATGAAATCAATTACAATTAACGGACTTAAAAGAGAAAGCGTAGGCAAGGTAGCTACCAAAGCCTTACGTAATGCTGGAAAGGTTCCTTGCGTAGTGTACGGAGGAGATGAGCCTATTCACTTTTCAGCAGATGAACTGGCCTTCAACAAACTTGTGTATACACCAGACGTACATACAGTTGTAGTTGAGTTAGGTGATGGTAAAAAAGTAAATGCAGTTTTACAAGACATTCAATTTCACCCAGTAACAGACAGAATTTTACATGCAGACTTCTATCAAATCTTTGATGATAAAGAAGTAATGATGGAAATCCCTGTACGTGTTGTAGGTAACTCTAGAGGAGTTAAAAACGGTGGTGTATTACGTATTGTAAACCGTAGATTACGTGTAAAAGCTATCCCAGAAAATTTACCAGATTTTATCGAAATTGATATTACTGAGATGAAAATTGGTGATATTAGAACAGTTGCTTCTGTAATGAATGATGCATACAAAATTATGCATGAAGAAAACAGAACAATCTTACAAGTAAGAACATCTCGTACTGCCATTGCAGATGTAGACGACGATGAAGATGAAGATGAAGGTGAAGATGGTACTGAAGGTGCTGCTGAAAGTGCATATGCACCAGCTGAAGAAGCTGCAACTGAATAATACTATTTAGACAAATAAATCCAAAAAGCATCTCGTTGATTCGAGATGCTTTTTTTATTTTTACATGAGATTAATCAATTTATGTTTCATTTTCTTCGGAAGCTTTTTATAGTAAAATCAAGTGATTCTTCAATAGAAGATAAGAAAGAGCAGATTTCAAAAAAAGTTGAAGTATATGAAAATAAGTTATCGCCCTTAAGCGAAACAGCTATGAAAAAATTTCTTATTGTTGGTCTTGGAAACATTGGTGCTGATTATGAAAATACCAGACATAACATAGGCTTTAAAATTGTGGATCACTTAGCTACTGCCGAGTCTTTAACTTGGGAAACAGTAAAACTAGGTGACATTACATCCTTTAAAAAGAAAGGTCGCACTTTTATTTTACTGAAGCCAAGTACATACATGAATCTTAGTGGTAAAGCTGTAAAATATTGGTTAGAAAAAGAGAAAGTACCACAGGAAAATCTATTGGTTATAACAGATGACCTCAACTTACCCTTTGGCACTCTTCGTATAAAAACAAAAGGAAGTGATGGTGGTCATAATGGACTAAAGGATATTCAAAATGTTTTACAAACCACTAAGT
>CAYGMB010000069.1:0-723 GCA_964350765.1 uncultured Flavobacteriaceae bacterium
TTATGAAAGAACTTATAGTACGTGGTATATCGGGAATACTATATATCTCGATAGTCATAACTTCAATGTTTGTTTCATATGAGTTATTCATTTTCTTATTTCTATTACTATCTGTAATTACACTTTCAGAGTTTTTAAAATTAGTACACCTTAAGAGCTATCTTGCATATGTTTTACTGCTTACTGCTTTCTACTTTTTAAGCTATGAAGTTTTCAATGAAAATGCCGTTAATCTCTATATAATACTCTCCATATTTGTGAATCTATTTTTACTAAAAGACCTTTTATGGACAAGTAAGATTCCCATGTTTGAGAAAAAAAAATACATAACCGTGTTTTTTTACATTATAAGCGGTTTTATTTTTCTTACCCTTATTCCTTTTCAGAAAGAAAAGTTCGTACCAGAGCTTATAGGAGGTATTTTTGTGCTAATATGGTGTAATGATAGTTTTGCTTATATAATTGGTAAGAACTTTGGAAAGAGAAAATTACTAGAACGAATTTCACCCAAAAAAACTGTTGAAGGCTTTTTAGGAGGACTTATTGGTGCTGTGATATTTAGTTTTATAGTCTTTAATTATACAGAACTTTTAACTTTGCAATTATGGATTGCTATTGCACTTTTAGTAACTTTTTTTGGAACCATTGGAGATTTAATACAATCTTAGTTTAAAAGAGAAGCTGGCGTTAAAGATAGTGGTACTTTAATGCCTGGACATGGCG
>CAYGMB010000069.1:733-3356 GCA_964350765.1 uncultured Flavobacteriaceae bacterium
CTAGACAGCATTATTTATTGTAGTCCATTTATTTATGCATTTTTAGAAATTGTAGATTATGTTTCATAAAGAAGGATATAAAATCATTGCAGTTACTCTCATCCTATGTATTGGGTTAAGTATTGCTATTGATCAATTAATTGTAAACACTATTGCTAGAGCAATACTTTTTGCAGGAGTAATCATTATATTAATTTTAATTCTGCAATTTTTTAGAAATCCTAAGAGAAAATTTACAAATAGTGTTAGCCAAGTATTATCTCCAGTAGATGGTAAAGTTGTTGTAATTGAAGAAGTTTTTGAAAAAGAATACTTTAAGGATAAGCGCCTACAGGTTTCAGTATTTATGTCTCCTTTAAATGTCCATGTCACAAGATATCCAGTAAGTGGTAAAGTTACATACAGTAAATATCATCCTGGCAAATATTTAGTTGCATGGCACCCAAAATCTTCAGAAGAAAATGAAAGAACAACTGTTGTTGTAAAATCAGAAAAATTTGGAGAAGTATTACATAGACAAATAGCTGGTGCGCTTGCAAGACGCATAGTTAATTATGCAGTTAAAGAACAAGTGGTGGTACAAGCAAGTGATAGTGGTTTTATTAAATTTGGCTCTAGGGTAGACATATTTTTACCAATTGGAACAAAAGTAGACGTACAGCTTAATCAAGTGGTAAAAGGAGGTATTACTGTTATTGCGAGTACATAATGAACCCAGAGGAATTACATAGTGCATTTGAAAAAGCCGTTACTCAGATAAATGAGCATACAGAGCCTTTTCCAGCAGATGTTCTTCTTCGTCTTTATGCCTATTATAAAAGAGCTACCAATAGTGACGATAGACCAAGTGGTGGAAAACCTCTTATAAATGCTTTTAAGACCAACGCTTTATTTCAAACTAAAGAAATGAACGAAGACGAAGCTAAAGAAGCGTATATAGAAACTGTAAACCAATATTTTTTGTACAGAAAATAGTTTAATCTTATTGTAAACTATTTAGACTCGCTTTAATAGTTTCAATTTTTGCAAGAGCATCCGCTTCCTTTTGTTTCTCTATAGCAACTACTTTTTCTGGCGCACCGTTTACAAAACGTTCGTTACTCAATTTTTTCTGAACACTTTTCAAAAACCCTTCAGTATAAGTAAGTTCCTCTTGTAGTTTTGCAATCTCTTCTTCAACATCTATAGCACCTTCCATAGGAATAAAGTACTCATTAGACTTTACTCTAAAAGTTAAGGCTCCTTCTATTTTTTCTGAAACGTAATTAATTTCTGAAAGGTTACCTAGCTTTTCAATAACAGCATCAAAGTCTTTTGCAGTACTTTCGTTATTAATTACAGAAAGAGAAATTGCTTCTTTAAAGGAAATATTTTTTTGTTTTCTAATAGTTCTAATTGCCGAAATTACTTCTGCAGTAAAATCAAATTGCTTGTTTAAGTTTTCATCAAAAGTGGTTTGTGTTGGCCATGTAGAAATTATTAATGCCTCCTCGATAGTTCTTGATGAAATGTGTTGCCATATTTCTTCAGAAATAAAAGGCACAAATGGATGTAATATTTTAAGGTTATCCTCCATCAATGCAATTACTTCCTTCTTAGTTGCAGCATCTATAGGACTGCCATAAGAAGGTTTTACCATCTCTAGTAACCAGGAACAAAAGTCATCCCAAATAAGTTTATATGTGGTCATTAAGGCATCGCTAATACGATATTTTGAGTAATTATTCTCTAAATCTGCCAACGCCATTTGAAACTTATTTTTATACCATTTTATAGCAATTTGAGAAGCCTCTGTTGCTTGTGAAGATTCTGAAACTTCCCAACCATCAATAAGCCTGTAAGCATTCCATATTTTATTAACAAAACCACTACCCTGCTTACATAAATCTTCATCAAACATAAGGTCGTTCCCGGCAGGTGAGCTTAATAACATCCCTACTCTTACTCCGTCTGCTCCATAAGTATCCATTAAATCTATAGGGTCTGGAGAGTTACCTAAAGATTTACTCATCTTTCTACGTTGTTTATCACGTACAATACCCGTTAAATAAACATTAGAAAATGGCTTTTCACCACGATATTCGTACCCAGCAATAATCATACGAGCAACCCAGAAAAAAAGAATCTCCGGCGCTGTAACTAAATCGTTTGTGGGATAATAGTAGTTTATTTCTTTGTTTTCTGGTTCTAGGATTCCATTAAAAACGCTCATAGGCCATAACCAAGAAGAAAACCAAGTATCTAGTGCATCAGGGTCTTGTGTTAAGTCTGTAACTTTAAGATGGTCATTATTAGTTTTTTCTTTTGCAAGTTGTAAAGCTTCTTCTTTAGTTTCTGCAACAACAAAATCTTCTTTTCCATCACCATAAAAATAGGCTGGTATTTGATGCCCCCACCATAATTGACGGCTAATATTCCAATCACGAACATTCTCCATCCAGTACTTGTAGGTGTTAATGAACTTTTCTGGAACTAGGTTTACTTCTTTCTCTAACACAGCATTTAATGCTGGTTGTGCTAGTTCTTTCATTTTTAAAAACCATTGATCGCTTAGTCTTGGCTCTATAACAGCTCCTGTACGTTCACTTGTACCTACTTTATTTGTGTGTTGTTCTACTTTTTG
>CAYGMB010000069.1:3425-8924 GCA_964350765.1 uncultured Flavobacteriaceae bacterium
ATCCATAGCTACTAAGGGTATCATCTTCGTTAAGTATTTCTATTACCTCTAAGTTATGTTTGTCTCCAAGATTTTTATCGTTTTCATCATGAGCTGGCGTTACCTTTAAACAACCTGTACCAAACTCTATATCTACATATTCATCTTCAATGATTGGAATAACTCTATTACAAATTGGCACTATTGCTTTTTTACCTTTAAGATGTGTAAATCTTTCATCATTTGGGTTTATACAAATAGCAGTATCACCAAGTATTGTTTCGGGTCTGGTAGTTGCAATGGTCAAGAAATCTTCAGAGCCCTCAATTTTATAATTTAAGTAGTATAGATTTCCTTGTTTTTCTTCATAGATCACTTCTTCATCAGATAGCGTAGTTTTTGCTTCAGGGTCCCAATTTACCATTCTATAACCACGATAAATATTTCCTTTATTATATAAATCAACAAAAACTTTTATTACAGACTTAGATAAACTATCGTCCATAGTAAAACTTGTACGTTCCCAATCACAAGAGGCTCCCAGTTTTTTTAATTGCTCTAAGATGATACCTCCGTGTTTGTGTGTCCATTCCCATGCATGTTTTAAAAATTCTTCTCTGGTAAGATCTTCTTTATTTATTCCTTCAGCTTTAAGTTTTGCAACTACTTTCGCTTCTGTAGCGATAGATGCATGGTCTGTTCCAGGAACCCAACAAGCATTATAGCCTTTTAGACGTGCTCTACGTATTAATACATCCTGTATAGTATTATTAAGCATGTGCCCCATATGCAAAACACCTGTAACATTGGGTGGAGGAATTACAATGGTATACGCTTCTCTTTCGTCTACTTCACTATGAAAATAATTATGCTCCATCCAGTAGTTATACCACTTATTTTCAATGTTTTGCGCACTATATTTTGCATCTAATGCCATACTTTGGTCTAATTTTTGAAATACAAACGCAAAAGTAGTTATATCTTCAAGATTATAAAACTGACATGCCTAAAATAACAACAAATACAGCATGAAAGTGAATAACTTATTTTGGAGAATGCTCTAGAGATGTTTATTTTAGCATTCATTAAATAAAAGATTATGAAAAAAATAGTAATAATAGCATTGGTATTAGTGTCTGGAATTGTTACTGCAAATGCACAGGCAAAATTTAAGTTTGTAACGGAAACTATAGATTATGGTACTGTTGCAAAAGGTAGTGACGGAGTAAGAGTTTTTGAATTCACTAACGTAGGTGATGAGCCTCTAGTTATTTCAGATGTAAAATCTACATGTGGCTGTACTGTTCCTGAAAAACCAGAAGGTCCTATTGGCCCAGGTGAAAAAGGACAGATTAAGGTTAAGTATGATACAAAAAATAAGGTGGGCCCAATTAGAAAAAATATAACTGTTTATTCTAACGCAGATGAGCCAGTAAAACTCTTAAAAATTAAAGGAGAGGTTTTAAAAGATGGGCAAAGTGTACTAGAAAAGACAAAATAGTCTTATATTACAACATATATCAAAAAGCCGTTTCGAAATGAAACGGCTTTTTTTATTAAAAAACTTTTTCAAGTATAAATCGAAGTCTTTTTTTTGTCCCATTCTTATCTAAGATTTCCATGGTAATTTTTTTCCCAGCTTTAGAAGAAAAGAGTTGATTAATTTCAAATAGTTTCCATTGGTGAGCCTGCTTACCATTAATCATTATAACCTCATCTCCTTTTTCAATCCCAGAAATAAATGCAGGAGATCCCTTCCTAACTTCTGCAACAATGTATTTTGGCACTAGTTTAAATTGAAATTTTTGGAAAGAACTAATGGTATTTATAGCACTTGAATTATTATCATTAGTTGTTGAAGAGTACCCAGTAGACAAACGTTCTTCTCTCTTTTCAAGTTTGTAGTCAAGACCATTATGCTCTAAAGTTAATCCGCTCATATTGTAATAAAACGGATCAGAAAAATTAGAATTTTTCTTTAATGTAAGTTTCTTGGTAGTAAAATCAATAATGGTTGTAAATCTTTTAAAAAAATTACCTCCAAGACTACCATTACGTTCTTCAAATTTTCTTGCGTTTTGCAATGATATACTATCGGGAAATGCTACAGTTATTTCTTTAAAATTAAAACTACCTAGCTTTACTTTATCAATTCTGGATCTTTTACCGTATATATTACCACTTAAACCTAGACCTAAAAAATCATCAAAATAGTTTTTGGGATTTTCTTTTAAAACATTATAATCATCAAACAACCACAATGCATCACTTGATCCAGTATCTACTAATAACAAAAGCTCTGTATCTTTTTCTTCAACCCTAGCCTCAACATTAATATAAGCCTTATTCTGATTAAAAATTAGATCGAAAGTTTCACACTTTCGACACTTTTTAGGAGCATAAAAATTTGGGTCATAAAACTTTAGAGTTTTTGAAACATAGTTAGTTTGAACAACAAATTTTTTATAGAAGTTATATCCTATTATTCCATGAATAGGAATCCCCATTCTAGGTGAAAAATTAAGAGATTCGTCAAAAATAAAATAAAGTGTATGGTTAAAATCTATTGCGTTTCCAATTTTAACCTCATTTCCTATGCTTTTAAGACCGTTAATTGCATCTCCTTCACCCAAGCCTCTTAACTTTACTGGGGTTGTATCTTTTACCTCTAAAGAATCATTTTCTGAAAGACTAAATATTATAGTTGTATTTACTCCTGTATCTAACAAAAAAGATAACTTAGTACCATTGACTTCTACTGGGATTACAATAAGATTATTAACTAACTCAAAGTTAACTTTATCCTTTTTTTTCCCTTTTAATAAATGGAATCCTTGCTGTGCATTTAAACAGAAACTACATAGCAATAAAAAAACTATGCTACAGTAAAAGGATTTTGATTGAAGATTCACTATTTCAATATATAAATTTTTGCTTTTAAGACTCTTTAATTACTGTGATTTAACAAATAAATTTTGCAACTTTGTTATTAAAACAAATTCTATGCCTTCTGTATCTAATAAAGGGTTAAGCATGCCAGAATCTCCAATTAGAAAACTGGTTCCCTTTGCTGAAAAAGCTTATAAACAAAACAAAAAAGTATACCACCTTAATATTGGGCAACCCGATATAAAATCACCTCAGGTTGCAATGGACGCTGTATCATTGCATTCACTTGATATATTAGCTTATACTCGTTCTGAAGGCTCTGAAGAATACCGCAAAAAGATTGCCAATTATTATAAAGCAAATAAAATTAATGTTACTCATGATGAAATAATAGTAACAACTGGTGGTAGCGAAGCTCTTCTTTTTGCGATGGGAAGTATAGCAGACGTTGGAGACGAAGTAATTATCCCAGAGCCATTTTATGCCAATTACAACGGATTTGCAACAGCTTCTGGAGTTAAAATTGTTCCTGTAATCTCTAAAATTGAAAACAATTTTGCATTACCTCCTATTTCAGAATTTGAAAAACTAATAACCTCAAAAACTAAAGCAATTTTAATTTGCAACCCAGGAAATCCAACAGGGTATTTATATTCCAAAGAAGAAATTCAAAAACTTGCAAAAATTGTAAAGAAACACGATTTATTTTTAGTTGCTGATGAAGTATATAGAGAATTTACCTATGATGGTGTAGAACATTACTCCATACTACAAGAAGAAGATCTTGCTCAAAACGGCATTATAATAGACTCTGTTTCTAAAAGATATAGCATGTGTGGTGCAAGGATTGGTTGTTTGGTTTCAAAAAACAAACAAGTTATAAATACTGCACTTAAATTTGCCCAAGCAAGACTAAGTCCTCCAACATTTGCTCAAATTGCTAGCGAGGCAGCTTTAAAAACTCCTCAAAGTTATTTTGATGATGTAATTTCAGAATATAAAGAGAGAAGGGATACGTTAATTAGGTTAATTACTGAAATACCTGGAGTAAAAATAGGTACTCCCAAAGGTGCTTTTTACTGCATTGTAGAATTACCTGTTAAAGATAGTGATGCTTTTGCACAATGGCTCCTAGAAGAATTTGATTATGAAGGAGAGACCATTATGGTGGCTCCTGCCGCTGGATTTTACTCTAGTCCCGGAGTTGGTAAAAATCAAGTAAGAATTGCTTATGTACTAAATATTGAAAGCTTGACTAAAGCGGTTAATATATTAAGACTAGCACTTGAAGCCTACAAAGACTAATGCAAATTGAAGCAAATAAATCACTAAAAAAATTCAACACATTTGGTATTGATGTTAAAGCAAGTTCGTTTTGCTCTATTTCTTCAAAAGCACAATTACAAAAAGTACTCTCTGAAAATAATGTTTCTACACTTTTTATTTTAGGTGGAGGCAGTAATTTATTACTTACCAAAAATATTGAAGGATTAGTACTTCACATCAACACAAAAGGAATTGAGGTTGTAAAAGAAAACGAAAATGAAGTTTTGCTGAAAGTAAACTCTGGTGAAAACTGGCATGAGTTTGTGCAATATTGTATTCAAAATAATTTTGGAGGAGTTGAAAACCTTTCTTTAATTCCTGGAAATGTAGGCACCGCACCTATACAAAATATTGGAGCATATGGAGTTGAGCTTAAAGACGTTTTTCACTCTTGTAATGCAATAGAAATTAGCACTAACAGAGAAAAAAAATTTACAAATAAAGACTGTAAATTTGGGTATCGGAATTCTATTTTTAAAAACGAAGCAAAAGGAAAATACATTATTACAGATGTTACTTTCTCACTTACAAAAAACAAACATAGGCTAAGTACTAGCTATGGAGCAATACAAACAGAACTTGAGAAAAATAATATAACTAATCCTACTATAAGTGATATTTCTAAAGCAGTTATTTCTATAAGACAATCTAAACTTCCAGACCCAGAAAAAATAGGAAATAGTGGTAGTTTTTTTAAAAACCCAGTAATAGGCAGTCAAGCTTTTAATGAGTTTAGGCTACAAAATCCTGAAGCTCCATTTTATGAGGTTTCACCAACACAATTTAAAATCCCAGCTGGGTGGCTAATTGAGCAATGTGGTTTTAAAGGAAAGCGTTATGGAGATGCAGGTGTACATAAAAAACAAGCATTAGTACTGGTAAACTATGCAAACGCAACTGGAAGAGAAATTTGGGAATTGGCATTAAAAATTCAAGAAACTGTAAAAAACAGATTCTCTATTTTTATAGAACCAGAAGTAAATGTGATTTAGTTTTTTGTAGCTAGCGGTTTATCTACAATGTGCACTACTCCATTAGAACCAAGAATATCACTTTTTCCAATTATAGCCTTAGTCCCCTTTACATCTTTAATAATTATATCGTTTCCAGATTTAGATGCAGTTAGCTCGGTGCCTGCAAGTGAAGTCATTTTATATGCTCCTCCATTTTCCTTGATTTTTTGTACTAACTCACTAGAATCTATTTTGCCAGAAACAACATGATTTTTAAGGACATCAACTAACATTTGTTTGTTGCTTGGGCTACTTAAAGCTTTACTCATTTCATCTGGTAGTGAAGCAAAAC
>CAYGMB010000070.1:0-8920 GCA_964350765.1 uncultured Flavobacteriaceae bacterium
CTACTTCGCCTTTTTTAATTTTTTGTTTAAAGTAATCCATAGAAACATACGTCCATATATCTCTATCAAGATCTATAATGATAGTGTTTATTCTTTTTAAACAATCAAACAGAGCTGCCATGTGGTCGTAATGTTCGATTTGAGTAGTCGGAAAAGAGTGGTGTAGTCCAAGTTTTTCTTGCACAAATTGAGTCCCGAATGCTTTCCAATCTATAGTTGGATAGGCTACTTTATGTGCATTAAAATTACCTGTGGCACCACCAAATTTTGCAGCACTCTTAATATCATTTAGTAAATCAAATTGTTCTTCTAAGCGTACGACAAATACTTCAATTTCCTTGCCTAGCCTTGTAGGAGAAGCTGGTTGTCCGTGAGTTCTGGCAAGCATTGGGATTTCTGCCCATTCATTTGCAAGATTTTTTAATTTGTCCTTAACTTCAAAAAGTTGGGGTACATACACCTCATTCATTGCTTCCTTTAGAGAAAGAGGTATTGCAGTATTATTAATATCTTGAGAGGTAAGTCCAAAATGGATAAACTCTTTATATTTCTCTAATCTAAGCGCATCAAATTTTTCTTTAATAAAGTATTCAACTGCTTTTACATCGTGATTTGTTATTTTCTCAGTATTCTTTATTTGCTGAGCATCTTCAGATGAAAAGTTACTATATAGTTTTCTTAATTCTGAAAATAGATTTGTGTCAAAACTTTTAAGTTGTGGTAGGGGTAATTCTACCAAAGCAATAAAATATTCAATCTCAACTTGTACTCTATATTTTATAAGGGCTTCTTCAGAAAAAAAAGGAATTAGCTTTTCAGTTTTTGAAGCATACCTGCCGTCTATTGGAGAAATGGCTTGTAAAGAATGGCTAGACATAGTATTAATTTTAAGAGCCCAAAGATACTAAATACTGCAAGATGTTATAGCCTTTATCCTTGCTTATTAAACTTTTCTATAAACAGTAGTGTGTGATTGCCTCTTGCCTTATACCCAGCACTTCCAGAAGGCATGTTTTGTATGATTATTTGCTTTAGTTCTGGGTGAATCCAATCATATTCAGTACCTAAAAACTGTAGTGCCGTCATCGCTCGAGCTTGGCATGCAACCTTTTGATTGGTAATCATCCAATCAAAACAGCATTCAGTCATTACTTCTTTATGTTTAGATTTTAATAGTTTAAGTATACTTGCTTCTTTTTCTTTATAATAGGCAAGGGTAATCATTTCACAAAACAAACTTAAAGAACGAAGTTGTCCATCTGTTTTTGCGGTTGCTATATTTTCAAAAATATAATTTAGAAAGGGATAAAGTTTTTTCAAATCTTTTCTAAAGACAAACTCTAAGACCCAAGTGGCTTTTGTTGCTATACTTTGGTCTTCATTAAAGCAATATTGTAATAGCTCTTCTATAGTATCTGGGTTTGCTAAAACCCAATTAGCTGCATTTAGCCTGTTCTCCCTATAGGCTTTATCATAACTTATATGCTGGTATAATGCCAAATTACACATCTTTTAAGATTTCCTCAATTACCTTTGGAACTCCAGTAGTAGCCTTTTCTGCAATTACTTTTAGTTGTTTTGAAGAAGTAATAGATGGGTTTGGATCTACAAAATAAGCTTGAGCATTTGGAGCAGCATATTGTATTAAACTTGCGGCTGGATACACTTGCATTGATGTTCCAATAATAAGTAGTATTTCTGCCTCCTCAACAAATTGTATTGCAATATCTAGCATGGGTACTGCTTCGCCAAACCAAACTATATGCGGCCTCAACTGCGAATTATGCTCACAAAAATCACCAAGAATAAGATCGTCTTTCCAGTCCATTACTAAGTTTTCATCAAACGTACTACGAACCTTTAATAGTTCACCGTGTAAATGCACCACATTTGTACTACCAGCTCGCTCATGTAAATCGTCTACATTTTGTGTGATAACAGTTACTTCATGCTTTTTTTCTAAGTTAGCTAAGGCTTTATGGGCTGCATTAGGTTTAACCTCTTGTAGTTGTCTTCTTCGTTGATTATAAAATTCTAGAACTAGCTCTGGGTTGTTTGCAAAGCCTTGAGGCGTTGCTACTTCCATTACATCATGTCCTTCCCAAAGCCCGTTACTATCTCTAAAAGTTTTTAATCCACTTTCTGCGCTTATTCCTGCACCTGTTAATACTGCAATTTTCATAAGGGAAAGATATAAAATCTAACTCATTTTATTTTATTAGTATATTAGCCCAAAAAGATAATTTGGATACTGAGTTATTAACGTATTTACAGGGGTTTTTAGCCGAAAGACGCATCTCTCTTTTTCAAAAAATTTTACAAGAGCGAACCCGTCATTTTACTATTGCTACAGAAGATGTATATCAATTACACAATACAAGTGCTGTAATGCGTAGTTGTGATGTGTTTGGAATACAAGACCTACATATAATTGAAGAAATTGGGCGTAAAAAAATAGATAAGGAAATAGCAATGGGTGCACAAAAGTGGGTGAGTTTACATCGATATTCTTCAGTAAAAGAAAGCATGAAATCATTAAAGGAAAAAGGCTACCGTATAGTAGCAACCACCCCTCATAAAGAATCTACCTTTTTACATGACTTTGATATAAATAAAAAAGCGGCTTGTTTCTTCGGCAAAGAAAGTGAAGGGTTAAGTGATTTTGTTTTAGAAGAAGCAGACAGCTATTTAAAGATACCAATGTATGGGTTTACAGAAAGTTTAAATATTTCTGTATCTGCTGCTATTATTATGCAACACGTAATAACGAAATTGAAGCAATCTAACATAGATTGGCAACTTACTAATACCGAAAAACAAGAAATCACATTAGAATGGACAAAGAAAACCATAAAAAATGTAGATGAAATTGTTGAAAGATATTATCTAGAAAAAAAATAAACTTTGTAAATTGTTACTCAACAACTTAAATTAAAGTAACTATGTTTATTATTTCTATCATTCTTTGGATACTTCTTGGAATTCTAATTATTCTAATACTGTTATCATTACTAGCTCCTAGAACCTATCGCGTAGAGCGAAGTGTAATAATTAACAGACCTTTACCAGAAGTATTTGCATATATCAAACAAGTTAAAAATCAAGATGATTGGTCTCCATGGAAAAAGAGAGATCCAGAAATGAAACAAACCTTTACCGGAACCGATGGAACAATAGGTTTTATATCAAAGTGGGAGAGTGATCATAAACAAGTGGGGCATGGTGAGCAAGAAATTATCAAAATAGAAGAAAATAAAGTAATGGAAAGTGAACTTAGATTTTTAAAACCTTTTAAAAGTCAAAGTACAGGTTTTTTGCAAACTGATGCCGAAGGTGATAAAACAAAAGTCACTTGGGGGTTTCACGGAAAACATAAAGTACCATTTAATGTACTAATGATGTTTTTTAATATGGATAAAGCCGTAGGGAAAGATTTTGAAGAAGGATTGGCAGATTTAAAAACAGTTTTAGAAAAATAAGTGTATGAAACAAAATATGGTCGCATGGTTTGAGATTCCAGTAACAGATATGGATAGAGCTAAGAAGTTTTACGAAACAGTTTTTGCTATAACTATTCAGGTAATGGATTTTAATGGTATTTTAATGGGTTGGTTTCCAAATTCTCAAGATGCTTCTGGTGCCACAGGCAGCCTAATAAAACAGGAAAGCTATATCCCAAGTGAAGAGGGAGTACTAATTTATTTTGCTTCTGAAGATGTTCAAAATGAATTAAATAGAATTGAAGATGCTGGAGGAAAAATTTATCAAAAAAAGACACTTATTTCTAAAGAACATGGATATATGGCAGCTTTTATTGATACCGAAGGGAATAGAATAGCTCTGTACAGTAGTAAGTAGTTTTAATTTATTAGAATTGTTATTTGCATCTAATTAATAAACACTCTTGATCAATCTCATAAATGAAACTCGTTTTTGCCACTCACAATCAAAATAAATTTAAAGAAGTAAAAGCAATTATGCCTAGTAACATTGAGTTACTAAGCTTAACAGATATTGGATGTTTTGATGATATTCCTGAAACAGCAACTACAATAGCTGGTAATGCAGTTATAAAATCCACATTCGTCAAAGATAATTATGGGTATGATTGTTTTGCAGATGATACAGGATTAGAAGTAAAAGCTTTAAATAACGAACCTGGCGTTTTTAGTGCACGGTATGCAGGAGCAGCAAAAAATGCCAATGATAATATGGATAAATTATTATCTAATCTTAAAAGCAAAGATGATAGAACTGCACAATTTGTTACTATAATTTCCTTAGTATTTAATGGTGATCAAATGATTTTTCCTGGTATTTGTAAAGGTGAAATAGGGAAAGAAAAAAGAGGAACACAAGGCTTTGGTTACGATCCTATTTTTATTCCAGAAGGTTTTAATAAAACATTTGCAGAAATGACTCTAGAACAAAAAAGCGAAGTAGGACACAGAGGGAAGGCTATGCGCCAATTAATTGATTATTTATCCAAATCATAAATAACTCACAATAAGTAGGTACACTACGAAACTAAAACTTATCTTTGCGCCTTCAAATTCTCAGAGAGAGAATGTGCTAGGTTGAAGCCTTAGGTTTAATTGTCGTCCGCTTCCTTATAGCACGATATTAATTTAAACCATTTTAATGGCAACATTTAAAGAGCTAGGCTTAGAAGCAAACTTGCTTCAAGCTGTAACAGATATGGGGTTTGAAACTCCAAGTGAAGTACAAGAAAAAACAATCCCAATTTTATTAGAGCAGGAAAGTGACCTAGTTGCTTTAGCACAAACAGGTACTGGTAAAACTGCTGCTTTTGGTTTTCCTATGCTTCAAAAAATTGATGTAGATAGTAGAACCACTCAAGGACTTATACTTTCTCCAACACGTGAGTTGTGTTTACAAATCACAAATGAAATGAATAGCTATGGTAAACACCTAAAAGGTCTTAATGTTGTAGCTATTTATGGAGGTGCTAGTATTACAGAGCAAGCAAAACAGATTAAGAGAGGAGCACAAATTATTGTTGCGACACCTGGTAGAATGAAGGATATGATTGGTCGTAAAATGATCGATATCTCCAAGATTGAATATTGTGTACTTGACGAAGCAGATGAAATGCTTAATATGGGGTTTTATGAAGATATTACTGAAATATTATCCCACTCTCCAAATGATAAAAGTACTTGGCTGTTTAGTGCTACTATGCCAAAAGAAGTAGCTACAATTGCAAAAAACTTCATGCACAAGCCTATTGAAGTTACAGTAGGTTCTAAAAATGTAGGTTCTTCTCAAGTTTCACACGAGTATTATGTAGTAGGAGCTAGAGATAGATACCAAGCTTTAAAAAGATTGTCTGATGCTAATCCTGAGATTTTTTCGGTAGTTTTTTGTAGAACAAAGCGAGATACTCAAAAAGTCGCTGAGCAATTAATAGCAGACGGATATAATGCGGGCGCAATACATGGAGACCTTAGTCAAAACCAGCGTGATATTGTGATGAAGCAATTTAGAACACGTCAAATACAGATGTTGGTAGCTACAGATGTTGCTGCGCGTGGGATAGATGTGGATGATATAACACATGTAATAAACTATCAACTACCAGATGAGATAGAAACCTATACACATAGAAGTGGACGTACCGGTCGTGCTGGTAAAACAGGCGTTTCTATGGTAATTGTAACAAAAAGTGAGGCTCGCAAAATACGTCAGATAGAGAAGATTATTCAAAAAGAGTTTGAAGCTAAGGAAATTCCTTCAGGGATGGAAATTTGTGAAAAGCAGCTATATCATCTTGCAAATAGTATAAAGGATACGGAAATCAACCATGATATAGATGGATATCTTCCTGCTATTGAAGAAGTACTTCAAGACTTTAGTAAAGAAGAATTAATAAAGAAGGTTTTTTCAGTAGAGTTTACTCGTTTTTATAACTATTATAAAAAAGCAAAAGATCTTAATGTCTCTGCTGGAGACATGAGCGATAGTAGCTCAGATTCTATAAGATTCTTTGTGAATTTAGGTAGTAAAGACGATTTTGACTGGATGAGCCTAAAAGATTTTTTAAGAGACTTATTACAGCTAGGTAAAGACGATGTGTACAAGGTAGATGTAAAAGACTCTTATGGTTTTTTCAATGTAGATAAAAAGCACAAAGAACTTGTTGAAGGTGCTTTTAGTGATTTTGAGTTAAATGGTAGGAAGATAACTGTTGAAATTTCTACTGATAGAAGAGGCGGTAGAGGTAGAGGGCGCAAAAGAGGACGTAGTAAGGATAGTAAAGGCGGTAGTAGAAGTCGAGGACGTAGAGATACAAAAAGTTTTGGAGGAAACGAAAACGGAAAATTTAAAGGAAAAAGCAGAAGACGAAGTGGTAACAAACCTACAGGCGGTGGTACTGGAGGAAGACGTAGACGTAAAGGTTAATAATTTTTAGGTTTCTAATGAAACTTTGGCACAATATTGACGTCTATTATGTAACTTTACGTTTATAATTGCTATGAGAGTTTTATTTACCATTTGCTTACTTTTTTTATCTACTTACTTAACAGTAGGACAAGAATCTATTGCAGAGCCTCCAATTATTGAGGGTAAGGTGTTAAATGATGCTAATGATGAACCATTAGAAAATGTAAACATTGTAAACCTTAACAGCGTTGTTGGTTCTACTACAAATAAAGACGGTAGTTTTAAAATTAGAGCGGTTGTTAATGATACACTTTATTTTTCATACTTAGGTTTTAAATCTATCCGTGTTCGTGTCACCAATGACTGGATGAAATTTGGTGGCGATATTAAAATTAAAATGACAGAGCTAAGTATTGCTCTAGAAGAAGTAGTTGTAAAACCAGTACAACTTACAGGATACGTAGAGGTAGATGCCAAAACCATCCCAATTTATGATAATTACAGATACAGAATATCTGGACTTAGTACAGGTTACGAAGGAGGGAACCAGCAACCCGGAGCTGTAAACAAAGTTTTAAGTGCAATATTTAATCCTGCCGACTTCCTCTATAATGTCTTTGGGAAACGACCCAAACAGATGCGAAAATTGCGTAAAATGAAAGAAGATGATGAGATAAGAAATCTACTTCAAACCAAATATGACCGTGAGACATTAATGGCTGTTTTACAATTAGAAAAAGTAGATGTTGATGAAATTTTAAATAAGTGTAGCTATTCTGCAGATTTTATTCGAACGGCAAACGATTTACAAATCCTTGATGCAATAAGTGAGTGTTATGAGGAGTATAGAGTCTTAAACCGAAAAAAGGATAAGAAGTAAATTGTTTATTCTCATTAACACATGTAGACCGGACATCAACTCTTAATTCTCTAGAGAATACTGGGATAAATCTATTTCTGCTACAAACAAATATTTCCGATTTATATAAGTTATCTCTATAAATGTATAAAGATTAAAACTTAAAAAGCCCTTTTCAGTAGAACTAAAAAGGGCTTTCAAGTATATTAACTTTATTTTTTACTTCACTTCTACAAGCTCAATTTCAAAAATAACATCTGCGTTAGGAGGTATTACGTTTCCAGCACCTCTTGGTCCCCAACCTAAATGAGATGGGATATATGCTATTATTTTGTCACCTACATTCATAGTAAGTAGTGCTTCTTTAAACCCTGGTACTAGATTAGCATCTGGCCCATACTTAGTCGGAGCTGGTGTATAAGCGTTTTGAGCTAGCTTTTGCGGGTTTAACATTTCATACTTTTCTTCCTTTTCTTGGATATTAGAATCAAATAACTTTCCATCTTCTGCTAAGTATCCTGCGTAATTCATTGTTACAGCAGAACCTTCATCTGGTTTTCCTCCATCACCTTTTTCAATAGTAACTATTTGTAATCCAGACTCAAGAGTTTCTGCATTTTCTTTTTGCTCTAGTAAATATTTTAAAGTTTCAGCACCAACTTTAGCAATACGTTCTTCTTTTTCTTTCTTTTCTTTTTCAAGTTCTGCCATGGCATCTTCAAAAGCAGCTACTTTTACATTTCCTTTATTAATAATATTTACTTCATTAATAGTAACTGCATCTACTGGTTTATTACTTGGCTTTTGCACCTCTACACTTCCAATAGAATCAACCACTTCTTGTCCCATTACAATCTCTCCAAATACTGTATGTTTACCATCTAGCCAAGGTGTTTCTTTAAGCGTAATAAAAAACTGGCTCCCATTAGTAGCAGGGCCGCTATTTGCCATAGATAATATACCTTTACTTTTATGAGTTAACGAATCTACAAACTCATCTGGGAATGTATATCCAGGGCTTCCAGTACCATCTCCTTTAGGGTCTCCTCCTTGAATCATAAAGTCCTTAATTACTCTATGAAAGGTAAGACCATTAAAATATTTTTTACCTGCTAATGTTGAGTCTACCATGGAATTTTTCCCTTCAGCAAGTGAAACAAAATTTGCAGTTGTAAGAGGGGTAGCTTCATTGTATAGCTTGGCTACAAATGTCCCTTTGTTAGTTATAAACTCTGCATATACTCCATTGTCTAAATCTGGGTATTTACTTTGGCATGAACCTAAAGCGAGGGTTGCAACTAATATTGCAAAAACAATTTTCTTCATTCTAATTTAATTTTCTTCGGTTTGATTTATTGATTTTAATGTAATTGTACTTTTAACAGGAACATTGCTTCCTAATTTTCCTTGGATACCATAATATCCAAATGCTTTGTATGATGGAAACAAGAAAGTAACGCGTTCACCTTCTTGCATTAATTTTAATCCTTCTCGTATTCCCGAAATAAGATCTTGATTTGTTTGCTCTACTTTGTAAAACTGCAATCCTACTTCTTCTTCGGAAAGAATTTCTTTTCCGTTAAAATCTTTTATGTTGTATGTGAAAGTTACTTCGTCACCAAAAACAGGTTTGTTTGCTGCAATACTATCTTTTTT
>CAYGMB010000071.1:0-6265 GCA_964350765.1 uncultured Flavobacteriaceae bacterium
ACACCATCAAAAGCATGCCTTGTAAGTTCGCTAGGGTCATTGCCTTCTTTTATTTTGTCCTTTATTTCAGTTACACTAGGGTTTGTTTTCCAAAAAGAACGATCAAGGAATACATTGTCCCCTTGCGCTATGCAAGTAAACTGAAAGCAAACAAAAAGGGCTAAAACTATCTTTTTCATTTTATGTTTATTTAATTACAAAAGATTCGATGATTTCATCAATTTTTTCTTGGGTTTCATACCCTTCACCAAAAAGATACTTGTACAAGACTTTGTTATCTACTTTAGCATGTAGATGCAGGTCTTTATTACGACCATAAACTTCATCCCACTTGGTGCGGACAGTTGCCCACTTATCTTTGTGTTCTATCCACCAATCTGCAGCAGCCTTACAACGACTGTCGTCTACTTTTTTGTAAACATTATATCCCTTTTCTTTAGCTAATACCACATCATCTTTACCTGTTTCACGGATAACTTTTTCGTTATTTTGATCATGCACCCAGCCAAAATCTGTAATTTCATGTCTGTTACCTCTTAAAGTTACATTGTAGTCACTTCTTGTAGTATATTCTCTTCTAGGTAGTGGAGCATCAGCTTTATTTTCCCAGAAACTTTTACCATCTACATGTACCCAAGTAGCTGTTCCCTCATAACGAGGACTGTCGTCTACTTGATAAACTTTTTGTGTCCATTGTCCTTTTACATCTTTAGGAGATTTGTTTTTGTAAAGCCATACATTATCTCCATTGTACGAATAAAGACCTGTGTTTTCATAAAGCCAATCTTGACGCCAATGCTTTACGATATAAGGTTTTTCTGGACTTCCTACTTGTAATAAGTGTTGAATAGAAACTTTATTGTCTTCGTCTGTTACAAGTTGTGCCCACTCCAACCCCCTATCGACCTTAGTCTTGGAGGCTTTATAGAGTGAGTCTTTACTGTAATTAAATGTTTCTGCAAAATTGAAAGTAACCTCATAACAACCGCACATACTTTTAATGGCTTCCCTGTCTTGAGCTTTTTTATTTTGGCCAAACGCCAAAATAGTTACCAATGATACTAGAAAAGTTAATCTTAAATGTTTCATCTTACTTGATAATTAATTTTTTTGTTACTGAAGCTGTTCCTGATGTAAATGTTACTAAATACACACCGCTCTGTAATGAAGAAACATCTAGATTTTTTTGGTAGAACCCTCCTTGATTTGTGATATTAGATTTTAAAACGGTAGCTCCATTAATGTTTGTGATTGCTATTGAGTTGTTTTCTCCTAGGTTAGTCGCAATGTCAATAAGAATAGTAACTTTTCCATTAGTAGATGGATTAGGATAAATCCCAAAAGAAATAGTATTTGTAACATCTTCAATTCCTAATAAAGCAGTTACATCTTCATATACAAATTTTAAGTTCCCTGTTGATGTTCCATCAAACTCAGTAAAATACATTCTATAAACAGTTATATCCCCTGTATCTGGATTTTCGTTTCTTACATAGAATTTTTGGTCACTATCTACGGTAAATCCTGTTCCGCTAAACGATTTCCAGTCCCATCCAATGGTGTTAGCATCTTCGTTGTAATTTAACCCATTTGGTTGTGGAGTGCCTGTTTCTTCAACTTGTGCGACAGTAACTGTAGGACTTTGGAATGCTCCCGTAACAGGGTTGTATTGTCCTGGAGGGTCTATACAAGCCCACCATCTTCTAAAAACGAAATCCCATTCACCTTCCGCAGGTTCACCGACTAGTGCAGTCTCATTTACAAGACTGTAATAGTTATAAATACGGTCTGGGTTAGAGCTATTCTCTAGTGTTTCAGTAATATCTGCACTCCAAGCAGAACCGTCCCAAGTAGCGTACTTAAATGTGTAGCCAAATAAATAACTTTCAAAAAATAATTTTCTATATGTACCATCTGCATATTCTAATACAAAAACGATTTCTCCTTCTACAGTATTGGTAGATGGGTTATAATTACCCCATCCAAAAGGAGCAGATGCTTGTTGAAATGCACCATTTTTAAGAGCTGTAGGATCATTGTATAATTGTACCCAGTCTGCTTGGTCTGTTACATCAACTGTGTCATATCCAGCAGGTGTGTTTGCAACCTCATAAACTTTGATTCCCACACCATCATTTACTCTTATTCCTAAGTCAAAATTATTGTTACTTAAAAAAGCGATATCCCAGTCTGCAGCTGTATAAGTGGTAGATGTTTCGGTTGAGAGATCAAAATATACCTCATTAGGATATCCTGCCCCCATGTTTATATCCACGGTGATTTCTTGTGCCAATGCAAATGTAGTGGCAAGTAATGCGGTTATTGAAAGTAGTAATTTTTTCATAGTAATTTTTTTAATTTTTATTGTAAAAGTTTGTATTCAAATTCTGGAAAGCCTCGCTCTCCGTTATCGTTAGTTAAGGCTAAAAATCTTAATTTATAGAGATTGCCATTAGGGTCTTGTAATATGTAAAATCTATCATCAAAGGCCGTTCCTTCAAAAACATCTCTCCATTTATCTCCTATTGCTCTTTGATCTAATTGAAATTGTGAAGCATCGACATTGCTAGCATTAAAATCTGCATATGAAGATTGATTGGTTAATACTTCGTAAGCTCTAACATTTCCTTTTCTGTTGTGTAGCACTCCATCTGCAAAACCATATGAGCCAGCTCCAGGAAGTACATTAGTAAAGACTGTAAATGTTATATCCCAACTGTTTGCCTCTGGCTCTACATCTACAACAGAATTAGTGTTAAAACTGAAAAAAGTAAAATTGAAGTTTTCATTTTTTGAGATAGTGACTTCTTGGTGTGTTGTGTCATTTAAATTTGCATATTGCAATATGTAATTATTAACATCACGTAAAATCCTTATTTTTTTCCACCCTCTTGGGTCACCTGCAACCGCAGCACTACCAGGAGTTGGGGTTTCTCTTCCAACCTCAAAACCAAGATTTACGAGGTATACGTTGTTTTCAGAGTTATTTGAGCTTATTGGATCAATAGCAGTTTTAGTTATATCACCATCTGGGAAATCTATGTAGTCTTCGTTTGCAGGGTCAAAAGTACCAACAGCTACTTGATCCTGTAGGTCTGCTACATCATTTTGAGACACAGCATCAATATTTGTACTTTGTAATTTTGCAGCTGCCATGTAAATAGACCCATTAATACCTACTCTAAACTCTGAGCCACCATAAAATCCTAAGTCCCAACTATCTCTTTGCACTAAAGTTTCAGTTTCTGTGCTTAGATCTATATATACTTGGTTAGGCTCATTTGGTCCACCTACATTAGGTTTATATCCTCTACCTAGAGAAGCTTCACTATTTATTGTATATACAGTATTACCTTGTATTACAGCATTAGGATAATTTAATTCTGTAATTGTGAATGTAATTTCGGTAGTTTCATCCAACCCGTCATTTAGTTTATTGAATGTAAAAGAATTACCATTAGTTCCGTTTGTAATATCTAAACTAATTCGATTATCTATTGCTTCTGGAGTTGTAGTGTAATCTGTCCCATAGACAGCATTAGTATTTGCAATAGAGATAACAATTTCGCCACCACTTGTTGAGGTTGTTGAGTATACTAGTGGTACTTCTGCGTTATTACCCAAGGTACCTAGGTTGGCAGATAAATTCTCAAAAGCTACTACAAAGGGGTCCTGTGCAATAGTATTATCATCTTCACTACAAGAGTGTAATGCTACGATAGTGAATAGAAATAAGATAATTTTATATATTCTCATAGTTATATTTTTAGATTATATGCAAGTTTTAAAAAAACAGATGTTCCATAAGCAACAGCAAGAGCTGTAGGATCTCCATTATGAGTCCCGCCATCTAGAGCAGAGGTATTTATATCGGTTACGTTTAGCAAGTTTCTAGCGCCTAGGGTTGCTATAAATTGATTGTCTTTAAAGCCTTTTCTCAGGGTCATATCCAAAAACCCAAAAGACCCGTTTCTACCCACTATAAATATTTGTTCACCATCTTCATCAATAGATTGTCTAAGTCTTGGTTGTTCGCCAGTAAACTTGTAGAATAATGAAATATCTGTATCCCAATTAGGTATAGAATACTTTAGGTTTGAGTTTAATTGAAAACTAAAAAGATAATTCTCGTTGGGTTGTGCACTTTCTTTGAAAATAGTTGCACGCCATTGGCTAGAGGCTCCTATACTAGCTTTAATATTTTTGTAATAAAAATCGTTTTCAATAAAAGCAATAAATGCTTTAAACCTATCTATGTTATTAAATTGATACTGTAATGGATTTCTGTTAATCTCAATAAGCTCAATTTTATCTCTAAGGTTTATGTGACTTGCACTTAGTTTACTTTTAAGACGTATGTCAGACTCAACGAAATTGAATGATTTTTTGAGATGTAAAAAGGCAGAGACACCACGTTCTGGATTAAGATTAATATTGCCTCTCACATCATGATTTACGTCTACAAAGAATGTAAACAATTCTGCATAAGACGGTGTTTTGTTTGCAGAACCCAAAACTCCTCGCAATGACCACTTATTGCCTAAATCATATTTAGCACTCAATGAACCAATGTATTGTGGTTGAAACAAATTTGTGGTGCTAAATCGGAATCCTGGACGTAACGTTAGTTTGTTGTTTACAGTCCATTCTGCAGCACCAAAAAAATCGTAGTTTCTAAGTTCTTGAGCAACTCCCTCTTCACCAGGAGATACAAAAAGTGTAAATAATGACCCTGTACCTTCTTCTAGGGAGAGTTCATATCCACCTTGAGCAGAAAACTTCTCAGATTGAAATAAGTTAGATAGTGTTCCTCTAGAAAAAATAGTTTCTCTAGATTGGTTGCCTAATTTTGTTACATTTTCTTTTTCTTCGGTTCTTATTCTGTATACAAACCTTTCTAAGTCTTGTTCTTGTTCTTGGTAAGATAGAGATACATTAAAATTATATTTTTCTAATAATTTTCCAGTTGCATTTATATGATGAACCATTCTGTTATTAGAAAGAATTTCATCAATTGCAGATGGATTAGATGTTTGGGTGGAGGAATTAAAATTTTGGTCAACATTTTCATTAACTCGATCTATTTCTTCATCTAGAAACTCAAACCTGTAAAAAACATTTATATTTTCATCTTTAAAAGACACGGTACCCCTTGCTGAAAGTTGTTCTTTTGGCAACCATTCAAAACCTCTTAGACCATCACTTAACTCATAATCTCTTCCTCTTCTATTGTTTAAGAAACCATTGAAATCATTTCTTGAAATGCCAGCATTTGCATGCCATTTTTCATTAAAATTATGGCCTAGTCTTAAAGATTGTATATGTCTGCCTTCATCAAAAAATCCAAATTCGTTCCCAATTGTTTCCTGTTGAGAGTAAGCATTAATTTCCCATTTATATTTTGAATTTTTCTTGGTAATAATGTTTATTACTCCTGTAAATGCATTTGCTCCATATTGAACTCCCATAGCACCTTCTACTATTTCAATGCGCTCAATGTCGTCTAGATTAATGGTAGATAGATCTGTATTGTTACCAGAGCCTTCTTCGTTTACTAATGGGATATTATCTACAAGAACTTTAAAATATTCATTGTTTAACCCAAAAAGGCTTACTTCACTTCTTCCGTTACTTGTTTGAGGTAATACTGCAAGGTTAAGTGTGGTGGCTAAGACATCTGCTAGTGTATTTCCTGCTTGACGCTCTATTATATCACGATTAAGCACTTTAACTTCCACTACAGATTTATCTACTGCTTGAGGGTTAATTTGTCCAGTAACTATTACTTCTTCTAATTTTTCAGGCAAAATTGAATCTTGAACAGTTTCTTGACTCCAACACAGTAAATAACTAAATAACAGAATTCCAGAAAAGTATGATTTCATAGTCTTTAATTGTGGGGCAAATCTAACTATATTTATTTAGAATAAATAAAAATAAGCAAATTTTAATTGATTATTTTTTCTATTTAACATGTAAATAGAATGCACTAATCTTTATAAAAAAACTTGTTTAAACTAAGAAATTAGAGAGTTGTTTTTCATGCATCAATAAAGACACAATGAGGTAAAGTGATACGTTGTGTTGAATTAAAACAGAGTATTAAATCTAGGAAATAAACTATTTTTTTTCTGTTTTATTTATTATTCACCAAAGTCATTAAATCAACATCATTTCCTATTAGTATTTGATTACCATCTATACGAGCTTCTAGTGGGCCATTTTCTAATTTTAAAACTGCTCTTGGGCAAACGGCAGAGCAAAT
>CAYGMB010000071.1:6275-8798 GCA_964350765.1 uncultured Flavobacteriaceae bacterium
CAGCCACGGAAGAGCGGGTCACCTACACGGCGCCCGCGCCGGACTGGGCGGCACAGCAGGCATCTAACGTTTGAAGCAGCAGATGATCGCTGCTTATCCGAAAATACTTCGACCAACTATGCAACCCACACAGCTTGAGCGCACAATATTTTCTCCTTTTTGGGCATAAGATCTTACATCTATTCCCATCTCGCAATAGGTAGAACAGTTACCACAAGATATACATTGACCGCCATTGGTTGTGATTCTAAATTTTGAAAATAACCGTTGTTGCATTCCTAGAATAGCTGCCATAGGACAACCCATTCTACACCATACTCTATTCCCGAAAATGGGATAAAAACCTGTGCCTATTACACCGCTAAAAATAGCTCCAATTAAAAAACCATAGGTAGTTCGCAGCGTTTCAGCTTCAAAAAGGAATAATTTTGCACCAGAAAAATAGTGAATACCAATTCGGCTTAAAATGACCACTAGATATCCAATAGCTCCATAACGAGCATCTTTTTTAAGTTCATTTCTCTTAAAAATCCATATGGCACTAAAAAGTAGGGTTAAGAATACTGCTACACCAATAAGAAATATATCTTTTGTTAACCAATACTTATCAGCATCGTATCCTAAGTAGGTGCTTACAACTGCTGTAGTCATTACAACCACAAATACAAGGACACTATGTATCACCCACCTTTCAACCCTCCAAGCAGTCATACTTTTGTCACTTAAATGTCTAAAGGGGTCTCCAGCAGTTTCAGCAAGCCCTCCGCAACCACAAACCCAAGAGCAATACCACCTTTTCCCATATTTATAGGTTAAAATTGGTGTAATAACAAAAATGGAAACAACCCCAAATATTAGTAGAACTAAGCCTACTGTTCCTGAAGAAATAAAGCTATCTACTCTATATTGTTCAAAATTGTAATAATTAAGAGGCCATATATTTTTTAAGTCATAATAAGGAAGATTAAACGAATCATTATTTAATCTTGCCATAAATTCTGGAATTAAAAAGGCAAATGCCGTCTGAAAAAACATAACACTAACGGTTCTAATTTTTTCATAATTATTATGTCGATATTTCCAAATAAACTTTATTCCAAAAGCTAATATGGCAACGGTGTAGAGAGTTCCATATACAAACCATTGACTCGCAGGATTACCGCTTAGAAGCTTGCTTAAAGGATCGAATAATGCAATTATCCCTGTATTTTCTGCGTCCTTGTTAAGCCCTAAATAAACCGGGAAAAAATATAAGATAATGTAAAAACCAGTTAAAGAAATTCCAGCAATCCATGCCCAAAACCCTCTGCTGGAAATAGATTTAAACCAAACACCGTGATTTTTAATCCCTTCTAATTTGGCACTATAACTTCCTTTAGCAAATAATACAATACCTGCACTAATAGCGACTAAAGAGATTGTAAGCCAAAGTGCTTTGTTGGGGAAGTTTACATTAAAACTTGCTAACGCTATGATGGCTAGACCTGCCAATCCTATTATAGTTGCTATTTTTTGTGTGCCATTTAATGCATTAGATGCATCTCCTGTTAATGACATATTTCTTTGTATTGAACTCATAGTATTAGGCGTTTACTGTTTGGTTGTGGTATGTAGATAAAATTTCGTTTTCAAAAGAGGCATAGAATTCTGGGTCAAAATTTGCTTTTTTTAGATGTTCTATAATGTAATCTGTAGTTCGCTCTTCAGTTAGCCAAGTGTCAAAAACTTCGTGGCGCATACGTATTCCAAAAGTATTTATCCCTAAAAATTTACCTGTTGAAGCTTCAGTAGAAATTGTAATACATTTTGTATCGTCTTGGTGTTTCCAATGAAAATGCTTTTCATTATCTCTAGGTTTTGAGAACACCCAACCGTAGGTCTGATACTCTATATCTAAAAATTTTGCGCTGTTAAACCAATGTCCCGGCTTGTATTCTAGTTTGTTTCCACATAGCGTTTGAGCCAATGTTTCACCCATCATACGTCCGGTATACCAAACTGCTTCTATGGGACGTCTATTCCCTATGGGTTCATATTGCTCTGCACAATCACCAATAGCATAAACATCTTCAATATTGGTTTCTAAAAATCTATTTACTTTAATACCTCGTCCTATTTCAATACCACTTTCTTTTAAAAAATCTATATTGGGAGATACTCCAGCGGTTAAACCAACTACATTACAAGCAATTTCTTCTCCAGTTTCTTCAATAATTACAGATTTTGCTCGACCGTTCTCATCTGCTTTAATTTCTTTAAGATTTGTCGAGAGTCGTAAATCTATATGGTGGTTTTTTATGTGTCTATTAATCATTTCACTTTCTCCTTCGGGAAGTACACCATTCCAAAAACTAGACTCGCGAACTAAAAATGTAACAGGTATTGCTCTTGAGGCAAGCATTTCGGCAAGTTCAATTCCTATTAGTCCTCCACCAACAATTACAGCTCTGTTACACACGTTATTGTTAGGTGCATTTTTTTCTAAAGTTTCTAAGTCTTGAAAAGAATATAATCCTTGAACTC
>CAYGMB010000072.1:0-8794 GCA_964350765.1 uncultured Flavobacteriaceae bacterium
CCGGACCGAGCAGGCTGTTACCTTCCTTGATTGTTCCTTCGAGGGACGAGAGCGGTTTATCGCCTCGTGCGGTGTGCAACCACAGGGCCAGCCTTGCGATTTCGACGGAAGCCGCGTTGATGTCCACGCCATAGATGTTGGAGCGCAGGATATCGCGAACAAGTTCGTCTTCGCTTCTGTCCTTGACCGTTGCCGTCGCGGCTATGGAGCGCCGCAGCGCGAGGGCCGCGAGATATTCATCCAGCAAGAAGCGTAGCGTCGTTATCAGGAAAGCACCCGAGCCGCATGCCGGGTCAACCACCTTCAGTTCGGCAAGCTTCGCCAGATAGGTTTCGATCTGCCTCTGCGTTGGGTTTTCAGATGTCGGCCAACCCGCCTCTTTTCTGAGGCGTTGCAATACGGGTTCGAGCGTTTCCTTGACGATACGCTCAACAACCCATTCGGGCGTATAGTAGACACCATCACGCTTGCGCTTGGACAGTTCATTGACAGAAGGGCGGCCTTCGTATTGGGCTTCAAGAATCTCCAGTTCCGTAATGGACTGTTCGAAGATGCGGCCCAGCATGTAAAGACCAAGGGACTGATCGGGATCGGCCTTAACCCTGTTCGCGATGTCCTTGGCTTCATCACCCACTGGAGGCTTTGTAAGACCTTCCGCCCATCCGCCCGCATAGTTGTAGGAGGCCGACAGATAAAGGAAGGTCAGCTTGTGGGCATAGAGTGACGCCTCGTTTGCTCCTTGCCCCGGTTGGCAGAAAATGCTGTTCGGGATAACCAGGCTTTCAAGGTCCGCATCATCGGCGAATAGCCCGCCGTTGAACTGGTTGATCTGATGTGGCCCGAAGGCTGTTCCCGCATTCATGGCCTTGAAGAGCCGCACAAGGTCGCGCCAGATATTTTCCCCGTCGGGATCGAAATAGGTATCCCTTGACCGTTCGATCAGAAAATCCCTGAAAAGCTGCGGCGGGTACTTCAGGGCAGCACCCATGTCCTCACAAAAGAAGATGAATATGCACCTATCCAGAATTTTCTGAGCGAGACGAACCAGGCGTCCCTTGGTGCCTGGAAATGATGGATTCTCCTCTATGACCAAGTCTATCAACGCCTCTCTAAGCGCGCGGTACTCCTCATAGAAGTCCCGCTCGATCTTGCGCTCCTTGACCCATTGGCGCTCGATCAGTTGGACAAGGCGCGGTTTGCCGGACGAGGTGATCAGCGTTTCGCGGTTGAAGATTTTCCAGAAGAGAAAGCGCTCAAATCGCGCGTCATCGTCCGTTGGCAACGAACCATCGTCGTTGATCATTCCATCGGAAAATAGGTCCGGCTTTCGAATGGTGAAACGCAAAAACTGTTGCGTGCCACGCTCATGCCAATACAGCCGGAACTCGTTCATGTCCGTGACGATTCCCCAGTGGGGAATGACGGGTTCGCCGGAAGCGATTTCCCGTCTCGCCTTGGACAGGTAGTTCATGCACTGCTTGACGGGTGACAAACCGTCCTTGCGGTTCTTCTGAGGTGCATCGAGGCTACTCTTGATATCCTTGAACTCGCAGAGCACCTGCGGGGTTTCGGATGCACCGCTTTCGAAAAAATACCCAAGGGCCAGATCGGCTTCACCACTGCCACCTTTGTGGCCTGCGCCCCTTACTGGATATTGAGGATAGGCGTGCCATGTTTCGCCAGCGGCTTGCTGACCCGTTTGCTGATACCCCCATGTCTGGCGAAAGAACTCTTCAATCAGGGCCGCTTCAGCACTCGTCTCTTTCAAATCGGCGCGAGCTGCCCATCGCGAAAGACGAGCGTCCAAGGCGATTTCTTCCGGCGTTCCCTTGAAGGCTTCGTAATCGTAGCCCCAGACGGACCTGAGAAACGTAGCGCTCAGAAATGAGTTGTGAATGTCGCGCAAGGCCCCCTCCGAGTTCAGTCGCGGCGTGAAATTGACACAGGTTCCGTTCGGGGACCAACAAAAGACAGCAGATCATTTCCGAAAGAGATCACTGCCCGTATGGGGTTAGCAGTTAACGACTGGGGTGTGCACTTCCATGACCCGAGCACCGTGCCTAAGATAGAGCACTGTGTAAGGGTACTGTTTAACTGCCGCGAGGAATGCACCCTTGGCAACCAACTGATTCCGGGCAACAGCAATTGTCGTGTATGGCGCGCGGCCTTCCTTGCCCCAATCTTCGACGTGAAATGGAAAATCATCCTCGCGCAGCATCGAGGAATATTTTCCTGAATCGGGTTTATCGTCAATCGACCTTAGATTGGCTCGACCGCATCGCTTCCCTGGTAGCGCGAAGAGTTCACATTGCGGCTGACACAGTGGAATGTGAGTTCGCTATCCAGATTCTGCTTGAGCAACGCCTTGGCATCAGGAACGGGCGTCTCAGGATCAAGCCAGGCGTCATAGGTTGAGGGGTGGAGAATGACGGGCATCCGGTTATGAAGCTGCTTGACCGGCTCTTCAGCAGCGGCGGTGAGAATCGTGCAGCTTGTGACGCCCAGATTGTCATTGTGCGCCCATAGCCCGGCAAACGAGAAGGGTTTGGTCTCCGGCAAATGGATGAACCACGGGTCTTTCTTACCGTCATCCGCCTTGGTCCATTCATAGAAACCATCGGCAGGGATAAGGCAGCGCTTGGACTTGAATGCCTCGCGAAACGCCGGCTTCTTTTCTGCATCCTCGCTTCTGGCATTGAACATCGCCCATTTGGGGATTTCCTTCGCCCAGAACGGCACCAGCCACCAGCGGCCTTCCTCGATTACCTGATGGCCATCGCTGTCCAAATGCACGAACAACACGTCCTGTGTCGGGGCGATGTTGTAGCGCGGCGCGGTATTGCGCCCGCGATCTGATTCGAGGGTCAGGCTGTAAAGGGCGTGAACTTCCGCCCAAGTGCCGATCAGGGTGTAGCGTCCACACATGAAGTCAATAATTCCGCGCCGCTCGAAAAATTCAGGCAGAAGCGGCCAGTCACGGCCATATCTAATGGGAACGATAGTGGGAATGACAAACTAGATAGCCCAAAAAAATAAATAAAAACAGTCACTTATATGTATATAAATGGTGCCCAGGAGAAGCGATAAACCCGTGTTTTTCACCGTTCGCCTTTGTTTCATTACTCGCTGATTTGTAATCACTATTTTTGACTATGTGTCCGTAACCGCTTGCCATTGTTCACCTGCATTCCCACTTAAAAGTGGGAACGATAGTGGGAATCAATCATGGCGAGAGCGATCAACAGACTGACGGCAACGGGTGTAGCGGCGATCAAATCCAAAGGTCGCTATTCGGACGGAGGCGGGCTTTACCTTCGAGTCCCTCCAGCGCTCAACAAGGTTTGGGTCTTCCGCTGGGTCAGGCACGGCACAGAACGCGAAATCGGCATTGGTCCTTACCCCGCCGTGTCGCTGGCTTCAGCACGCACTACGGCGGCACGTTGCCGGGAACAACTGGCTGCGGGACTTGATCCGAAGTCGGAACGCGACCGCGAGCGGGAAAACCATCGCACGTTCGGCATGGTGGCCGACGAGTATCTTCAAGCGATGGGCGAACGCTGGACGAACGACAAGACTCGCTGGCAATGGGAGAACACGCTTACCGAGTTCGCCAAGCCAGTCCGCAAGCGGCCCGTTTCCCAAATCGACACAGCAGATGTTCTGAAGCTTTTGAAGCCGATCTGGCAGGAGAAGGCGGAAACCGCCTCAAAAGCGCGTATGCGTCTGGAGAGCGTGCTTGACTATGCCAAAGCAAAGGGATGGCGCGAGGGTGAAAACCCTGCCCGCTGGCGCGGCCACCTTTCCAACATTCTCCCGGCTCGCCAGAAACTGACAAAAGGGCACCATCCGGCCATGCCCTATGGGGACGTACCGGCTTTTGTAAAGCAACTGAAAGCATCCGACGCGATGGCGGCAAGGGCGCTGGAATTTCTGATCCTCTCGGCAGGCAGGACCGGCGAAATCCTCAAGGCGACGTGGAGCGAGATTGACTTCGAGTCCGCGCTTTGGGCCATTCCGGCTTCGCGCATGAAGGCGAAGCGTGACCATCGCGTACCGCTCACGGATGACATGATCGCCATTCTTCGCCCGCTCCATGAAACCCGTATTTCTGATTTCGTGTTTCCCGGACAGAAGCCGCACAAGCCCCTGTCCAACATGGCGATGGAAATGCTCATGAAGCGCATGAAGGTGGAGGGCGCTTCACCGCATGGCTTCCGCTCCAGTTTCCGTGACTGGGTGGGTGACTGCACCTCTTTCCCACGCGAAGTTGCCGAAGCGGCACTGGCGCACAAGGCGGGCGATAGCGTCGAGATCGCCTATCGCAGGAGCGATGCGCTGGAGAAGAGGCGCGCGCTGATGCAGTCATGGGGGGAATTCTGTTTAGAAGCACCCAAGGGGAAAATTATCCCCCTACACTCGCTTGGAGCGAAACAGTCATAGTCGCCCACAGACTGCGGCAATCCTTGACGCTCAACGTTGCTTGCGGCATAAATAAGAGAATCGGAAATTCGTGCACCCACCCGCCAGTAATGGCGGGTTTTTTGTTAGAGCCTTTTGAGAGAGCAATACTCAGACGAACACACACAAGCATTTTGTTGCGTGTGTTTGTTGCTGGACGTTCTCCTTAGTTTGGCGTTCCGCCCGAATTTGGTATAAATAATGCAGTTTGGCGCGATGCGCCCGATTCGGACTTGGTGAAATAAGGCTGTTCAGTAGCGGACCTGCATTGCAGGGAACACTCGCCGGGCCACCAGCGAAGCACGTCACCACTTCGCGCCATGGGTTATTGCGACCTTTCTAGCCTTCGCAACCGATTGAACCAGAGTACCCCGTCCGGCCTTGGCCGTGGCGGGTTTTTGCTTATCCAAGCCAGCCTTGGAGCAATGCGCCAAAACATCGGCGCTCCTTATCCCCTCTCCACTAGACCAACATCTCGAAAGGAAACCGTCATGGACGCAAGCGCCATGCCTGCGGCCTTTGCCGTGCGCGACTTTTGTACCTGGGCCAATATCTCTCGCTCCACCTTCTACAAAGAGGTGAATGCCGGACGGCTCAAGCCAATCAAACTGGGGAAGAAAACCCTGATAACAACGGGGGAGGCGGAACGCTGGCTGGCATCCCTTCCCGGCTACAAAGTTGAGTAGTCGGTATGACGAAGCGCGCCAATCCGCGCAAGATCAAGCGCCATCGCAACTACACCATCGATGAGGCCGCACGGGTTCTCGATGTGACAAAAGGAACGGTCCGCCACTGGATAAAAAACGGCCTACCAGCCTTAACGGACAAGCGCCCGTTTCTGATCCTCGGTGGCGATCTAACGGACTATCTCGAAGCAAGACGTTCCGACAGGCAACGCTGCCTCCCACACCAATTCTACTGTTTTGGTTGTCGTACTCCTCGCGACCCTGCATTCGGTGAAGTGGAATATCATGGTGTGAATGCAACCGGCGGCAATCTCCGCGCACTTTGCGCCACCTGCGCCACCGTCATGCACAAGCGGATTTCGTCGACAGCTCTGCATGCACTTAATCAGCAAGTCACGGTTCAGATCAGGCAAGACTGAAAACACCTAGGTAATGGCGTTAAAGCCAGTTTGAATCCGCACTTCCGGTACACCGCCGGATCATTCCCCAAAGCCAGCCAAAAAATGTGTCCGAACGGCACAAGTGTGTTCTCTCGTCCAGCCATCTGCCGCTATTCCATGCGCTACTTAAGGAGCCTGCTTATGCGCAAGCACCATCCGAAAAATGAACGCATCAAACGCGCCTATCTGGCATATCTTGAAGAGGCAAAGCGATACTCCACCAAGACAACCGATCAAGTGGCGGCAGCAATTGCCCTGTTCGAAACCTCCACAAAATGGAAGGATTTTGCTGCCTTCCATATCGAGCAAGCACGGGCTTTCAAGCGCCAACAATATGAGGCGATAAATGCGAAAACCGGCAAACCTTTGGCAAAGGCCACCATTCACTCCCGGTTGATGCATCTCAAGGCATTCTTCCACTGGCTCGCAGGTCAACAAGGCTACAAGTCGCGGATCAGCTACTCGGATAGCGACTATTTCAATCCGAGCGCCAATGATGCGCGAATCGCCACCGCGAAAAGAGAACAACCAGCACCGACACTCGATCAAATCGATAGCGTTTTGAAGGCTATGCCATCACGGACTTTGCTCGAAAGACGAGATCGCGCACTGATCGCCTTCACCATACTAACTGGAGCTCGCGACGATGCGATTGCATCCATGTCGCTAAAGCATATCGATCTCGCCACCGGCAAGATTGCCCAGGACGCACGAGAAGTACGCACCAAGAACCGAAAGACATTCCCGACCTGGTTCTTCCCGGTAGGCGAAGACAAAAGGCGAATCATAGAGGAATGGATTGAGGTGCTGCGAATTGACTGCCTGTTCGGCCCGGATGATCCGCTGTTTCCTGCGACCGAAATGGGGCTGGTCGATGGGAAGTTTGCGGCGGTCGGAATATCGCGCGCGCACTGGAAGAATGCCAATGCGATCCGGCGTATTTTCAAGGAAGCATTCGCTGCCGTTGGGCTGCCCTATTTCAATCCGCACACTTTCAGAAACACACTTGCTCAGTTGGGAGAACAGGTGTGCAGGACGCCGGAAGAGTTCAAAGCCTGGAGCCAGAATTTAGGGCATGAACGAGTACTCACAACATTTATGAGCTACGGTGATGTGACCCCAAGCAGGCAGGGTTCGATTATCCTAGGACTAAGAGGGGCGGATGCGCGTCATTCGATAAATAGGCTCGATAAACACGAGCGCGAAACGCTCGAAAAAATTCTAGCCAATTACTGATTTCGCACCCTACCCTCGCTCCACCATCCTGATTTCGTCGTGAGTCAGCCCGTATAGCTTGTAAATCAACGCATTGATCTCTGCCTCCTGGTTGGCGATATGTGCTTCCAGTCTGGCAATCTCCCGTTGCAAATCAATGATCTGTTTGGTCTGCGCTTCGTTGGTGGTCACCACAAGCTTTCTTAGCGCATTGCAGAGCCTCTTTGCAGGATCATTACCCGAAACGGTGAAGGTACTGGCAATCGCCTTCCATTGTGCGGCAATGAGCTCGGCTTCCTTTTCCTCGACATAGACATGATCGACGACTGCAATGCCATCGATCAGAAACATCAATTCACCGTCTTTCAGCACTGCTTCAAGTTTCGCTTCAGGAGTAAGACGATTGTTGATTGCATCCATCCGATCACGAATTGCTTGTTGGTATTCGGTTTTGGCCCAGTCGCGCTTCTCCGCTGCTTCGAGCGTCGCTGGAGCGCTTTCGGTACGATCACTGGCGGGGAGTACAGAAGGAAACAGGAAAGCTTCGGGACGACTCTTTGAGGGCATGTGGTGGGTTCTACGAGTTATTGCCACAATATTGTCCCTGAACGCCGTATGAGCGTCCTGCAATCGCATAGCGTAGCGTTCAACATCCTCCCGTTGCTCCGGAGTTGCGTCTGGAATCGGAAGTGGTGCGATGAACTGTTTGTTGGCTTCGAACCAGCCATTGGCCTTAACTCTAGCTATGCGACGGAAGACAAAATTGCATGGGGGTGAATTTAATACACCTAGTAGGTAACCATTCAGGTCGGCGCGTGACGGTATGATTCCGTCCACACGCCCTCCAGTGAGGAACAGCTGACCAGTTGGATCGCTAGAAATTTGAAGATTTTGTACCGTGCCGGCAACGAAAAGCTTGGGAAAACCCGTGCTATCTAAACTCTGGGCTCGACTAAACCGATACCAATATTCATCGTTGAGATCACCATTGTCACGTTGAATCAGAATCTCTTTTCGAGCCTGAAGATATTCCCATGTCTTTGGAAACTTTTTCCTTATTTCATCAGCCTCAAATAATTCAACTTTTTTGCCATTTTTCTTGTAGGGGAAAAGTAAATGGGTCTCACCTGTGTGCTTTTCATATCGCTTTACTTCGTAACCAGACACTATGGGTTGCAACAGATCGTCTTCGAGATTCACTTCTGAATCTGGCTCGCCTTGCGGGATGTAACGCCCAGAGCCAACCTTGGTAAGTTTGTAAACTGTATCCGCGCCTGTCTTTACCCCCTGAAAAATGCTTCTGGTGAGAGTTGGATTATCCAACCGCTTGCAGGACTTGGACAGTTTATCGATCAAGGCCCGCTCTGGACCAGTCACCAGCAACCAGCGATCTCCAAACTCGATCTGTTTGACCGGCAGGGCACAGCCAGGATCGGCCCAAGGTTCTTCCGGCACGGAACCATCGGGCGCATAGGCGATCTCGACAATCTTGTTCGGCTCTTTCGAGAAGAATTGGAGGGCGGTATAGACCGTAGCCTCCTCGAATATCTGGTGCGATCTGAAATCAAGCCATCGATCCAGATGCCGGCCCTTCGAAACTAGATTGCGCAGACCCTTACCATATTCATTCATCACCCAAACACTTGGCGCGATGTATCCGAGACGTCCCTTGTCATTGAGCAGTCCGAGACCCTTTTCGATGAAGGGAAGGTAGAGGTCGAAATTGCCGGTCTTGGCGCTCCTGTAACCCTGGACCTCATCGAGTCCTTCTCGGCCTTCCCTGATGAACTCGGCCATATCGGCGTGAACTTTTTTGAAGTTCTGGAGTTTCACATAGGGCGGATTGCCCACGACGGCATCGAAGCCCCCAGCGGTGAAAACCTCCGGGAATTCTGCTTCCCAGTCGAATGCGTTGATGCGCTCTTTTTCTTCCTCATCATAAAGAGAGAGATCGATCTGACCCTTGTAGAAATCCGGACCGATCAGGCTGTTACC
>CAYGMB010000073.1:0-8787 GCA_964350765.1 uncultured Flavobacteriaceae bacterium
AGGTTTAAAACCGTTAGCCACAAGAAAACAATTAAATATGTTACCGCATCGTTTTAGCGTAGAATTACCGGACGCTTTAATTATGGAAGTAGTAAAGTGTAAGACCAACAAAGAGGTACGACAGGTTGGTGTAGATTGGTGTATTGCACAAAGCAAAGAACTTATCAAGGCTGGAGTACCTGTACTGCATTATTACTCTATGGGAAAAAGTGACAATATTCGTGCTATTGCATCAAAATTGTTTTAATAATTTGCTTTATTAAACAAATTATTACGATTTTTAAACAACTTATGTTATCAAGAAAAACGAAATATGGAATTAAGGCACTTACTTTTCTAGCAAAAAGTAAAACCAATGAGCCTATACAAATTTCTGTAATTGCAGCCTCCGAAAACATTTCGCAAAAGTTTTTAGAGAGTATCTTATTAACATTGCGTAAAGCAAAAATTTTATCTTCAAAAAAAGGAAAAGGAGGAGGGTACTATTTACTTAAAAAACCAGAGGAGATTAAAATAGCAGATGTGTATAGAATACTTGAAGGACCCATAGCAATGGTTCCATGCGTAAGCTTAAATTTTTATGAAAAATGTGACGATTGTCCTAATGAAAATAAATGTTCTGTGCATAATCTCATGTTGCAAGTAAGAGATAATACGCTTGCTATTTTAGAAAAAAATACCCTCTTAGATTTAATTAAAATAAAGTAGGTTTTTGTAATCTGAAATTACTTTATATTTTTGTTTACTCTATAAAACCGATAGGAATTATATATTTATGATAATTACAAAAAATAATCGTTTCATTTAATGAAAATTTGAAATATGAAAGCCCCAAAGAAATAATAAGCTTTGTACTATCAATAGCCAGAAAACCTATACTTACAACAAGTTTTGGTAAATATTCTAGTAGTTTATTAAAGGCAATAATTTCTCAAAAAAAAGATATTCCAGTTATTTGGTGTGATACAGGTTATAACACCAAGGCTACCTATAAACATGCCTCTAGATTAATTAAAGATTTTAATCTTAATGTTGACATTTTTAGTCCACAATATTCAACAGCATTTATTAATTACACACTTGGTAACCCTACATACAACAACCCTAAACATCAAGAATTTTCTGAAATTGTTAAGTTAGAGCCTTTTAAAAGAGCATTAGAAAAATATGAGCCAGATGTTTGGTTTACCAATATCAGACAAAAACAAACAGAACTTCGAAGTACACTAGATATTTTGAGTTTTAGCGATACTGGAATCTTAAAAGTAAGTCCTTTCTTTTATTTTTCAGATCAAGAAATAGAAGATTATTGCAAAAAGTATAAGCTCCCAATTGAAGGAGATTATTTTGATCCTGTAAAAGCTATGAGTCATAGAGAATGTGGAATACATTTCCAGTAATTGAGTATAATAACTATCTTTCTGTTTTTGAAACAGTACTATGATTCCATCTAAAAAAATTGTCGAAGAAGCCTATAAGAGAACTGCACCTTATGTGCATAAAACACCAATTCTTACATCACGATTATTAAATGAAATGTCAAACTCACAAGTTTTCTTTAAATGTGAAAACTTTCAGAAAATGGGCGCTTTTAAAATGCGCGGAGCAATAAATGCTATTTTACAACTTTCAGAAGAAGAAAAGAGTAAAGGTGTAGTAACACATTCTTCAGGAAATTTTGCACAAGCTGTTTCCTTAGCGGCAAAAAATTTAGGAATTAAAGCTTACATCGTGATGCCTAATAATGCACCACAGGTAAAAAAGGATGCAGTAAAAGAGTATGGAGGAATTATTATAGAATCTAAACCAACTCTACACTCTAGAGAAATAGAAGCTGCCAAAATTGTAAAAGAGAAAGGGGCGACATTTCTACACCCATCTAATAATCTTAATGTAATATTAGGACAAGGTACAGCAGCTATCGAATTACTTATAGATAAACCAGACTTAGATTTTATTCTTACTCCAGTAGGTGGGGGAGGACTTATTGCTGGTACAGCAATTGCTGCAGCATATAGTTCTAAAACCTGTAAAGTAATTGGAGGAGAGCCTTACGAAGTTGATGATGCTTACCGCTCATTAAAAAGTGGTAAAATTGAAACTAACAACACCACAAATACCATTGCTGATGGATTAAGAACAAATTTGGGTGATATAAACTTTCCTATTATTAGTAAGCATGTTGATAAAATTATTAGAGTTAAAGAGGTTGAAATTATTGAAGCTATGAGGCTAATCTGGGAACGATTAAAAATAATTATAGAACCATCATCTGCTGTTCCTTTTGCTGCGCTACTTTCTGAAAAACAGCCCTTTAAAAATAAAAAAGTAGGTGTTATAATATCTGGTGGAAATGTTGATTTTTCAAATTTGTTGTTTTAAGCTTGTAATTTTCTAAATTCTTCTATTTTTACGTTCGTGAAAAAAATTAGTATTCTTTTATTTTTCTGTGCCTATGTTACGGCTCTGTTCTCTCAAGAAGAAGAGCGTAAGCCTTTTTCACTAGAGGCAGATTATTTTTACGGAAGTATTCTAGAGCACAATCCAGACATTGCTCATCTTATCACAGAACACCCTGCAGGAATCATACTTTCTTACAATAGAAAAACCTATGGTTTTAACGATTGGGAACGTAGATATCGATATCCCGATTGGGGTTTTACATTTACCTATCAAGACATGAAGAACTATTATCTTGGGGAAAATTACGGTCTGTATGGTCACTATAACTGGTATTTTTTTGATAGAAACTTAGTAATTAGATTAGGACAAGGAGTTGCATATGCAACAAAACCCTATGACGCAGAAACTAATTTTATCAATAATGCCTATGGTACTTCTTTTTTAAGCACAACATTTTTAAAGGCAAATTTTGTAAAAGAAAATCTCTGGAACGGTTTAGGGTTTCATGCAGGTTTTACAATAATTCATTATTCTAATGCAAACTTAAAAGCTCCAAATAATAGTACTAATACCTTTGCTTTTAACGTAGGTTTAAGTTACCAATTTGATCATGAAAATTTCCCAGAATTTATTCCATTAGACGATACTCCAAGTAGCAGTTATGCCGAAAAAATTAAATATAATTTAGTCTTTAGGTCTGGAGTTAACGAAGCAGACGTCAATGGATTAGGGCAATACCCGTTTTATGTAGTTTCAGGTTTTGTAGATAAGAGAATTAACTACAAGAGTACGTTGCAGGCTGGAGTTGATGTTTTCTTCTCTACTTTTTTGGAAGAATTAATTCGTTTTAGATCAATAGCTTATCCAGAAGATGGGCTTACAGGAAATGAAGACTACAAGCGCGTGGGAGTGTTTATCGGGCACGAATTACGCTTTAATAAAGTTGCCTTTGTTTCACAATTGGGATACTATGTATATTGGCCTTATGAGTTTGAAAACAGGCTCTATAATAGACTTGGACTAAAAAGGTATTTTTTAAAGGATAAAGTGTTTGGTGCTGTAACTGTAAAAGCGCATGGAGCAAAAGCCGAAGCTGTAGAATTTGTAATTGGAATAAGATTATAATGAAAAAACTTTTGTACATACTAGTATTTGTTGTAGTTGCTGGGTGTGACTCCGAAAAAGGAATAACTTGTTTCAAACAAGCGGGGAGAATAGTTCAAGAAGAGTTTCCTGTTGAAGATTTTGAAAGGCTCATAGTTTGGGAACGTATTCATTTATATGTAGAACAAGGAAACGAACATCGTGTTATTGTAGAAACAGGTGAGAATTTACTAAACGGTATAGAGGTTACTGTTAAAGATGGTTTGCTAGAACTTAGAAATACAAATAGATGCAACCTTGTGAGGGATTATGGGATAACAAAAATGTATATAACAGCTCCTAATATAACCAAAATACGTTCTAGTACTGGCCTACCAGTTGAAAGTATTGGAACGCTTTCTTACCCAAGCTTAGTTTTACTTTCTGAGGACCAAGAAAATGAAGATGAGTTTCATATAGATGGAGACTTTATTCTAGATATTGACGTACAGAACCTTCAAATAGGAGCAAATGGATTGTCTAACTTTTACCTTTCTGGAAATGTCGAAAATGCTAATATTGGTCTTTTTGATGGTGATAATAGAATTGAAGCTGAAAATTTAATTATTCAGAATTTAGAGTTGTTTCATAGAGGAACCCAAAAAATGATTGTGAATCCTCAACAATCTATAAAGGGGCAAATTGTAAGTATTGGAGATGTTATTTCAAAAAATAGACCTCCTATTGTAGAAGTAGAGGAGTTGTTTGAAGGGCGACTTATTTTTGAGTAGTTAGTTCTATAAATAGTTGCTCTAATGAAGTGTTTTTTTGATGTAGCTGAAGTATTTTAAGCCCATTATCATGTGCAAAATCAAAAACTGAACTTCTCATATCTTCTTCAGTTTCAAAATAGAGTTGATATACAAAACCAGCACTATTTTCTACTTTTTTTGCTTTTGGTATTTTTTGTAAAGCAATTTCTTCTACACGATAGTCAAATTCTACTTCAACAATTTATTTTTTTTGAGCTCTTTTAATTTTTTATCAAGTACTATTTTCCCTTTATTGATTATTAGTACTCTATCACAAATAGCTTCAACCTCTTGCATAATATGTGTGGATAGTAGAACTGTTTTTCCGGGTGTGCCATCTGGATGAGGTTTCCCTGCACTTTTTATGAGGTCTCTAATTTCTAATAATTGATTTGGGTCAAGTCCAGTAGTTTGTTCATCTAGTATTAATACATTGGGATTGTGTAGGAGTGCATTTGCGATGCCAACCCTCTGCCTGTAACCTTTAGATAGTTGTCCAATTTTTTTATGACACTCTGTTAAAAGTCCAGTTTGCGCAATAACTTTCTCAACATTATTTTTGGAAACACCATAAGCTCTAGTATTAAAAGAAAGGTACTCTTTTACATACATTTCTAAGTACAAAGGATTATGTTCTGGTAGATAACCTACACTTTTTTGAACTTGTTTTTTTTCTGAAATCACATCAAATCTATTTACTCTAGCCTCTCCAGATGTTGCTTGTAAATAAGTTGTCAAAATTTTTAAGAGTGTAGATTTCCCCGCGCCATTAGGACCTAATAGGCCAACAACTTCTCCTCTGTTTATTTCAAAAGAAATGTTGTCAAGCGCTTTTTGACCTTCATACTCTTTTGTAATATTTGATATTTTTATAGACATAGTTATTGTGTAAGCAAAGCTACTAAATTAATAAGGAGACTTGATAGCTTCAAGGTGCAAAAAAAATCATAAAAGGTTTTATAGCCTATAATAATTAATTACTTTAGCACCTATGAAAATGAGAAACACATTTTTACAATTTTTAACTTGGTGGCATCAAACTATTAACTGATGTATACCGAGATTATTGTATAATTATATAAACTATAAAGAGTCTCGTTGAGGCTCTTTTTTATTTGTAAAACATGGAGAATAGTAAAAAATTAAGAACTTGGTTAGATGCTTTTGGATTACAACATCCATTAGTAATTGCAGGTCCTTGTAGTGCAGAGACTGAAGCGCAGGTACTTAAAATTGCGCATCAACTTAAAGAAACAGATACTACAGTTTTGCGTGCAGGAATTTGGAAACCAAGAACACGTCCAGGTAATTTTGAAGGAGTAGGAGCATTGGGATTAAAGTGGTTACAAAAGGCAAAGGAAGAAACAGGATTACTTACCACCACAGAAGTGGCAAATGCCAATCACGTAGAGCTGGCATTAAAACACGATATAGATATTTTATGGATAGGAGCGAGAACAACCGTTTCTCCATTTATAGTTCAAGAGTTGGCAGATGCTTTACAAGGAACAGATAAACCTGTATTAATAAAAAATCCTGTAAATCCAGATCTTCCATTATGGCTTGGAGCTGTAGAACGTTTTTATGAAGCCGATGTAAAAAACCTAGGAGTTATACATAGAGGATTTTCTACCTATGAGAAAACAAGGTATAGAAACAATCCAGAATGGCAAATACCTATAGATTTGCAAAATAGATTTCCAGATTTACCACTTATCTTAGACCCTTCTCATATTGCAGGTCGTAGAGATATTATTTTTGACCTTTGCCAGACAGCACTCGATCTTAACTATGATGGTTTAATGATCGAGACACATTATGACCCAGACAATGCATGGAGTGATGCAAAACAACAAATTACCCCTGCTACACTAGACCAAATAACGGTAGATTTACGCATACGTAAAACCGAAAGTGAAGAAGCTGCCTTTAAAAACCAATTAAACACTTATAGAACCCAGATAGATGTAATTGACAATAAAATTGTTGAAATGCTTGGCAAGCGTATGCAAATAGCCGATAAAATAGGTGCTATTAAAAAGCAAAACAATGTCGCTATTTTACAAAACAAACGTTGGAACGAAGTACTTGGAAGAATGATACTAGATGGTGAGACAAATAATTTAAGTGAAGAGTTTATGTTGCGCATTTACAAGGCTATACACCAAGAGTCTATTAATCACCAAAAAAAGATAGTAAATTCATAAAAAAAGCCGCTCAATGAGCGGCTTTTTTTATGAATAATTATTGTTTTACTCTTTTAAAAATATACCTTGTTACATAAATTCCATTTCCATCACCTTTTCCTCCAAAACTCTCTACACCACTATTAACAAAGGCTAGTTCCCAGCCCTCTTCTGCCATTGTATTAATTTTTGAAGTTACAATAGCATCATTAGCTGCAATATTTTGAAATCTAATACCGCCAAGATTGTAAAAGTTGAGCAATTTTGTTTCGTCAAAACCCTTCACTCTAATTTCGCTTCTATCAGATTTATTTCTCTTGCTATCTTCTTCGGTTTGGGTAGAGGTAAACTCTTTATAATCTCTTTTATCATTTACAGAAATCATTCTAGATCTACCTAACCCATTAGGTACAATAGATTCGATAACTGTTACAGTTTCATATTCATAAATCTGTGCTTCAGAAAACTGGATAAAAGAAAATAATACAAGTGCTGTTACAATAATGTTTTTCATAATTAAATTTGTTTTAGTTTTTACGTTGGTAGCAAATATAGAATAAATAGAGTTTGATTAAATTAATTTTCAGATTTTTGCAGTAATGCAAGGAACTGTATATAAATCTACTGGAAGTTGGTACACCGTAAAATCTCAAAATGGAGTTTTTTATGAGTGCAGGCTCAAAGGTAGATTTAGAATAGACGGTATTAAAAGTACCAATCCAGTAGCAGTAGGTGATGTTGTAAACTTTAAGGTTGAAACCAAAGGAGATGAAACAGTAGGTATTATAGACAGGATTGAAGAACGTGAAAATTACATTATTAGGAAATCTGTTAACCTCTCAAAACAAACGCATATTATAGCTGCTAATATAGATGTAGCCTTTTTATTGGTAACATTAAATAACCCAACCACATTTACAGCTTTTATAGACCGTTTTTTGGTTACTGCAGAAGCGTATGATATTAAAGCGGTTTTACTTTTCAATAAAATAGATACCTATAATCAAGATGAATTGGTAGAAATAAAATACCTAGCAGCATTGTATAGAAGCATAGGGTATGAGTGTATAGGTATTTCTGCAAAGACAGGGAAAAATGTAGATAAAGTAAAAAAAATAATGAAGGGTAAAGTCTCTATGTTTTCTGGGCATAGTGGTGTAGGTAAATCTACATTAGTTAATGCCATAGAGCCATCATTAGATTTAAAAATAGCTGAGATTTCGTTGCAGCACCAACAAGGGCAGCATACAACAACCTTTGCAGAGATGTTTGACTTGTCCTTTAACGCAAGAATTATAGATACGCCAGGAATACGAGGTTTTGGATTGGTTGAAATTGATAATGAAGAATTAGGAGATTATTTTCCAGAATTTTTTAAACTGAAGGAGCATTGTAAATTTAATAACTGCCTTCACATAGAAGAGCCTAAATGTGCTGTTAAAGATGCTTTAGAAAATGAAGAAATAGCTTGGTCTCGTTACCGAAGTTATCTTCAAATAATGGAAGGAGAAGACGAGCAATATCGTAAAGATAATTACCAAGAATAATGAGAATAGTTTTACAAAGAGTTAAGGAGGCTTCAGTTACAGTTTCAAATAAAAAAATTGCTAGTATAAGAAATGGGTTTTTAATTTTACTAGGTATTGAAGAAGCAGATACGCATGAAGATATAGACTGGTTATGTAGAAAGATTGTAAACATGCGTGTTTTTGGAGATGAAAATGACCACATGAATAATGCTATTAATGCGGTTGATGGAGACATTTTAGTGGTAAGCCAATTTACACTACATGCTAGTACAAAAAAAGGAAATCGGCCTTCTTTTATAAAAGCAGCTAGACCAGAAGTTGCTATCCCACTTTATGAATTATTTATAACACAGCTAGAAGCAGAATTAGGAAAAAAAATAGAAACCGGATCCTTTGGTGCTATGATGGATGTAGCACTTATTAATGATGGCCCTGTCACAATCTTTATGGATTCTAAAAGCAAGGAATAAAAAATTTTTATATATTGCGAGCAGGGAGATAATATATGTTTAAATTTTTAGTAGTATTTTTTTTAGCGTTTATTTCTACAAACGCTCAAGTTGATTTTTCAATACTCTCTATCCCATCAGATTTAAAAGAAAACGCGAATAGTGTTCTTGTAAAAGAGAATATCACAGTAGATCTTTCTGAAGAAGCCAAAATGATTGTCGAAGAATATTCGGTAAGAACTATATTTAACGAACTTGGTAATAGACATCTAAATGCTGTAGAGTATTATGATAAAAACTCGAAAGTTAAGAAGATAGAGGCTTA
>CAYGMB010000074.1:0-293 GCA_964350765.1 uncultured Flavobacteriaceae bacterium
ACACTTTTTTTCCTTCAGCTTCTAGAGCTGCAAGCGCATCAACATTTACACTTTCAATCTCAAAAGTAAGGACGTCAACTTTTTTACCAAAGTTATATACGGTATCATAATCCATAAGGTCTCCTTGCTCAAAATAATTACAGGCTATTTTTGAGGGAGCTTCAGCACTTGGATCAAGCACATGGGTAGCTATGTCATATTTTCGAGTTTCATACAAGATCATTTTACCTAGTTGCCCTCCGCCAAGGATTCCTAATTTGAAATCTGAAGAAAAATAATTTGCCATGCTACAA
>CAYGMB010000074.1:303-8761 GCA_964350765.1 uncultured Flavobacteriaceae bacterium
TCGAACTCGAAACTAAAAATTCAGGATAGTAAATCAAATTCAACGGAAAGTAAGACTAGATAATGTGCTTCGGTAGAAAAAAAGTATCTTTGCCCCCTTATTAGAGACTAACAAAATTTAGTTTAGCTTTTTATGTGGAATTGGTTTAGAAATTTCTTCGGAACAAATAAGAACATGAAAAACGTTGAACTTAAAAATGCGCCGCTTTCGCGGTTAATAAATATGAAAAATATAGTATTATTTGGCCCTCCGGGTGCAGGAAAAGGAACGCAAGCAGAAATTTTAAAACAAAAGTATGCACTAGTACATATTTCTACAGGAGATGTATTTAGATATAACATCAAGAACGAAACAGAACTTGGAAACTTGGCAAAGAGCTATATGGATAAAGGACATCTGGTTCCAGACGAAGTAACAATACATATGTTGAATGCAGAGGTGGAAAAAAATGAAGACGCCAACGGATTTATTTTTGATGGCTTTCCAAGAACCGAAGCGCAAGCAACAGCTTTAGCAGACTTAATGAAAGAAAAAAACTCGCAAATAAATGCTATGGTTGCTTTAGAAGTAGACGATGAAGTTTTAGTAGGGCGCCTGCTTGAGAGAGGAAAATCTAGCGGCAGAGCAGACGATGCTAATGAAGAAGTAATACGTGAACGTATAGCAGAATATTACCGTAAAACAGATATTTTAAAAGGTTACTACCAGAAAGAGGATAAGTATTTTGGGGTAGATGGGGTAGGAAGTATAGCGGAAATTACTGAGCGTTTAAGCGCTGTAATAGACAAACTGTAAAAAACACTCCTATATTCAGTAAGAAAGAAAGGTCATGACAGAAGGTAATTTTGTAGATTATGTTAAAATCCATGTAACCTCTGGAAAAGGAGGTAAAGGGAGTGCGCATTTACGTCGGGAAAAGTATATACCCAAAGGAGGGCCTGATGGAGGAGATGGTGGTCGTGGAGGACACGTAATTCTTAAAGCAAATGAGAATATGTGGACGCTTTATCACTTAAAATTTAAGCGTCACTTTAGAGCCGAACATGGAAGTGCTGGTGGTAAACAAACTAGTACTGGAGCAGATGGCGCTGATGTCTATATTGAAGTTCCTCTGGGTACAGTTGTAAAAAATACTGATACTGGGGAAACATTAAAAGAGTTGCTAGAAGATGGCGAAGAGTTAATAATTGCCAAAGGAGGAAAAGGGGGGAGAGGAAATAATCATTTCAAATCTTCTACAAATCAGACTCCACGATATGCACAACCAGGACTCGATGGCGAAGAAGGTAACTTTACACTAGAGATGAAGGTGCTTTCAGATGTTGGTCTAGTGGGATTTCCTAATGCGGGGAAGTCTACCTTACTTTCAGTAATAACCGCTGCAAAACCCAAAATTGCCAATTACGAGTTCACTACCCTAAAGCCCAATCTTGGTATTGTGGAATACCGCGATTATAGAACCTTTGTCATGGCAGATATTCCTGGTATAATTGAAGGAGCAGCAGAGGGTAGAGGATTAGGGCATTATTTTTTAAGACACATAGAGCGTAATTCTACACTACTATTTTTAATACCAGCAGATGCAGATGATATTAAAAAGCAATATGAAATTCTCTTGGATGAACTACGTAGATACAACCCAGAATTATTAGATAAAGATAGACTAATAGGGATTTCAAAAAGTGATATGTTAGATGAGGAACTTAAGAGTGAAATGAAAGCCGAATTAGATATACAATTTAAAGGAATCCCATATTTATTTTTCTCATCTGTGGCACAGCAGGGATTAATGGAATTAAAAGATAAATTATGGGGGATGTTAAACGAGAAAGTAAGAGATTAATTGTTAAACTATAACAAAACCAAAATCTCTTGGCGTACTTTTTGCGTAGTTTTATAATGTAATTAATAGCATTATGAAATTAATATATACTGTTTTGGTTTGTGTTTTATTGTCTTCTTGTGGCGCAACAGTTGCTACAGATTATGAAAAAAGTACAGATTTTACTGCTTATAAAACATATAACTATTATCCAAGTATAAACTCAGGTCTTAGTGAGTTAGATGATAAACGTATTATTAAAGTAACAGATAGCTTGCTACAAGCTAGAGGCTATAAAAAATCTGATACCCCGCAATTTTATGTTAACTTTTTTGCAGAAGAGCAACTTTCAAACTCGCGAAATACAATTGGTGTTGGTGTAGGTAGTGGAGGACGTAACGGAGGATTTGGTATAAGTGGCGGAATTCCTATAGGAGGTAAAACTATAAACCAAAAATTCACACTAGACTTTATAGATGTGTTAAAAGATGGGTTATTTTGGCAGGCCGTTATAGATGGTAATTATAGGGAAAAATCATCGCCACTTCAAAAAGAAAAATATTACTTTACAATTATTGAAAAGGCTTTAAAAAAATACCCTCCTAAACTAAAATAGACTTTATGATAAACTATATTAGGGTAATTTTGATTAGTACATTCATAATTTTGTCGGGGTGTAAAGCATCGATTTATACGACTAAAGAAGATCTTGATTATTCACAATTTAAAACATACAATTTTTACCCTACACTTAAAACTGGATTAACAGAAGAAGAAAGTAAGCTTATTTTGCAAATAATTGAAATTAATATGCATAAAGCAAATTATAAAAAGTCTAAAAACCCAGATTTGTATATTAATTTTTTTGCTGAGGAGTTAAATTATATAGGAAACTCTAATAATTTTATACCCATTGGATCTGTTAATGATAATGTAGATAAAAGTATCCCAATAAAGAATGTGAAAGTAAATCAAAATTTAATAGTTGATTTTATTGATGTAGATAGTGATAAGTTAATATGGAGTTCTACTATTGATGGAATCTATGAAAAAACAATTACCCCAAAAGCAAAGTTTAAATATTATAGAAACTACTTAGAGAAAACTGTAGAAAAGTTTACAGCAAATAGTAAATAACACTAACATTTTATGTTGATTAGATTTTTATTAATTTTTATTATCAGTCCAATTATTTTAGTTGCTCAAAATTCCTATGAGCAAGCCGAAACTTACTTTAAACAAGAACGTTTTAATAAAGCAAAACCTCTTTTTGAAGAGTATTTAAAACAACATCCAAGCCAGAGTATTATGAAGCTCTTGCAGAAGAAGAAGATACTAATGCAAATTACCATTTTAAATATGGAGGAGCTTTAGGAATGAAAGCACTTTCTATAAGTCGTATTCGAGCTGCTACTTACATTGGAGATATAAAAAGAGAGTTTGAAAAAGCAGCAAAATTAGACCCAAACCACATAGAGGTACGTTGGGCATTAGTAGAATTTTATATACAATTACCCGGAATTATTGGAGGTAGCGAACGCAAGGCTATAAAGTACGCTAACGAGTTAGGCAAAATTTCAACTGTAGATGGTTACTTAGCAAATGGATATATTGCAGAATATAGCGATAGACCAAATGATGCAGAAAAGTTTTATAAAAAAGCAATTGAGGTAGGTGGTTCCCCACACACATATGAAAAACTAACAGAGCATTACGAGAAAAACAATAAACCAAAAGAAGCTATGGAGACAGCTTCACAATCACTTAAAATTCATAAAAGAAATCAGTTAAACTACCAGATTGGTAAAATTGCTGCTCAATACAATCTTGATGCAGAGCTTGGTATTAACTGTTTGCAAGCCTATATCGCAAATCATTCTGCAAAAGATGGAGTGCCAAAAGATTGGGCATATTACCGTATGGCACAGATTTATAAAAACCAAGGTAAAAAACAAACTGCACTAGTTTGGATTAATAAGGCATTAAAAGAACGTCCAACTTTTAAGGAAGCCAAAAAAGAAAAAGAAATTATACAAGCATTGTAGTTTCATGGCAATTCCTAGCCATTGTTGTGCAATGTCTAGGTCGGGCTTTTGGCTGTAGTTTTGCAAGCAAAAGCTACTTGCCGCAATCCCTATTGCAAAACACTCAAAAGGGTTTCAAATTAGTATCTTTACAAATTAACTCATAAATGCAAAATATATACACTCAAATATGAGAGTACACTTTATTGCCATAGGTGGAAGCGCAATGCACAACTTAGCTTTAGCATTGCATTTTAAAGGAGATACCGTTACAGGTAGCGATGATACAATTTTTGACCCCTCAAAAAGTAGGCTAAAAGCACAAGGCTTACTTCCAGACACTTATGGTTGGTTTCCAGAAAAAATAACCGCTTCCATAGATGCAGTAATACTTGGCATGCATGCCAAAGAAGACAATCCTGAACTCACAAAGGCTAAAGAATTAGGGCTTAAAATATATAGTTACCCAGAGTTTTTATACGAGCAATCTAAAGATAAAACAAGAGTCGTAATTGGTGGCTCCCACGGGAAAACAACTATAACTTCTATGATTTTGGATGTGATGCATTATCATGATAAAGAAGTAGATTATATGGTAGGAGCACAATTAGAAGGTTTTAATGTAATGGTAAAGCTTACTAATGATAACGACTTTATCGTGTTAGAAGGGGATGAGTACTTATCATCACCTATAGATCGGAGACCAAAATTTCATTTATATAAACCAAATATTGCTTTATTAAGTGGAATTGCATGGGACCATATTAATGTATTTCCAACATATAAAAACTATGTAAAGCAGTTTTCTATTTTTCTCGACCAAATAACAAATGGAGGCGCTATTATTTATAATGAAGAAGATCCAGAAGTTAAAAATGTTGTTGAAAATTCAGAAAGTCTTATTAAGAAATATCCATATCAAACACCAAGTTATACAGTTGAAGATGGGGTTACGTTACTAGAAACCCCAGAGGGAGCTATGCCTATAGAAGTCTTTGGAGAGCATAATCTTAACAACTTAGAAGGTGCTCGGTGGATTTGCCAATTAATGGGGATAGATGCAGATGATTTCTACGAAGCTATTGCTACATTTAAAGGAGCCAGTAAACGCTTAGAAAAACTAGCCGAAAGTAATACTACTGTTGCTTTTAAAGATTTTGCACATTCGCCAAGTAAGGTAAAAGCAACTAGCAAAGCTGTAAAAAATCAATATCCAGATAGAAAGCTAGTAGCCTGTTTAGAACTCCATACCTATAGTAGTCTTACCCCTGCTTTTTTAAAAGAATACAAGGGGGCTTTAGATGCTGCAGATACAGCTGTAGTTTTTTATTCTCCTCATGCAGTCGAAATTAAAAAACTAGCACCTATTACAAGAGAACAAATCGCAGAAGCCTTTCAACGAGACGATTTACTTATTTACACAGATCCAACTGCTTTTAAAGATTTTTTATTTTCACAAGAGCTAGATACTACTTCTTTATTGCTTATGAGTAGCGGAAATTATGGTGGACTAGACTTTGAAGAGGTAAAGAAATTGGTGTAATATTTATCGATACATTTCCTCAATAAATCCAGCAATATTCTTGTTGGATTTTTTTATGAGTTCTTGTTTTGCAGCTTTAAAATCTGCTGGATTTTTGTCCTGTGATAGTTTAAATTTTGCTTCCCAATGTGTAGGAGTTACTTCAAAAGCTTGTATGTAGTTTATTAATCTATTCATGCGAGTGTCATCCATTTTAAGAGCGAAATTAGGATGTTGCCCCTCGAGAAAAGCAGTCATTTCTACCATTGATTTTTTAACTGCTTCTGGTGCGTTAATTTGAGTAATAGTGCCTTGTACATGAACAATCATATAGTTCCATGTAGGAAGTTGTTTTGTGGTGTAAATACTTGGAGAGATATAGGTGTCTGGCCCTTTAAAGACTAAAGTTGCATTATTACCATTTTTAAGGGTTTCTATTTGGGGGTTATTTTTATCTATATGCGCTACTAACTTTTTTGAAACCTCATTATAAATAACTGGGATGTGTGTTATAAACGGAGTATTATTAATTGCAGTAACAAGCGTAGCTAAAGGAAATCGCTTGATTAGGGCAAGCATCTTATCCTTATCATGCGATTGATGATGTGGTGGTGGGTACATTATAAAAATTCTAAAAGAGTAAAAACTTAAACTCCAAACTGCCTTAAGTGATGATCCAAATGCTTGTATTGCATTTTACCCCATTGTTCTTTGGTTAGTTTTCCAAATGCAGGATGAGGTTTCCAGTTGTCTCTATCTCTTTGAGAATCAAATTCTTTAAGTAACTCTAGGAGTTTAGCTTTTTCTGTTGCAAAATCTCGCTCTTTAGTTTCTTTTAGTTTAGGTGCTGTAGGTAAATTTTTTCGCCAAGGTTTATCGCTATACATAGATTTTTTAAATAATAAATTTATAAACCAATTAGGCTTAAATCCATAATCTTTTTTTTCAAGTATAATATTGAGAGGTCCTTGGCAATGATGCGCCATTTGTCCTGGGGTCATTTTTCCCCATTCACGTTGTGAATCTTCAGTTAGATTATCAAGTCTATTTTTAATTTCATTAAAAGCTTGTGTTTCAAATAGAGATTGCATCGCAAATAATTGTTAGGTTAATTTTTAGATTAAAGATACTTAATTATCTTTAAGCAAATTCAATATTTTGGAAGAATACAATACTTCTTTTACAATAAAAAATTGGAGTGAGGATGATAGACCTCGCGAAAAACTACTTACTAAAGGGCGTATGGCATTAAGTGATGCAGAACTTATTGCTATATTAATAGGTAGTGGTAGTAAAAATGAAAGTGCAGTAGCATTAAGCAAACGTATTTTAGCTTCGGTAGAAAATAACCTTAATGAGCTTGGAACACTAGATACTAATAAGCTAATGACGTTTAAGGGTATTGGAGAAGCAAAAGCTGTTACAATTGCTGCTGCTTTAGAATTAGGAAGGCGTAGAAGAATGGAAGAGGCTTTAATAAGAAAAAAAATAACATCAAGCTCAGATGCCTTTGCATTATTGCAACCTCTTATTGGAGAACTTACCCATGAAGAATTTTGGATTGTATATTTAAATAATTCTAATAAAGTTCTACAAACATCACAATTAAGTAAAGGAGGAATAACAGGTACAATAGTAGATGTAAGATTGGTGTACAAAACAGCAATACAATTGGGAGCCGTAGGTATAATTCTTGCTCATAATCACCCTAGCGGAACCTTAAAGCCAAGCCAATCTGACTTAGACTTAACTTCAAAACTAAAAACAGCCGGTAATAGTTTGGATATTAAAGTTCTTGACCACATAATCGTAACTCAAAAAGCGTATTTTAGCTTTGCCGATAGTGGAACCTTATAACTCTTATGCTTTTAATTTACACTCAAAAGGTAACTCCGAGAATTCAATATGTTTTTAAACATATTATGACTCGTATTTTGGGTATTAAAATTGAATTTACTTCTACTATAGAAAATTTTATATCTCATACTGGTCCTAAGATTTCTTATGGAAAAAAACCTATGGGGAATGAATTTTATATTTATGCAAACGGACTTCTTACACAACAAGGTTTTGAAACTATTGATATAACAGTAAAAGAATGGGAAGAAACAAAGTGTTTTTTTCTAGCGACAGAAAAAAGTGCGATCCCTTTTGATATTTTTTCGGCTTCATTTTATTTGTTATGTAGATATGAAGAATACTTGCCACATGTAAAAGATGAATTAGGCAGATATCCCGTTACAGAAAGTTTAGGTTATAAAGAATCTTTTTTACAACAACCAGTAGTAGATATCTGGGCATATAAACTAAAGAGGATTTTAGTGTCTCATTTTCCAAAACTTATTTTTGAAAAAAGAAACTTTATAGAGCATCACTTAATAGCTTCTCCACAACCTTATAAGTACATTCAAAAAGGCTTAGTGCGGTCTATTATAGGAGGAACAAGAGATCTTGCTAAGTTTAGGCTAAAGAGTTTTTACAATCGCTTAAAAGTACTTACGCTAGGTAACGACCCTAACGATACTTTTTCATGGCTTATTACTACGATTAAAAATCGCCCTGAAAAATTTACTTTTTTCTTTATGCTAGGAGAGTCTGTAGATTATAGTGAAAGCATTACAACGTATAGCAAGCGATTTAAATCCTTACTAAAATTTGTATCAGACTATAAAGAAGTTGGATTGGTCTTCTCTAATGATGGGCTTGATGATTATAAAATTAAAAAGAAAGAAAAAAGACAACTTGAAGCCATTACTAATAGAACTGTGAAAAGTACTATGAATACAGAACTTAGAGTAAGCCTTCCAGATTTTTATAGAGATCTAGTAGAATTAGAAGTTGAAAAAGATTTTACCATGGTATATCAAAATACACCTGGATATAGAGCTGGGACCTGTACTCCTTTTTTGTTTTATGATTTAGATTATGAAATTCGAACTCCTCTAACCATTCATCCAATTGCTTTTACAACAAATTCTCTAAAGACTAAGCACTATTCTCAAGTTGAAAGTTTACTTAATAAGTTTAGATCTCAAGTATTACAAGTTCAAGGTACTTTTTCTATCTTATTTACAAACACAGATTTTATAG